>DATLHO010000227.1:0-45676 GCA_035539855.1 Kapaibacterium sp. (SeqCode) | reverse complement strand
CCCCGCGATCGGAGAGCGTGACGAGGTAGATGCCCGCGGCCACAGGAGTGCCGCTAGCGTCGCGTCCGTCCCACAGCAGCTCGGTGGCTCCGGCGGCTTCGGTAGCGTCGATCGTGCGGACGGTCCGACCGAGGTTGTCGGTGATCGTCAGGCGTCCGTCGGCGCCGAGTGCGCGCTCGAGTGCGATCGTCGCGCTCGCCGTGACTGGATTGGGATAGACGCGAAGGAGGCTGCCCGCGCCCTGCTCGTCGTCGACGCCCAGAGGCGGATCGACCACGACCACGACGGGGATCGCCAGAAGCGAGTCGTCGACGGAGATGCGCATCGTCGCGTCGTGGCGGCCCTGCGGCACCGCGCTCGACGATGTGACCGTCAGCGTCGCCCGCCCGCTCGAAGGAATCGTCGTCGTCGAAAGGCCGTTGTCGAAGCGGGCCTCGAGGTGAACCGCGACCGAGCCCGATCCGAAGACGATCGACCGGACGTTCGCCACGTCACCGCACTCGTTCGCGACGAGCTCGAGCGTCGACGATCCCGTCAGGCCCGCGTTGGTCCTGATCTCGACACGCGCGTCGACCGGTCGGGCGGTCTTGAAGCACAGCGACGGCGAGAGCATCGTGTCCTTGACGTTCCCATCACGATCGCGGATCGTGACGTTGAGCGGGCCGCTCGGGTCGGTGATCGCGCGGAAGCTCGCCAGGCCGAGATCGTTCGGCATCGGAGCGTTGAACGCCGTGCGCACCCAGCCGGTCACGCCCGGCGACGTCTGGATGTCGCCGACGCCGCTGAAGTAGCCGCCGGTGATGTCGCTGAGCGTCACGTCGACGGTGCCCTTCGCCGGCGTCTGCACCGAGACGACGTACGGCGCGCTCACGTCGAGCTGCTCCGGCTCGCCCCACGTGGGCAGCGCCCACAGATAGGCGTCGCGGTAGATCGTGCCGTTCTCGCCCGAGACCGTGCCGCCGAAGCGCACGCCCTCTGAGGCCACGAGGATGTGTCCGCCGGAGCGAATCGACATCGTGGCGCGGAACAGTCCGTTGGTCCCGATCGGCGTCGGCTCGCCTCCCGGGGCGAAGACCTCGATCGGCACACCGTCGAGGCGGATCGCCTGGAAGACCGCCTTCGGGTCCTTGCGAAGCTCCTCCGGAGCCGAGACCAGCAACGACAGGCGATGCTGGGCGAATGTGCCTTCGCCGATCCTTTCCGGCGCGATGAACGCCGAGCGTGAGGCGAGCGTCGAGAGTGCGGTCAGCGGTACGAGTGCGGGGCTCTCGGCCGGATCGCCGTAGCGGCCGCCCGTCCGCAGTTGCAGCACCATCGTCGGGACGCTCGAGTGCCACTCGACACCACCGGTGAGCATCTGGCCATCGACCTGGAAGACATCGCGGACCTCGCCGGCATCGAGCGCCAGGGTGTCACGCCCGATGCCGGCCGGGCCGTGATGGGTAACGATGATCGAGGCCTCGCGCGAGGGCATCACGCGGAAGCGGTCGCCGCCTGCGCGCATCGGCATGCTCGCGAACTCGTAGCCCCAGGCCGAATCCGGCAGGGCCATGTACGCCTGGTGCGTCGCATAGGCCTGCGGATCCGACGGGAGCGTCGCGTCGATCGTGACCGGCGTGCGGACGTGTCCGCAGATGAGGCCGACCGGACGGCTCGAGACGATCTCCGATGCCGACAGATCGGCGACGCCGGCCTCGCGCGCCAGCGCCTGCACGAAGTAGGTGCGGCCGCGGTCGAGCTTGATCTGCCGGACGGTGCCGCGCTCCTGTCGTACGGTCTTGACGCTCGGTGTGAACTGGATGTAGGTGTCGTCGTAGGCCGCGACGATCATCAGCTCGCTGGTGCGGCCGCCGAAGCCGTTGGGCAGTCCGACCGCGAGGTAGCGCGTGCCCCAGCTCGAGACCGGGATCGCGACGAAGCCGCCGGTCGACTGCTGGCGCGCGTTCATGGCGAACACCGAGATCGGCGCACGGGCGCTGATGTGGATCGCCGCGATGACGCTCTTGCCAGCCTCGCCGATGGTGTCCTCGCTGATGCGGTGCTCGAACACGCGGGGCACCGAGATCGTCGTGTACTGGCCGGGCTGCGTGCTGAACGGCGTCGTGCCGTAGCCGGGGATGTCGACGGTGCCGACGGTCGCGACCTGCGAGGTGATCATCACCCCCATGAACTTCGCGACCGCGCCGCCCGCGTCGTCGTCGTTCTGCATGAATCCGACGTAGTACTCGGTGCCGCTCGGAGCCGCGTCGAGAAGCTCGGTCTGCGCGACGGCGGGCGCCGTCGCCAGGAGCAGTCCCGCGATCAAAGAGAGAGCCGGAAGGGGTATGCGGGCGAATCGCTTCATTGGGAGCTTCATCGTTCGGTCGTTCAGCAAATCTTCAGTGCACCACCGACGTTTCGGTCAGGACGATCCGGTCCTCCTCCTCGGGAGGCGCGCCGGTCGGATAGCTCGAGATCGGGTACCGGTTCTTCACCGTCAGGATGAGCCCGATCCCCTTCGCATAGAAGCGGATCCACTCCTGTCGCTCGCCGCCCTGCGAAACCGGGACGTACTTGACGGCGACGACGTTCTCGTAGCCTCGGCCCTCGAGCTTCCAGTAGGAATAGCGCTCGACGACGGTCGCGATCATCGACGGCGTGCGCGCGTCGTCGGCGGTCGTCTGGTAATCGGCGACCCACGTACGACCGCGCTCCAGCGGCGCCACCAAAGCGTAGCGGGCGGAGAGGCCGTTCTCGTGCTTGAGCGAGTTCTCGACGAACAGCGTGTCGGCGGTCGGCCTGAAGTGCACCTGCAGCGAGACACCCGGCGTCTCGCCCTTGTTGTTGATCGTCTCCAGACGATACATCCCCTCGTACTCGGCCTTGCCCGCACGCACCTCGGCGGTGACCGCGGTGTCCTGCGGCATCGTGCGCGAGGCAACCTTGTAGTGCATCGTCGCGCCGATCTGCGCCGGCCAGCCGAACGTTCCGACGTCGTTCCATGACGTCTCCTCCGGCGTCACCACACATCCGCCAAAGGCGGATGCGGCGAGCGCGAGCGCGGCGAGGCCGCCCAGGATTCGCGAGGACTGTCGTGTTGTCGGGTTCATCATCATTCTCTGAATTGGATCGCGATCCTAGAAGCGGAAGAACAGTCCGTAGCGCCCCTCGAACATCAGCCCCTCATAGGTGGAGCTGACGTCGCTCGTGACGCCGCCGGTCGGCGTGTCCTCGAGCATGCGGTCGCGCTCGTCGGCGATGCTGTACCAGTAGCGGCCGAGGCCGAGACCGGCGTGCAGGCCGATGTTGTCGGTCACGAAGAACGTTCCGACCACGTCGCCGGCAAGCTTGGTGTGATAGGCCGATCCGCCGATGTTGCCCTCGAGCGTCACCGCCAGGCTGCGCGTCAACGGCGTGCGCCAGGAGATGTGCCCCTCGAGCCAGAGGCGGTTCTTCGCGGTCACCGTGCCGGTGATCTCCTCGCCGAGGCCGGTGCTGCCGGCGCGCGACGAAAGCTCGACCGTCGAAAAGCTGCCGTAGCCGAGCCGGCCGCCGACACCGAAGTGTCCGCCACCGAACCAGTGCGTCAGTCCCAGCAGGCGGTAGGCGAAGCCCTCGTCCTCGGACTCGATCTTCACGGGCGCCGGCGCGAGCAGGCCGACGCGCTCGACGTAGAGCGCCTCCCAGCCATCACGCTCGATCGGCGAGGGACCCTCGGCGATGGCATTCTCGATCCACGGGTCGTCGATCGCGCCCTGGACGTTCGTCGAGCCGCCGCGGCTCGGAGCGTCATTCGCGGCGGTCGCGGTGGAGGTCCCGCGTGCGGTGATCGTGTCTGCCGGAATCTGCGGAGCGGCCTGCGACTCGCGCGCCTCAGTCGCGCTCGGCACCGAGTCGGCGGCGATCGCCGGAGAGCTCGTCAGGCGCGTCACTTCCGGAGAGGCATCGCTGCTCGCGGCGGCGTCACGCTCGACGATCCGGTCGCGGTAGACGATGCGGTCGCGATAGGCGACGCGGTCGCGGTACTCGATGCGGTCACGGTATTCGATCCTCGGCGCGGTCGCCACCGCAGCTCCGGCAGATGGCGACGCGACCGACGGCGAAGCGACTGACGGCGAACCGACTGACGGCGAACCGACCGACGGCGAACCGACCGACGGCGACGTCTGCGTGCCCGTCGCCGGCGCGGTGCGCGTCGTGCGGGCGCCGGCCTCGACGGCGCTGTCGACCGGCGAGAAGATCGTCGTGGTGCCGAGCAGATATCCGATCGTCCCGGCGGCGAGCAGAGCGGCCCCGCGGGCGAGCCACGAGCGACCGGTCGTCGCCGCGGCCGTCGGCACCGCTGCCGGTCCGGTGATCGCTCCCCAGAGCGCGGCATCCTCTGCCGGCGTCATCGTGCTGGCCATCCGGTCGGCGGCCATCGACGCGCGGAGGTTCAGATACTGCCGGAACGCCTCGCGCTTCTCCGGACTCACCGACAACGTATGGAGGAGCTCCGCGGTTCGCTCGTCGCCGAGCCCGCCGTCGAGAAGCTCCTGGATTTCATCGGTAATCATTGCTCACCTTCGGATTCCGGCGTTCGGCCGGAGTCATTCGCGATTGCTGTCGGTGTTGCCGTTGTACTCGTCGAGGCTGCTTCCAAGGCGCTGGCGAAGCATCTCGCGCGCCTTGAAGATTCTGAACTTCACGGTCGCCATCGTCGCGCCGAGCGTGTCGGCGATCTCCTGGTAGGAGAGATCCTCGTACTCGCGAAGCACGAGCGCCTCGCGATAGAGCACGGGCAGTCGCGCGATCTCGTCGGCCAGTCGCTGGCGCAGCGCCACGTCGCCGTTGCCTGCTTCGGCCGAGGCATAGGGCATCGAGTCGTCGAAGCTCTGGTGCTCCCGGGCGTCGCGCCGGGCGTTGAGGCAGAGATTGCGGGCGATCGTGTGAATCCACCCCGGAAAATTCGTCCCTGCCTTGTACTGCTCGCGGCGCGTGTGGATCCGAATGAAGATGTCCTGCAGCACGTCCTTGGCCGCGTCGCGATCGTTGACCATCCGCAGGCAGTACAGGAACAGCTGCGTCTTGTACCGGTCGTACAGCTGCCGGAAGGCCGCAACGTCCCCATCCTGGACCCGTCCCATCAACTCGTCGTCGGAGAGGTCCTTCCAGCGGGATGACCGCGGTATGAACACTTCGTGCAGGGCCACTCGGATGATTGGATGGGGGTCGGAATTCGTCGCCCGCCTAACACGGCGGGCAGGGGAAAGGTTAGCCCGGGCATGATCGGGACTTACCGGGGATTTCTCCAGTGGAATCGCCGAAACCACCGTCTCCGGCGAACCCGAGGCGACGACGGGCCCGGCGGATGAACACCGCCGAAACGCGCTGAAAACGAAGAATCCCCGACCGCCGGCCGGGGATTCTTCGTGCGAGGAATGAGCATCGGGTTCTTCGTCGAGGATCGATCGATCACTTCGCCGGCCGGCCGAAGACCGTGATCGCGAACGCCGCGTCGGTCGGGATCGTTTCGCCGTTCTGCGAAACGAAGGTCTGGACGACGATGAGGCGATCCTGTGCCGGGACGCCCGCGCGGAACGACCACTGCGCGATCAGCGGAGCGCCGATGTCCGAGAGCAGCGACGGCTGGATCATCGGGGCCATCGCCGGCGCGTCGCGTCCCTTCGGAACGGCGACCATGACCGCGGAGTTGTCGAGCAGCACGTCGTAGCCGCCGTTTCCGGTTTTCGTGACCGACTCGATTCCCACGTCGGCCAGGAGGGTGCCGTCGGCGGCGACCAGGCCCCAGGCCATCGGCGTGTTGTCGCGGTAGATCGTGCCGGGGTCCGGCGCCGTGCGCGAGCCGAGCGTGTCGGCCACGACGACGTGCGCGGCGCCGACGACCGAGCCCGGAGCCAGCGAGTCGGCAACTGCGGCGCTTTCGGCCGTGATCGCGGCGATCGCCGAGGGCGCCGAGTGGAACTGCAGGCGGGGGGACAGCGGCGCGTTGCCGTTGAAGCCCGTGATCGTGATCTCGAGCCACAGAGGCCGGTCGAACCCGACGCGCTCGGGGATCCCGCCGGCGGTGTTGCCGCCGATGATGATCGTGAAGGCGCCCCGCTGGAATCGGACGGTGTGCGTCTCGCTGAAGATCGACGAGCCGCCCGTCGCGGCCGCGAAGACGCGGATCGTCATCGAGCGCTCGTCGTCGGGATAGGCTCCGGCGGCGTCGCGGGCGCGCCCCTGGAAGCTGACGGTTCGGGGAATCTGCGCCGCCGCGGTGGCCGCGGTCAGCACGGCGAGCAGTGCTGCAAGAAGTAGGGATCGCATGATGACACCTGTATCGAGTGATTTCCTTATCGAACGTGCTGAATCGGAGCCGCGCCGCGGGCGATGCCGTCGACCTCGAGCCGGACGAGGTAGGCGCCGGCGGGAAGATCCCCCGGTCGCCAGACGATCCGGTGTCCTCCGAAGTCGCGCTCTCCGTCGACCAGCCGTGCCACTTCGCGGCCCAGAACGTCGTGCACCGCGACGACGACGTGCGCCGGACGGTCGAGCTCGACGTCGATCGCCACGATGTCGGCGAAGGGGTTCGGCGCGATCGCCGCGATCCTGATGCCGGCGGCCCCGGTGGCCAGGCGCTCCTCGCGGACCCCTGACGGATCGCTCGGGATCACCGCCCAGAAGCCCAGCCAGATCGTCTCGTCGTCGACGCCCGCCAGAGGCTCGTCGGGTCCGAGCGGCTGTCCGATCGTCGCGAGCACCTCGGTGCCGCCGCCACCGGTCGAGCCGCCGCCGCTGGCGACGACGGGCGTTTCGATCTCCGCCTCGGCCAGAAGTGGCTCCTGTGCGGCCAGCGGCCGGCTCACGATCGCCAGTGCCGCGATGGCCAGTGGAATGGTATGTCGTAGGGACAGTCGCATGACGCGTCTCTCATTGTTCTCGATACATGGTAATCGAGGCGCCTAAAGAGCTCCTAAACGGAAATCGGAGGGAGGAAGAAAAATGCGGAATCGGCCTACGCCTCGCCGGCGCGGACGCGGTCCATCAGCGTGGTGATGCGCCGAGCCGGCCCCGCGCCGTACTCCTCGAGCGCGTCCTCGTAGCGCTTGAAGAGACTGAAGGCCTCGCGCCGGGCGCCGCGGGCGGCCGCCGAGCGGATGAGCGCCTCGTAGGCGCCGTCGTGGAGATCGTCGATCGTCAACAGCCGATCGGCAAGCTCGGGCACGGCCTGGTAGTTCTCGCGCTCGATCTCGATGCCGATCAGCCGCTCGAGCGCGGTCGCCAGCTCGGTGCGCAGCGCCTCGCGCGCGCTGTCGATCCAGTCGGCGTACATCCCTTCGAGGAAATCTCCCGAGGCGAGCGCGATGCCGCTGCGATAGGCGTTGGCCGCGCCGAAGTAGATCCCCTCGGCGAACAGCCGGTTGCCCCGCTGGATGCAGTCGCGAAACTCGACCGCGTCAATACGGAGCTCCGCGCCGAGATCGTACACGCCGTCGATGTTCGTTATCGTGTCGGCGCCGCCAAGGAATCGCCGCGCGTAGCTGAGCGTCGCGTGCAGGTTGTTCACCGCCCGGTCGAGCGACATGTCGGGCCAGAGCAGGTCGGCCAGATGATCGCGCGTCAGCTCGCCGATCCAGCGAGAGTCGCCCATGCGCGCGGCGACCAGCACCGCGACGAGCGTTCGCGTCTTCGATTCGATCTTCGCGCTGCCCTCGCCGGAGCCTTCGATCCGCAGCGTGCCGAAGGTCCGGAGGATCGGCTCGTCTCCCGGATCGCGCGCGCCCGTGATCGCATCTTCGGCCGTCTGTGCGCTCTCGTGCGCGCTCTCGCCGGCCGCGGCCCGGAAACGCTGAAGGCGCGTCTTCGGCAGCAGCGGCGCCATCGTGTCGAGCCAGACGTGCGCCATGCCCGCGGAGCCTTGTGCTACGGCGCTCGCGACCGTCGTGTCGAGAATCGCATACGCTGCGTCGGAGAGCTCGCGCTTGCCCTTCGGCGACTCTTCGGCGCCCTTGAGCAGAATCCGCGCGGCTCGAAAGGCATCGCCGAGATGATCGGAGAATCTGCCGTCGCTGCCGGCGCGCCGGAGTGTCTCGAGCGGGGCGCCTCCGTCGAGCGCCTCGGCGAGCATCCGCGCGCAATCGTGCACTCGCACGCGCTGCGACGTGCCATCGCCGCGCGACGGACCGATGCTCGTCGAAATGGACTCGAGCTCTCCGAGGAGCAGGTCGGCGGAGCCGCGGTCGCCCTGGTCGATCCGCGCTCGAAGCTCCTCGAGCACGACCGAGACGCGCATGATCGGCGAGAGCTCCGCCATGATGCGGCGCAGGTCGCTGGCGAAGCCGAGCGCGCGGTCGCACTGGCCGAGCTGGTTCCACTCGCGCACGAACTTCAACTGGGCGATCGCGATCTGCTCGCGCGACGTGCGCGCCGGCGGCGGATGCGCACGGAACTCCTCCTCGAGCTTTGCGAGCTCGGCGATGCGCCCCTGGCGCGCGGCGATCTCGGGAAGGTAGAAGTAATTCGAGCTGAGATTGCGATATGCCGGATAACGGTCGACGAGCTCGCGCATCGCGGTCGCGTGCGTACGCGCGGCGTCGATGTCGCTGGTGTGCAGCGCGTGACTGGTGATGTGCCGCAGCAGCTCGTACTCGGTGAACAGATCGGCCTCGCGACGCAGACGTAGCGCGGCGCGCGTCATGGCCGCGGCCTCGTCCTCGCGGCCGGCCTGCATCGCGGCATAGAGCAGCACCTTCAGCAGCGCGTTGAGGGCCTCCGGACGCATCCGGTCCATTTCGGGGATGTACGGGGCGGCGACGTCGAGCATCGACGCGAAATCCCCGCGCGCGAACGACTGCGACGCGACCAGACGGATCGCCTCGGCCGCCGCGCGCAGCTCGCGGTCGCTCTGCTCGGCGGGAGCCGGCAGCCCGACGAGCAGGGGCTCGACCAGCGCGTGCGCGTCGCCCGGCGATCCGCTGCGCACCGCGTCGTGCCAGACGACGAGCGCGGCCTCGAGCCGCGCGATGCGCTCGTCGGCGTCGACCGGAGGCTTCGCCGCTCCGAGCAGTGACGCAATCTCCGCGGCCACGCCGCGCAGCTCCGCGTCGGCGCCGGTGAGGTACAGGCGATTGCCGTAGGCGGTGAGCGCTGCGAGGTAGCTCGCGCCGGCGCCACGGCCGAGGGACCGGGCGGGCTCGAGCGTCGTCTGGCAGAGCGCGACGAACGACTCGGAATAGATCTGCGCCAGCCGGCGGTCGACTGCGACGAGCCAGTCGAACAGGCGCACAAGCAGTGCGTCGTCGAGCGCGTGCGCCTCGAGTCCTTCGAGCGACGCGGTCGTGTACAGCTCGCCGGTGCCGCCGACGAGCAGATCGAGCGTGACGCGGGCGAGGTCGGGGCGACGAGGAAGCATCCGCGAGAGCGTCGCGCCGGTTGCCTTCCACAGAAGCGTGTGCACGAACGCGAAGCAGGTGCGCGGCTCGAGCTCGCGCGTACCGAGGCGTGAGGTCGGTGTCGCCAGCGCGATCATTCCGCCGACGATCAGGCGCTCAAAGGCGAGCGAATCCCACGTGAACAGACGCTCGGCGAGCCCGCGCAGAAGATCGCGATTGAACTGCTCGCCGAGGAACGCCGCGAGCGCGAGCAACTGGCGCTCCTCCGCGGGCAACGCGTCGAGCCGGCCGCTGAAGCCGTGCACGCGGTCGCCGATCGCGCGAAGCTCCGCATCGTCGAGCGCGGCGGTACGCCACTGCGCGGTCTCGTCGTCGACGCTCACGACGTGCCCGGCGGCCATGAGCTCGCGCAGCACCTCGCGCAGCGTCAACGGGATGCCACCGGAGAGCGCGGCGATCTGTTCGAGCATCGGCGCGGGCGTCGCGACGCCGAAGAGCGCCTCGGCCGCCTCGGCGATCGCCGCTCCGTCGAGCGGACCGATCTCGAGATCAAGTGGAGGAATCGAGCCGGTCAGCGCCGCGCGCAGTCCACGCAGCGCGGGGTTGTCGCTCGGCCGCATCGTCGCGATGACCATCAGCGTGATCTCCTCGAGCGCGCCGATGAACCGGTCGAGCTCGCGCGAGCCCGTCAGATAGTGCAGGTCGTCGAGAATGAGCACGACCGGATAGCGGCGCGACGCGATCTGCAGCGCCTCGATCGCCGTCTCGACCGTCGCGATCGAACCGTCGCGAAAGACGCGCGCGGCCACCGACGCGGTCAGCGACGGGCGCAGCACCTCGAGCGCGTTGCCGAGCGGACCGAGCTCCATGCCCTCGCCTTCGTACCACTTCGCATGCAGCACGAGCGCGCGCGACGAGCCCTCGCGCGCGTGGGACTTGAGCTCATCGAGCAATCGGCTCTTGCCCGCTCCGGGCACGCCCATAAGCCAGACCGCGCGCGCCTCTCCCTCGAGAAGGCTCGCGAAGGCATCGAGGAGCGTGCGCAGCTCGCGGTCGCGTCCGACGAGGGGCATTGCGCCGCGGGTGATGAAGTCTCGTATCCGTGCGGTCATGGTCGCGGCAATATAGAGAGGGGGAGCGGGAGGAGGGATGTCACCGTGCGGCCGGGAACGAGACGCGCCCGGGCGGATTGCTCCACACGGGCGGTCTTCGGACTTCGTCAAAGGGCGGGCCTTGCGCCCCGCCATGGATTTGTCGTCGTCGCTGTTCGCTCTAGACGGCGCTTCTGCCGCGAATGAGGTTGACGATGACAACGATGAGCGCTACCACGAGAAGCAGGTGAATCAGTCCACCGGCCCACTCCATCTGCCAACCCAGCAACCAGAGGATCAGCAGGATGGCTACAATCGTCCACAACATGACGCTCCCTCCCTGTGATTGAATAACTTCGAGCTTTCTTCCCTTCGTGCCCGATGACCGTTCTCGGCTACAGGGACAATGTTCAACAGGCATGCCAGAATCCGTCCGGGTTCGGCACGCGTGACGAGAGGATCCATGCAGACGGGTCAGCCGCAGGTGGGAATCATCATGGGGAGCGAATCGGATCTGCCGACGATGAAGGCGGCGGCCGAGGCGCTCGAGGAGTTCGCGATCGCCTACGAGATGCGCGTGATCTCGGCGCACCGCATGCCCGACGACATGGCGGAGTACGGTCGAACGGCGCACGAGCGCGGCGTGCGCGTGATCATCGCGGGCGCCGGCGGCGCGGCGCACCTGCCGGGAATGACCGCGGCGCACACGCCATTGCCGGTCATCGGCGTCCCGGTGCAGACACAGGCGCTGGGTGGTCTCGACTCGCTGCTGTCGATCGTGCAGATGCCGAAGGGAGTGCCGGTGGCGACTGTCGCGATCGGCGGGGCGCGCAACGCCGGCCTGCTCGCGGTGCAGATCCTCGCAACGTCCGATCCGGCGCTGCTGGAGAAGATCCTCGTCTACAAGCGCCTGCAGCGCGAGGTGGCGCTGGCGATGAACGAGAGACTGGGGTAGCGCGCGGCGCCGCCTCAACGATACAGCGCGACCGAACCGAAGGTCACCGCCGATTCCCGCTCGACCTCGTCCCACTGATCGTAGCCCATGACCCTGCCGTGTCTCGGCCGGGCGGCGCGCAGGGTCGCATAGATCGGCGCGACGCCGCAGACGCGGTGGCGATTGCCGACCGCGGCCAGGTGCCGCAGGAACGCGTCGGGATCGGGACGGGCGATGTGCTCGAGCGTCGCGGCGTCGTGGTCGCGCAGCTCCGCAAGGACGTCGCGGGCCGGGAACTCGTCGCCGAACTTCCGTCCGACGTGGCAGAGGTCGGCTCCGGCGATGTAGCAGACGTTGCGGCCGAGCTCGGCCGCGACCTCGGCGAGCGTGTCGTAGAGCGCCGTCAGCCGCTCGTCGTCCGAGGCGTTGCCCTCGCCCATCTCGACGTACTCGTAGAGCGACCCGGTGAGGATCGGGACGATCCGGATGTCGCGCCCGGCGAAGATGTGGCGCAGGAAGACCGCCTGGAACTCGATCGAGTGCTCGCTGCGATGAGCGATCTCGTTGCGCGTGATCGCGAACGGCAGCCGCTCGCGAAACCGCCGGATCAGCTCCCGGTCGGTCGGGACGACGCCGAGCGGCGTCTCGAAGTCCTTTTCGGAGATCATGAACGCGTCGTAGCTCATCTGGTGCGAGACGCCGAAGATCACGAAGGTGTCGGCCTCGCTGTGCTTCAACGCGTTGTACACCGGGCCGTAGCTCGAGCCGCCGACCCTGAAGTCGATGTGCGGCGCGATCACCGCCACGGGCGCGGGATCTCCGTTGTGATGCCCGGCGCCGGCGGCGAGATAGCCGTCGAGCTCGCGACGCAGCTCGTCCGGATCGTCCGAGTACGAGCTGCCCGCGTGCACGGCCGGACGCGTCGGCAGGTCGTTGTACTCGCGGTCGCGCTCCTCGCGCCGCGCCTCGAAGCGCTCGCTCTCGAGGAAGTACTCCCGCTCGAGCACGTTGACGACCTCGAGGAATTCATCCATCGAGAACGTGCGGCCCGACTGCGCCGCCTGGCGCGCGATCACCTCGGCGCTGCGACGGCCGTCGAGGATCGTCAGGTACTCGATCATGTCCATCGGAAGCCGGGCGACGACCTCGGCGTAGCCCATCTCGTCGTACAGCGCGACGAGGCCCGGGAGGACCTCCTGCCCGCTGATGTCGCGACGCAGCGGTGGCAGGGAGGATGTGCTCGTATAGAACGTCATGGTGTCGATCGAGTGGATTCGCGTCGGGCCCGTGGGATCCGGATCCCCGGGCAGCGTCGCGAATAATATACGCCTCGGTGCGATCTTGGGCGTATCAACGTAGTCGGAGTGTCATGCGACAGATTCTCGATCGGATCAGCACCAGCAATACATTCGCCTCGCTTCTCGATGCGCTCAAGCAGCGACGGGAGATCCCCGTGCGCTCGATCGCCGGATCGCTTCGCTCGACGATTATCGCGCTGCTGTACCAGCGCACGGCCGAGCCGTTCCTCATGATCTTCGAGGATCGCGCCGACGCCGACGCCGTCTACGCCGACCTGGTCACCCTCATCGGAAGCGAGCACACGCTGCTGTACCAGGAGGAGCATCACACCGCCGCCACGCTGCGCGACACGCTCGATGCCGAGCTCGTCTCGCTCAGCGACGCGCTCAAGGTGCTCTCCGACGATCCGCTTCGCATCATCGTCACCGACATCGAGACGCTTTCGGCGCCGGTTCCCTCGGCCAGGAACATCGCGCAGAACATCATGGAGCTGCGCGTCGGCGAGCGTGTCGGGCTCGAGGATCTGGCGCGCCGACTGGCGCTCGGCGGATTCGAGCGCGCCGACATCGTCGAGTCGGTCGGCCAGTACGCGCTGCGCGGCGGCATCATCGACATCTTCCCGGCGGGCGTCGACAATCCGATCCGCGTCGAGTTCTTCGGCGACGAGCTCGAGTCGATCCGCGAGTTCGATCCGGGCTCGCAGCGCTCGGTTCGCGACCTGCCGCGCGTCGAGCTGATGGCGCGCCTGTTCCATGCCGAGGACGACGAGCTCGCCGCCACCGTGCTCGACCACATCCGCGAGGAGACGGTGCTGTACCTCGAGGAGCCGGAGCGGCTCTTCGGACTGCTCGAGGATGCCGGCCGCGAGAGCCTCATCGAGGCCATCGGGAAGTTCCGCCACATCTCACATTCGCTGCTGTACTCCGCAAGCGACGCCGAGGTCATCGACGTCGGCGCCCGTGCGCAGCCGAGCTTCTCCTCGTCGCTGGCCGAGCTCTGCCGCGCTGTCGGCGGGTTCCGGCTCGAGGGGTACTCGGTGTTTCTGCTCTCCGACGGAGACGAGGCGCGCCGCCGTGCCGAACAGCTCGTCGAGGGAGAGTGCGATCGGGCCGAGGAGTCGGGCGAGCCGTATCCGTTCGCGACGACCGAGCTCTCGTACGAGACCGAGACACTCACCAACGGATTCATCCTCCCGAACGAGCGGATCGCGGTGATCACCGAGCACGAGGTGTTCAACCGCAAGCGCGCGCGGGCGCGCGTGGTGCGTCGCAAGCAGTTCAAGGGCTTCACCATGCGCGAGCTCAAGCAGCTCCGCCAGGGTGACTTCGTCGTGCACGTCGACAAGGGCATCGGCCGCTTCATCGGACTGGAGACGATCAGCGTCGGCGGCTCGCGCGTCGAGGCGGTCAAGCTCGAGTATGCGGCCGGCGACACGCTCTTCGTCAACCTCAACTACATCAACCGGCTGCAGAAGTACTCCTCGAAGGAGGGCTCGCAGCCGAAGCTCAGCCGGCTCGGCACCGAGGAGTGGGAGCGGATCAAGGCGCGCGCGAAGCGGCGCGTCAAGGACATCGCGCGCGAGCTCATCCGGCTGTATGCGCTGCGCAAGTCGCAGCCGGGATTCGAGTTCCCGCCGGACAGCACCTGGCAGCGCGAGCTCGAGGCGTCGTTCATGTACGAGGACACGCCCGACCAGGCGAGCGCGACCTGGGCGGTCAAGCGCGACATGGAGTCGCCGACGCCGATGGACCGGCTCGTCTGCGGCGACGTCGGATTCGGCAAGACGGAGGTTGCGATCCGCGCCGCGTTCAAGGCGGTGCAGGGCGGCAAGCAGGTGGCGGTGCTGGCGCCGACGACGATCCTCGCGCAGCAGCACTACAACTCGTTCCGCGACCGGCTCGCCCGCTACGCAGTCAACGTCGCGCTGCTGTCGCGCTTCCGCAGCAAGATGCAGCAGAAGGAGACGCTCGAGGGGCTCAAGGCCGGCACCGTCGACGTGCTCATCGGCACGCACCGGCTGCTGTCGAAGGATGTGCGCTTCAAGGATCTCGGTCTGTTGATCATCGACGAGGAGCAGCGCTTCGGCGTCGCGGCCAAGGAGAAGCTCCGCCAGATCCGCGCGAACGTCGACACGCTGACGTTGACGGCGACGCCGATTCCGCGCACGCTGAACTTCTCGCTGATGGGCGCGCGCGATCTGAGTCTGATCGAGACGCCGCCGCGCAACCGCCTTCCGATCGTCACCGAGCTGATGCAGTGGAACGACGAGGCGCTCGTCGACGCGATCCGGCGCGAGCTCAAGCGCGGAGGGCAGTGCTTCCTCGTGCACTGGCGCATCGGCGACATCGAGGATCTCGCCGGCTCGATCGCCACGCTCGTGCCCGAGGCGCGCGTCGCGGTGATTCACGGTGCGATGACCGCCGATCAGATCGAGAAGACGATGATGGGATTCATCGAGCGCAACGCCGACGTCCTCGTGGCGACGAAGATCATCGAGTCCGGCATCGACATTCCATCGGTCAATACGATCATCGTCAACCGCGCCGACAAGTTCGGCCTGGCCGAGCTCTACCAGCTCCGCGGGCGCGTCGGACGCTCGAACATCCAGGCGTACTGCTACATGGTCGTGCCGCCGCCGCAGACGCTCTCGCGCATCGCGATGAAGCGTCTGCAGGCGATCCAGGAGCTCACCGACCTGGGCTCCGGACTCAAGCTCGCGATGCGCGATCTGGAGATCCGCGGCGCCGGCAACCTGCTTGGCTCCGAGCAGTCCGGCTTCATCGAGGACGTCGGATTCGAGCTCTACCAGAAGATCGTCGACGAGGCGGTCGAGGAGCTCAAGCGCGACGAGTTCCGCGACCTCTTCCGCGAGCAGCTCGAGGAAGAGGAGCGGGAGCTTCGGATGCCGGTCAACGAGGATCTCGTCGTCGAGATCGACGGCGACGCGCTGATCCCGAAGAGCTACATCGCCGACGACGCCGAGCGCTACGAGTTCTACCAGCGTATGTACGCCGCGAACGATCCCGATCGCCTGCGGACGATCGCCTCGGAGATGCGCGACCGATTCGGCGAGATCCCCGAGCCCACGGAGCGCCTCGTCGACGCGATCCGCCTGCGGCTGGCCGCGATGCCCTCCGGCGCCGCGAAGCTCACGCTGCGCGGCGGCACGCTGCGCCTGGAGCTGCCGTCGGACAGCAACCGCGAATACTACGACCGGTGGTTCCACCCGATGATGGCCTCGATCAACCGCCAGCGCTTCTGCCAGCTCGAGACCCGCGGACGCGCGCTCGCGATCGTCTTCTCGAAGGTCGACGACGTCGACGAGGCCGTCAGAACGCTCGAGGGATTCACCGCGACGATGAGGGCGTCGGCCAGAGAGATGGTCGCTGAGAGGGAGGAGATGGAGGGAGGTGCGGGATAGCGCTGGCGCGCGTCGAGGGCGGGTGCAGGCGTCGAGGGGGAGTGCGGGCGTCGAGGGCGAATGCGCCTCGTCCACCCGGCGATGAATCGCCGGGCTGAGACGTCAAGCCTCGTGAACGAGGCTCACGCATGGAGCCGCGTCCGTGCATTGCCGAGAGACGACGCGTCGCCATGGGCTCGGTGCGGGCGCTCTGGGAGCGCTCGCGATCCTGCGCTCGCGAAACTGCCGCCCGCGATGCTCATCGCTGCGGCACCATCATCCGATCGAGCACCTTCAGCAGGACGGGAAAATCCACGGGCTTCGGTAAATGCGCCGCGAAGCCAGCCCCGAGCGCGGCCTCGCGGTCCTGCAGTGTCGCGAAGCCGGTCAGCGCGATCACCGGCGTCGAGGCGAAGCGGCTGTCCTGACGCAGCAGGCGCAGCAGGTCGTAGCCGTCGAGCTCGGGCATGCCGAGGTCGGAGATGATCAGGTCGGGTACCGCGCCGCGCGCGAGGTCGAGCGCCTCGGTTGCCGAGCCTGCCGTCGTGACGCTGTAGCCGGCGCGCTCGAGCAGCATGCCGATCGAGATGAGCGTGTCGACGGCGTCGTCGACGATGAGAATCGAGCCGTCCCGCGACCGGCCGTCGACCTCGATGCCATCGGACGTCGGGAACCGCGCGGCGACCGTGACTCCCTCGGCCGCCTGCGGCATCGAGATCGTGAACGTCGATCCGTCGCCGATCGTCGACTCGACGCGAACCGATCCGCCGTGCAGCTCCACCAGTCCCTTGACCACCGACAGACCAATCCCCAACCCGCCATGGCGGCGCTTCGACGTGGAGTCGACCTGCTGGAATCGATCGAAGATCGTCGGCAGGTGCTCGGCCGCAATGCCGATGCCCGTGTCGCTCACGCTGATGTCGACCATGTCGCCCGCCGTGCGCGCGCCGAGCGTGATCGTGCCGCCGTCGGGCGTGAACTTCAGCGCGTTCGACAACAGGTTGCCGAGGACCTGCTGCAGCCGCCCCTCGTCCGCGAGGATCGGCGGCACGGTCGACGGACCCTCGATGCGGATCGCGATCGAACGCTGCTTCGCCGTGGCCGCCACCGCCGAGACCGCCGACGACAACGCGTGCATCACGTCGATCGAGGCGGGCTCGAGCGCGATCTTGTTGTTGAGGATGCGCGTCAGGTCGAGCATCTCCTCGACCAGGTGCAGCTCCTGGCGTGCACACCGCTCGATTGCCTCGAGGCCGGAGCCGAGCAGCTCCGGATCGTCGGCGCCGCTCTCGGTGAGGATCGTCACCCAGTTGAGAATCGGCGTCAGCGGCGTGCGCAGCTCGTGCGAGAGCGTCGCGAGGAACAGATCCTTCGAGCGGTTGGCCTGCGACAGCAGCTCGCGCTCGCGTCGAAGGTCCTCGATGAGATTCGTCTTGTGCAGCGCGACGGCCGTCTGTGCAGCGAGGGCCGAGATCTGCGTGCGCCGGCGCGCGTCGCCGAAGCGCTCTGCGTCGCCGATCTCGATGACGCCGAGCAGCGCCCCGTCGGCTGACTCGACCGGCACGCGCAGCGTGCTCGTGATCGAGCGATGCACGCCGTGGACGTCGCGCTCGATGGCCTCGGTGAACCCGCGCTCCGCCGCCACGGTCCAGCCGTCGCCATCGGCGACCAGCAGGCGCACGCTTGTTGCGCCTGCCAGCGAGACGACCGCGTCGAGCGCCGCGTCGCCGATCGCCGCGGTCGTCGCGGCCGCGGCCAGGCGCTGCGCCGACTGGTAGAGCGCGCGCAGTCCGCGCGATTGCTCCTGCTCGCGCAGGGTCTCCGCGCGCTCGCGCACGAACAGGTCGGTGAGCGTCGCGAGCATCTCGCCGAACGTCGCAAGCTTCTCGGTGCTGACCGGCGACTGCTGCCGGACGATCTGCCAGAGATCCGGATACCCCATCCCGAATGCGCTGGCGAGTCGGTCGGTCGAGATCGGATCGGGAAACGTGTCGAAGGCCCATCCCGCGACGACCGCTCCGAGCGTGCGACCGCCGAGCGCCACCGGCACCGCGAGCAGTCCAATCGCGTCGTGCACTCGGCGGTGAATCACCGACGAGTTGTCCATCGCGTCGCGGGCGACCGCGCGCTCGAGCGCGAGGGCGTGTCCGTCGTTGAGCGCCCACGCGCCGTCGTCGCACAGCCGCGCCGCCAGCGGAGAGGGTGCAAACGGTCCGGCGCGGAGCGCGCCCTCGACGTCGTACAGCGTCACCGACAGGCCGGTCGTGCGCGCGAACTGCGCGAGCGACGTGTGCCATCCGGGAGACTCGATGAGCTGCTCCGGATGCAGTACCTGCTCGGCCGCGCCGTCGGTCGGACCGAGCGCCGCAAGCGCGGCGGCGATTGTCGATGATGAATCCATGACGCTGCGCGCTCGCACGTTATTCGGGTGCATGTCCATTCTGCCCGGCCGCGCCGTTCTTCTGCTCGCCGTTCATCGGCCGGGAGTTCTGCCGGTGCTCCTCGGCTCCGACATCGAGGCCGTCGAGTGCGACCTCCGACATCGCGCTGTCGATCAACGGACTGCTGCGGGCCGGCGATCGGGCGAGCACGCCGAGGTAGCTCGAGAACGGAAGCTGCGGCACCGACTGGCCGTCGTCACGCGTGCTCACCGTCTCCGGCAGCAACTGGATGCCTCCGGTCGTGATCGTGTACTCGCGCGTCGAACGATGCGGCGCGCTGCCACGCGCCTTCGGCACCGTGATCGCCCGGCGCAGTCGGTTCGAGAATTCGACATAGTTCAGCAGGATGATGTTGTCGACGATGATCGACGCGTTGAGCTCCTTGCTGATCTGCGAGATCCCGAGCAGCTCCGGGCTCTCGTAGTTCATGAACACCGTCACGAGCCGATCCTTCAGCGAGGTCGCGAGCGCGTAGATATAGTCGCGGAATTCCCGCTCGTTCGCCTCGTTGACGTAGTACGCCGCAAGCGAGTCGATCACCACGCGCTCGATCCGATGCTCGTCGATCATCCGGATGATGGTGTCGAAGTGGACGTCGAGCTCGAGCTCCTGCGGTGACTCGTAGTGCACCATCACGCTGCCGTCGGCGACGTGCGGCTCGAGATCGAGTCCGAGTCCCTTCGCGTTGCGCATGATCTGCGCAGGATGCTCGTCGAGCGAGATGAGCAATCCCCTGCGTCCCTGCCGCGCGCCCTCGACGAGGAACTGCGCGCCGAGCACGGTCTTGCCCGTGCCCGAGACGCCGACGACGAGCGTCACCGAGCCGTCGTAGACGCCCTTGCCGATCATCTCGTCGACGGCCGCGACTCCGAGCGACGAGCGCTCGGTCGACGTCGGCTGCGGCTCGACGGTCCGCGGCCGCGCCTGCGCCCTGCGGTAGACCCTGATGCCGCGATCGCCCTCGATGCGCAGCGTGTGGCGGCCGGTGATGTAATCCTGCCCGCGCGACTTCGAGATCTCGATCGAGCGCTGGATGCTGCGCCCACGCGGCTCCGCGCGCAGCACCATGCACGTGTCGCACACGAACTGCTCGTGCGCGAACTCCGAGGCGCGCGCCATCTCGTTCGCCGGCGCCTCGCGCGTCATGATCGCGGTCAGCCCCTTGCGCTGCATGCTCTCGACGAGCAGGTGAAGGCTGTCGCGGAATGGGCGGTTGTTGAAGAGCTCGCCGAACAGGCGCAGCGGCGTCAGTCCGTCGATCAGCAGCCGCTTTGCGCCAAGCCGGTCGACCTCGCTCATCAGCAGTCCGTCGTGCGAGTGAAGCTCCTGCAGCAGCACCATCGGCGACGTGTAGATCACCCGCAGCTTCCCATCGCGCTCCAGGCGCTCGAACTCCCAACCGAATCCCTGCGCGTCGCGCATGAGCTTCTGCGGCGACAGCTCGAAGCTGATCACCAGGCCGGGCTCGTCGTACTCGATCGCTCCACGATAGATGAACTCGAGGCCGAGCGTCGTCTTGCCCGTTCCGGGCGCGCCCTCGACCATGAGAATGTTCCCCTGCTTGATTCCCCCCAGGAGGATTTCATCGAGACCGGCGATGCCCGTCGGGATCAACCCTGTGTCTTCCATGACTGTGCGAAGGATATCCGAGAGCAGGCTCCGCCGCCGCTCCCGATGAACGTGAGTGTCGTGTGTGTTCAGGTTCAATGGCTCTTTCTTGACCAAAAACACGGCTTACTAAATCCATGCCAGCGACGGGCTCCGCACAGGAGACCGGAAACGAGACCGCCTCCGGCGGAGCCTGGGCTCCAACGGAGGCGGTCATGAGTCGATGGCGTCGGCGCGTCGGTCGTCGGTGGCGCGTCGGTCGCGAGCGCGCTGCGGGACTGCGTGGCGCCCGCGGCGCTCAGACGAGCTTCTTGTGCGGCGGATCCTCGCCGAGCGCGGCACGCCAGCCTTCGGCGGCGATGCGCTGTCCGACGAGTCGGGCGACACCGATGACCAATCCCGAGGCCGCGGCCCAGATGATGGCGTCGCGCCATTTCACGTGGCGCATCTCGGGATTCTCCGGCGCGGGCCGACCGGTCGCGGCCTTCCACGTCATCTCGAGGGCCTTGCGTGCGCCGAAGCCCGCAAGCGCCGCGGCGCCGGATCCGACGGCGAGCCACTGCTGTTTTGGTCCGAGTCCCAACATGATCACTCCAGCGTTTTTCACGCGGTTTTCGAGGCACGAAAAAAAGTTCGAGGTCCCGCTAACCAAGCGCGCGGGTCGTCGTTGTACACCCCGAGAACCAGCCTACACCACAGGCCTTCTCCCGTTCGAAGCCTGACCGTCGATCGAGCCCACACTCGAGGAGGAAACGACCACCGGGCTTCCGTTCACGACCGCGACGATGCACTGGACCATGAGGACATGGGGGCGGGATTGGACCCCCCGCCCCCCGCGGTCTTACCGGGAAAGCGACCCAAACGCTTTCCCGGTAACTTTTTTCAGGGGTCCCGGTCGACGTCGTCGCCTCCCACCTTCGGTTTTCAACTCCGGACAACGCTCAATTCGTGTAGACGATCACCGGCAGCTCGAGGTCGTCGATCGAGGCGCCGCGGACGGTCCGCAGGTAGCGTCGGATGTAGCGCGCCAGGCCGATTCCGTGACGGTCGAGCAGGATCCGACCCCGCTCCTTCGGATCACTGACGCCATCGAGCTCGTCGCGCAGTTGATTCCACAGACGATCAGCCCGCGAGAATTGCGGGCGGCTCTTATTCTCCATGGTCGTTCGGGGTCGATTGGTGGTGGAGCAGGCGTTCGGGGCGGCCCCATCGGGACGCAGCGACCGGGCGTGCCCGGGTCGTCTCAGGTTCGATCGTTGGCCTCCTGCGAACGGCGATCATCCTGCACCAGTCAATTGAGTGGATGCCCGCCCGACGACGCTGCGCCGCAGACCCCGGGCGTATCCTCCTTGAACTGAACGTACACAACACATGCCGGCTTGTCAACGACCCGCCCGCGCTATTTCACGCCTGTGGAAAAGTAATCGGCGATCGGCCGTGTCCTCATTTGTCCGCATATGCCGCTGGACTTGTCCTGAAATCCACGGGTATATTCGAACCGTGATCGCGACGCACCCAGGTCGGTGACGATCGCGACACCGCCGCCGGAGCCGCCTGCCAGCACGCTCCGCGCGACGCGCCCACGAGAAGGCATCCACGTCTCAATGCGCTGCGGGCACATGACCGCGGCGCACCTCGACGGCGAATCCGGACCGCACCGGAGCCGCCGCCTCCGCAACGCTTCGCGAGAGCAACCCCGCTCGCAACGCCGGCGCACGAGCGCCCGCCACTATCAACCCGAGAGCTTCGGACAACCCCGGTCAGCCAGAAAGTCACCACCACGACGAAGGGAGTGGTGCGGGCGCCACCTCGGCACCACGCCCCGTGCACGCCACGTCCCTCACCCGCACCGCGCGAGCATAACTCGTGAAGTAGGGAAGCGCGGCACGGGTGAGGGCGATGCGTGAGACGATGGGCTGACCACATCGAATCGAGAACGGCGATGCGATACGCCACGGCCGCACTGTTCCTGATGATCCTCAGCGTCCCGGCGTTCGCCGAGGGCGACATCCTCTTCGTCGGGCGTCTGGATCGCGACGCCTGGGCCGACACCGTCGTGGGGATTCCGACCGGGGATCTCCGCATGCTCGCGACCGCCATTCACTGGGGCGCACCCTACTCCAGCAACGACGGCCGCGAGGATGCGCGACGCACGCGGCTGCTGTATCCCGACTGGCCGCGGCTCGAGGGCAGCTGCGCCGTCGAGGACGTCAACAACGACGGCGTCGATGACCTCCTGCTCTTCTTCGGCGACGCCGGCGCGTCGGACTCCTCGCGAGCCATAGCACTGCTCGGCCAGGAGGCGCTTCGAACGATCACGGCGATCGAGCTGGCCTCGATCCGCTCTCCGATGCAGCGACATCCCTTCGTCGCCGTCGACGTCGGGTCGGTCGATCTGCTGGTCGAGCGCGCGCAGCGTGAGCTCTCCGGCGTGCCGAGCTATCGATGGGGACATGTCGCCGTGCGCACGCATGACACAGCCGCTGCGATCGCGCCGCCGCCGATCCTCGCCGAGTGGATGGCGCTGTACCCGAACCCGGCATCGGCCGCGGCGACCCTCGAGGCGCGACGACTCGCACCAGGCAGCTACACGGTCGAGCTCGTCGACATGGAGGGAACGATCCATCACGAGCGTCGCCTTCACGTCGAGCGCGAGCGCTCGCTGAGCTCGACCCTCGACCTTTCGGACCAGCCGCCGGGGCTTTACCTGGTGCGCATCCGACGCGCCGGAGAGCTCGTCGCGAGCTATCCCGTCGTCGTCGTTCGCTGATCTCGCACGGCCGGGCTGGGCACGCCCGGTCACGCACGACCCGAGCTCCGTCGGCCGCGCCGGTACACCATCCGGCCAGTCACATGCCCGTAGCCGGAACTCCCCGGAGCCCATCCGAATGTACCGGTGCGTGCCGACGGAGACGGGAGTCCACTTCCGCCCGACCATCACCCATCGCCGCGGAGGCGATCACATGCTCAGCACACCATCCACCCGTCTCACGGTGCTCGTGACGGCATGGATGCTCGCGGGGACCATTGCAGCTGTTGCCCAGTACTCGAGGGGAGCGCAGTCGCTGAGGAAGACCTCCGAGCTCTATGACGAGCGCGGATATGCACAGTCGAAGGCCGTCACCGTCGACGGCAGGCTCTCGGTCGCCCCATCGAACGGGGGCGTCGCGTACACCTTTCCGGTGGCGCAGCGGACGATTCACGGATTCCCGATCACCGTCTCGCTGAACTACTGCGGGTCGGTGTCGTTCTCGACCTATGCGAGCTACGACCAGGGCTCGCTCCTCGCGCCCTACTCACGCTGGTCGCGCTTCAGCCAGAACCGACCGGCGTGGACGATCGGCGTCAACGGGTTCGCGATGCAGGTGATCTCCTTCGCGACGAGCTATCACTGCGATCCGTCGATCGCGGCGTTGACCACGCCGTCGGTGCGCACGAGCTACGGCGACAGCGACTTCGTCTGGACCGTCGACGGCTACGACGTCTGCAATCGGATGGAGCGCCTGCCGATCGCCAATGCCGACAACAACGCGACGTACACCGACGTGATCCGGCTGCTGCGCGAGGACGGCAGCGTGCTCGAGCTCGTCAACACGAAGACGCAGACCTCGACCGCGGCCGAGAATCGCGCGGACCTCTACACGGGATACTACCGGGTCAACGAGGCGAACGCGCGGGGCTATGGCCTCGTCGAGTTCGACACGACAAACTGGCCGAACCACATCAGGCAGTACGCCGAGTTCGGCATTCGCTACGCCCATCCGCTGTATCCGTTCATCCCTCGCCGGCTGCGTTACTTCGCGGGCGATGGACTCGAGTACGTCTTCCGCGAGTGGATCGCGCCGCACGGCCTTCCCGCGTACGCGGACAGTCGGCTCCGCTACGGCGGCATGTGGGCCGGGCCGACGATCTTCTATCTCGACGAGATCCGGAACAACGACATCGTGCTGACGCGTGCGCTGCGGTCGCGTCACTATCCGGTGACGCTCGACGGCCCCGGTCGACCGCACGACGACTCGACGAAAGGCCGCGCGCTGTTCACCGAACTCGAGAACGTCTGCGAGGTGCTCTATCACAAGCGGTCGCTCGCGATCCAGGCCGGGGGCCGCACGGTGCAGGCGCTTTTCGACACGATCGCCCACAGCGGCAGCTCCGGAGGCCAGGACGAGCTCCCACTCGCACGACTCGGTTACATGAACCAGTGGTCGGCGGCGCTTGCGCAGCTCGACGAATCCGAGACACCGTATCGCTCGCAGGTCGGCTATCTCTCGCGCATCGTCGACCCGGCCGGCCGCATCACGCGCTTTCGCTACGAGCCGTACCGGCGCCGCTTCCGGGGCTTCGGATTCCCGGTCGAGGGAGCGTCCGTCGAGGTCGCGCTCGACAACTGGCGTCTGGTCGAGGTCGACGAGCCGACGAGTCGCTACGAGATCTGCTATCACGACGGAGACGTGCGCAGTCCCCTGGTCGGCGTCGACTGCCCGACGACGGCTAGCGATGAGCTCATGACCTACAACACGCAGAGTGCGGGCAATCCGTCGGCGCTCAGCAACATGGCGCGGCAGGTCCGCAAGTACGATCACGACGGCACGCCGCTGCTGACCGACGAGTACGGCGTCGGTGACTTCAACACCGAGATCTCGAGCTTCTCGACCGCGACGCATCGCACGCACGATCATCCGTCGGGGACTACGCGTCTTCTGACGTATTCGTACGAGCGACATGCGCTGCCGGCGGTTCTGCCGTTCGCGCCGGCCCCGGTATTCACCGAGCTTCGCGCAATCCGCGAGGACGCCGCAGGACGCACCACGATTACGACGACGTACTACACCCGTCCGACCGACGGCTGGTATCTCTGGATGCCGATGAAGACGCTGGTCACCGTCAACGGCGTGCGTCGATCGATCCGGCAGATGGAGTACCTGGCCGACACCGTCCGGCGCTACGGTGACGACGCGGCCCTGACGGCGGCGTGCGGTTGGGAGGTCACGCGGATGATCACGAAGACGTTCAACCCGGACAGCACGCTCCGACTCGTCGACACGGTCGACTACCGCCACTATCCGAAGCGCGACACGGTCGTCGAGTGGATCAGCCGGCGATGGAAGAAGCACGCGACGATCCAGCGCTTCCTCGAGCTGAAGTACGACCTCGCCGATACGGCGTTCGCGACCGCGCAGTGGGAGCAGGTGATGTTCGATCCTCGCGTGGCGGTCTATCGCGACGACACGATTCGTGGCGATCGAACGCGCACGCCGCACTTCGGCATCGAGCGTCGCAGTGTCACCGCCGACGCCGACGGGACGATCCTGACCGGGCGCACGCGCGTGCTGCGCGGCGACCTCATGCCGGCGATCGACCAGGGCTCGCCCGGACTCACGCTCGCCGACAGCGCGATCGGTCGCGGCGGCCGCGCGATGATGCTGCGCGAGGCGTTCCTCTATGGCGAGGACTGGTCGCGGAACCTCGCGGTCGTGCGCATCGGTCCGAATGGCGGGCGCACGCTCATCGCCTACGATTCGCTGCGCGACGGCGACGGCGGTGCGACGGCGCTCCGCCGACTCGGACTGCGGCTGACCAATGACGACAGTCTCCTGCAGGATCGTCTCGGAGGTCTCGATCCCGCGCTGTTGGAGGAGCCTCAAGCCGAGGCGCGCATCATCCGCACACCCCGTCTCGACGGCTCGATCGCGACCGACACGCTCGTGACCGAGCGCGAGCGCAGCTTCTTCGGCCAGGCCTCGGCGTTGCTCGACGAGAACGGCTGGATCACGCGCTCGAGCTACGATCGCAACGGTCGCCTGCTCGCGACCTGGCTGCCAGGGGATTTTCCACGCAAGGGTGTCGTCGACACCTTCTACTACGACGGACCGGACAGCACGGACCTCTACGGAACGACGTCGAACACGCAGCGCATCGACACGCTGCGATGCATGATCACGCAGACGGCGCCGCCGACCTATCCGCGCGCGATCGGGACGGGCACGGTCCCGGTGATCACGTATGATCCTACGCTCCTCCGCGCGGCGCTGCCGGTTACTCGTCGTGAGCGCTGCCCCTGCGCCGACACCGGCGCGACGGTCAACCCCAAGCAGGGTGGATCACTTCTGGGAGACTGCTCGGACACGATCACCTATGCGATGACCGGAGAGTATCCCGGATATCGCGCGCACCTCGCGTTCCGTGTCGACCGCAACAGCAAGCTGCGGACGCTCACGCGCGCCGACAGCGCCCTGGTTCGACTCTACGTCGCGAACATCGAAGGCGAGTGCGTCTCGGTCCGCGTTAGCATTGCCGCCCTCGACTTCACGCGATCGTATCTCTTCAACTGTCCGCAGGTCGAGGGCGACAATCACGCGTCCGTGCGTGGTGAGAGCTCCGGGCTGCAGTCGACGCAGGCATCGGTGCGTCGCGAGCGTTCGCTACAGGGACCATACTTCGACGTGCGTCTCGACACGGTGCTCTGGAGGATCGCCCAGATGCGGGTCGACGACACGTTCGGCATCGAGATCCGGGTGACATCGCCGGGCACCGGTATCCGCTTCGCATCGAGCGCCGCGGCCGCCGACATGCGTCCGAAGCTCATCGTCTTCGGCCGCTATCGAACCGTCAGTGACACGGTGGACTATACGCTCGCGCTGCGGCACGTCGACGACTCGCTCATGAGCGAGGTGTTCGCCAAGACCGATGACACGCGACGCACCGCGAGCCGCTGGACGATCAACCGCTATCATGCCGACATCCGGCGGAGTCGCATTCGTCACTACTTCGGAGCCGACTTCCGGCAGCGGTTCTCGCAGATCGCGATCGGTGAGCCGGGCGTTCCGTCGCGTCTGGATACGGTCTCGTTTGGCCACACCGGTGCGGGCGAGCGTCGCGTCGAGCGCGACCAGAACGGCGGCGAGATCGAGCGCCGGTACGATGGACTCGGCCGCGTGGTCGACGTCGAGCACCAGGACGGGAGCCGGAGCACGATCGAGTATCGCGTCGGAACCCCGGCGAGCTGCGGCATCGCGGAGGATGGCCAGGACTTTCGGGGATTCTGCTCGGCGGTGATCACCACCGACGAGTCGGGTGTGCGCCACGCGCGATACTTCGACGCCTTCGACGGACTGCGTCGAGAGGTCGCCGCCGTCGGCACGCTCGATCTGACGACCCGCTACGAGTACGACGCCGTCGGTCGTCCCGTTCTCGTCGTCAACGCCAACCTCGACAGCACGCGTTACACCTACGACGACTTCGGCCGCGTTCGCACGAAGGCGCAGCCCGATCTCGGAACGGTCTCGTACTCGTACGACAACGCGGGGAACATTCGCTTCGCCCAATCCGCCGATCAGGCCGCGCGCGGTCTGGTGAGCTACACGAGCTACGATGATGCCGGCCGTGTCACGCTCGTCGGCGAGGCTACCGTCGAAGGCATCCCCGGCGCCACGCGGGCAACCGACCTGCTCGACGGAAGCAGGATGAACATCGGAATGCCGGGCGAGGAGGTCTCGACGGTCAATCGGAGCCTGTACATGCCCGCAGCCGCGGTCCAGCAGCCGCGCGTGTGGCCGTACGAGGCGCAGCTCATGATCGCCCCGGCGGGATGCCTCCTGCGACCGACGTCATTGCTCGGCGAGCGCCACACGCCCGATCCGCCGTACCTCAGCCATCCGACCGCGTACTACGATCCGATTCCACAGCCCGCAGCGTCGCTCGCCGATCTTGAAAACGTCGCGCTGCATCCGCACTTCGCGCGCCTTGCGATGGGGTACGACGCGCTGCCCGCGCGCGCGGGCTCGATCTGGTCGGCAATGCCGGCCGACTCCGCCTGGATGGCGCTCGCGCCCCGGGGCGCGCTCCGGAATCTCAGGGGACGGGAGGCTGCGGTCGCATGGCGTGAGCATGGCGGTGAGCCGTGGCACTACGGCGTCTTCAGCTACGACGAGCGCGGCCGGGTCGAGGCGCTGCTTCGGTACACCGAGAACGTCGGCTTCGACGCGGTGTACTACGACTACAACGCGCTCAACCAGGTGACCCTCGTGCGCGTCGCGGACCCGTTGAACCACCACCTGACATGGTACGGGTACGATCAGAACGGAAAGCTCGACAGCATCTGGACGCTACTTGAGCGAGGGGGAGGACTGGGCGTCGGCGCGGCCAGCCATCCGGCGGTACCGGCGCGTCCGGACGATGCCGCGGTCGTGTTCGAGTACACCCGAACGGGTCACGTCGCGACGATGAGCTACCCTCCAGCTCTGCTGCGCGTCGACTACGCGTACACGCCACGCAAGTGGATCGACTCGATCGTCGCGAGGAGCACCGGATCGAACGCAATCGAGCCGCTGTTCCGCGAGCGGATCACCTACGACCAGACCGGCCAGATGGCGGCACGCGCAAGCGCCGTCGCCGGGCAGCCCGAGTCGCGCGTCGAGTACGAGTACGATGCAGCCCGACGCCTCGTGCAATGGACCGATGCCACCGGCATCGAGTCGCTCGTCCTGGACCCGATCGGCAATCGTCGCAGCGGAAGCAGCGTGACGTGGCCTCGCTCGACGTATACCTACGCGTCGAAGCAGTCCGGCCCCAATCGCCTGCTCACGCGACAGCAATGGAACACTGCCGGCGACTGGTCGCGCTTCGATTACACGTATGATCTCGACGGCGCGGTCACGGCCCGTCAGGGCTCCGACTCGTCGTTCGCCGGCCTCCGCCTGGGTCCGCCGGAGACGTTCACCTACAGCTACCGCGAGCTGCTCCGTCGCTACACCTACAACGGCCCGACCCACGACTGGCGCTATCGCTACAGTCCGTCGGGCGAGCGCGAGCAGAAGCGGCTCTACCCGGTGAGCATGCAGAGCCCGGAATCCGGCAACGAGTATCCCTGGGTGTATTACCTGCTCGGCGCGGCCGGCGAGCAGCTCGCGCTCTGGCATGGGCGCGACGTCTATCGGACACAATGCACATACGGCGTTCCAGTCGGGACCGCGTGGATGTACCCCGTGGCGTACAAGAGTCTCGGCGGGGGCCTTACACGGGTCTCCACGCGTCCCGACATCGCCGTGCCCAATGGAGTCCGGGAGTATTATGTTGCCGACGGCCTCGGCTCGACTCGCCTCGTCGTCGCCGAGGGCGGCGCCGTCGTCGAGGGCATCGACTACGATCCGCACGGCCGTCCGGTCACCGGACTGCCCGCAGCGCGGCAGTCGTACGTCGGTCGCGAGCGCGATCTCGAGAGTGGTCTCTCCGATCACGGCGTCCGCAAGTACGAGCCCGCCGAGGGACGCTTCCACAGCGTCGACCCGCGGTGGGAAAGCTTCAGGAATGTCTCCCCCTACCAGTACGCGCACAGCAACCCGGTCAATCGCGTCGATGCCAACGGGCAATGGGACATCGTCGTGCACGTCGCGAAGGACCGCTCGCAAAACGGCTACGGCATCGCAGTCGTGACGAACCGGAAGGGAGAGGAGGTGTTTCGATTCGCGGTGCGTGTCGAGGGGCAGGGCGCCGATCGCATGAAGAAGAACGGCGATACGCCGCTCGGCGTCTACGACATCCCCGCGGGGTCGGCGAAGTGGATCTCCGGCAAGTCGCGCGCCGCCTACGGCCCCAATCCCAGGCTGCGCATCGACGGCCTTGGTGGCGAGATCGTCGCCAGCGGCAGAAGCGAGATCCGCATCCACGGCGGACGACAGGAGAAGGTCGTCGACGGGAAGTATGTGCCCAGCGAGAGCCCGACGCTCGAGCCGACGCACGGCTGTCTTCGCGCCTATGACAACACCGTCAAGGCACTCAAGGAGGTGACCGATCAGCTCGAGGCGAGCGACGAGCTCGAGGAGGGAGGACAGCTCTACGTCGTCGACGATCTCGTCGAGCACAACGGAGAGATGGTGCCCGCAAGCGACCTCGACAGTTCGACCGGACCTCGGTGATGCCGTTGCGGTCGTCCGTGCCTCGCGGACGCCGACGCGCGCATCGGCCCGCAATCCACTAAACGCAGCGTGAACGTGATGAAGTCGTTGCTCCTCCTGAGCCTCGTGCTCCTCGCCGGATGCGGCTCCGCCAGCGAAGACCCGGCGGTCAATGTCGACTCGACCGCGGCCCCGGCGTCGGTCGAACATCCACCGCCTGTCAGCGCGTGGGACAGCATACGGGCAACAGCTCCACCCATCGATCCCTGCGAGGTCGCCAGACACGTCACGATCTCTCTCGACTCGATTCGCCGCTGGCCGCTGCGCATCAGTCGGGAATCCGATCCGCAGGACGCCAGCGAGGACTGTCGGTTCGCGATTCTCGACTCCCTGGTCGAGGGTTTCGTCCGGACGGGCGACGACGACTACGTCGCGGCCCTCGACTCACTCTCGCAATGGTCCGACACGTTCTTCGCGGAAGCATTCGGCGATGTGGTCGAGCGGCTGATCGAGCGGCGCGGTCCCGACTTCGTGGCATACCTCGCGGCGCACCGGGCCGGCCCGTCTCCGCTCGAAGCCGAGCTCGTCGAACGCTGGAAGCAGGACGGGAGCGCGACCGATACGGCGGAGGGAAAGACGTGGGTGCTCTCGCGCGTGCGCGCGTCGGTGCCCGACACGGCTCTTGCCGCCGATGCCCGCATGCACCTCGAGGCGATGCTGCGACGCGCAGGCGTTCAGCAATAGCAATCGATTGTAGCGCGTGCTCTCCGTAGCACGCAAGCAGCACTGACGCCCCGGGGGCAGCGGCCCCCGGGCGTCGTCACCACCACCGCATCGACAATCATGGTCACCACACTTTTCGCGCGAGCGGCGACGCTCGCGATGGCCGCCGCATTGCTCGCGCTCGTCGGCGCGGCCGCTTACGCCACCGCCACGGGCGCACCCACTCCCGGGGCGTGCGGCGACACCTGCACGACGTCGTGGTCGGCGCCTCAGCGCTCGATCGTGCGCCTCGCCAACGGCTGTGCCGTGCGTATCACATGGATCGCCAGGCCGTCCTGCGACGTCGGCTGGGACGTGTCGGTGTTGCGGGTTGAACCACTCGACGACGCATGCGGGGGCCTGTCGCCGCGCCGTCTCGTCGACGAGGCGACCGACTCCCTGATCGCTTCACGCGAGACGGGCTTCTTCACGATGGCGGGATCGCGGGACACGTGCGTCGTGATCGGGCGGCTGCTGCGGGCGGCCTGCTGGGGCGTGCGCACCGAGTGCGCCGACACGGTCGTCGTGCCGTGCGATTCGACCTCGTGCTGCGAGAGCCAGGTGCTGCTGTGCACCGACGTGATCTTCCGGCGGAGGATCGTCCGCGGCGGCTCGACCCTGCGCTCGCCATGCGATCCGCGACGGGCGTGCACGTCGATCTGCTCCGCCCCTGTGGACACGCTCGACCGGCCGCCGGTCGACACGATCGGGACGGATCCCGACGACGTCGACGCGTTGTCACAGCGCCGGCGCGACGTCGGCGGCGATCGGTTGAAGCCGCGCCGACCTGCCTGGCTGTGGCGTGATCCGCGACCCGTGCGCACGCCCGTGCGCGAAGTGCGCGATGACGACTGGATGATGGCCGGCGCGGCCCGACGTGCCGGGACCCTCGACGATTGAGAACGGACCGCCGGGCGCGGTGGGCGGCTCGCTGCGGCGAGCCACGCGATCATACCGATCACGTTCCTGCGCACGCCAATCGCGCCCGGCGCCGTTCTTCAGCACGCTCGTGACCCGACGCCACACGTTGCCGTCGATCGCCGACCGCTCCGTCATGGCCGAATACGCGAAACCACTCCGGTGACCTTTACCGGAGTGGTTTCATGATTCGGGGGAGGAGGCGCGCTGCTCCGCGGACCTCGCCGGAGTGAGCGCCGCCCGATCGTTTGGATGTCGAGGACCCGACATCGCGTGCGAGGATCGTCTGCGAAAACCGTGCTACGATCGTGTGCAACGATCGCCTGCGAACGTCGACCGACGATCGAGTGCGAAGATCGGGTGCTCGGCTGACCCGGGGATTACACGGAGGCCGTCCGGCATCGGATCGCCCCGGAACGATCGGAACCGGCTCGTTCGCGAGCAAACAATCTCTTGCGATTCCGATTGGCCGGGGCTTCGTACCTTCGCGGGCTGAATCGGGATGGACCGGCGACACCGGAACGACGCACTGGCAGACCGCACCGAATGAAAGGCTCGCGCATTCGCATCGCCCTCGACGCAATGGGCACCGACAACGCACCGGCCGAGGACGTCCGTGGAGCGGTCGAGGCTCTGCGGGAGCGTCGCGAGCGCGACTTCGAGATCGTTCTGGTCGGACGCGAGTCCGAGATAGCCGCCGAGCTCGCGAAGCATCCCGGCGCCGACCGCGACCGCATCTCGATCGTCGACGCGCCGGACGTGATCGCCATGGGCGCCGAGCCGGCGCAGGCCGTTCGCGCGCAACGCGAGAGCTCGCTGGTGCGCGGCGTGACTCTGCACGCGGAGCGTCAGGTCGATGCGTTCGTCTCCGCCGGCAACACCGGCGCGGTGATGACCGCTTCGACGCTGATCCTCGGCCGCCTCGCCGGAATCTCGCGGCCGACGATCGCCTCGCAGTTCCCGAGCGCCGACGGCTACACGATCGTCGCCGATGTCGGCGCCAACGTCGACACGAAGCCGCGGAACCTGTACGAGTTCGCCGTCATGACGAGCGTCTACGCCGAACAGATCTTCGGCTACGTCAATCCGACCGTCGGCCTGCTCAACGTCGGAGAGGAAGAGGGCAAGGGCGAGGCGCGCGCGGTCGAGGCCTACGAACTGTTGAAGGCGAGCCGTCTCAATTTCAAGGGCAACGTCGAGGGGCGCGACGTTCTCAAGGGAACCGTCCGCGTCGTCATCTGCGACGGCTTCACCGGCAACATCATCCTGAAGTTCGCCGAGAGCGTGCCCGGATTCCTCAAGGCGAAGCTGCGCGCGGCCGCCGGACGCAGTCTCGGCACGAAGCTTCTCGCCGCCGTCTCTCGATCGTTCCTGTCGAGCGTCTTCAAGGAGATGGACTACCAGGAATACGGCGGCGTTCCCCTTCTCGGCGTCAATGGCGTTTCGATCATCGGTCACGGCGGCTCGACCGCCCGGGCGGTGAGGAACATGATCTTCAAGGCCGAGGAGATGGTGCGCCACGACGTCAACGGCAAGATCGCCGCGGCACTTGCGGCGGGTTCGTAGTTCGACGGATGAAACCTACGGGGACATGACCAAGCTCAAGCGGGCAGCGATCACATCGGTGGGACACTTCGTGCCTCCCGATGTCTACGACAACCACTACTTCGAGAGCTTTCTCGAAACGACCGATGAGTGGATCCGGGAGCGTACCGGCATCATCGAGCGGCGCTTTCTCAAGGAGGGCGCGACGAGCGACCTGGCGGTGCCGGCGATCCGCACCTGCCTCGAGCGTCGCGGCATCGGCGCCGACGAGATCGATCTGATCGTCGTCGCGACGGTGACGCCGGACATGTTCTTCCCCTCGACCGCGTGCGTGATCCAGGACAAGATCGGCGCGCGCAACGCCTGGGGCTTCGACGTCTCGGCGGCGTGCTCGGCGTTCCTGTTCGCGCTGAACGTCGGCGCGAAGTACATCGAGACCGGCGTGCACAGCAAGGTGCTCGTCGTCGGCGCCGACAAGATGAGCGCGATCATGAACATGAACGATCGCAACACCGCGATCCTCTTCGGCGACGGCGCCGGGGCGGTGCTCCTGGAGGCGGTCGAGGACGAGTCGCTCGGCCTGCTCGACTTCGAGCTGCACACCGACGGCAGCGGCGGACGCTACCTCTACATGGCCGCCGGCGGAAGCGCCAACCCCGCCACGAACGAGACGGTCGCCGGCCAGATGCACTACATCACGCAGGATGGCAAGGCGGTCTTCAAGGTCGCCGTCGTCGGCATGGCCGACGTCTCCGAGAGCATCATGCGACGCAACAACCTGACCTCCGACGACGTGCGCTGGCTCGTTCCGCACCAGGCGAACCTGCGCATCATCTCGGCGACGGCAGACCGCATGGGACTGTCGATGGACCAGGTGATGGTCAACATCCACCGCTACGGCAACACGACCGCCGGCACGATCCCGATCTGCCTGAGCGAGTGGTGGGAGCAGGGCCTCATCGACAAGGGCGACGGCATCGTCCTCGCAACCTTCGGCGCCGGCTACACGTGGGGAGCAGGCTACCTCCGCTGGGCATACTGAGAGCCCAAAGTCCAGGAGCGACCCACACGGCCGCACTCCCCCGCCTTGTGACATCTGACCTTTGACATCTGACATCTGACATCTGACATCTGACCTTTGACATCCGACATCTGACATCCAACCGCCAATGCGTGCATATCTCTTCCCCGGCCAGGGCTCGCAATACGTTGGGATGGGCCGTGAGGCCTATCTGATCAACGGCGGTGTGCGCGACATCCTCGACCGCGCCGACGCGATCCTCGGCCGCCAGCTCACCGGCATCATGTTCGAGGGTCCGGAGGAGGAGCTGCGTCAGACGCGCAACGCGCAGCCGGCGATCTTCCTGCACAGCTACGCGACGTATCAGACCCTCGCCAGTCCCGCGCCCGACATGGCGGCCGGACACTCGCTCGGCGAGTACACGGCGCTGACGGTTGCCGGCGTGATCACCTTCGAGGACGCGCTGCGTCTCGTGCAGCTGCGGGCCGACTCGATGCAGGATGCCGGCGCGGCGAATGCCGGAACGATGGCGGCGATCATCGGGCTCGACGACGCTGCGATCGGAACGATCTGCTGCAAGGTGTGGGAGGAGGTCGGCGTCGTGCAGTCGGCGAACTTCAACTCGCCCGGCCAGGTCGTCATCAGCGGCGCGGTTCCCGCGGTGCTCGAGGCGATGGCGCGTGCGAAGGACGCGGGCGCGCGGATGGTCAAGCAGCTCTCGGTCAGCGGCGCGTTCCATTCGCCGCTGATGGAGCCGGCGCGCGAGCGCCTCGGCGCGGCGCTCGCCGAGACGCAGTTCCGGGATGCGGACTTCCCGGTCTACGTCAACGTCAGCGGCGAGCCGCTGCGCGCGGCCGACGAGATTCGCGAGGCGCTGCTGAAGCAGCTGACCGCTCCGGTGCGCTGGAGCGAGACGATCCAGCGCATGGCTGCCGACGGCGCGACCGAGTTCATCGAGGTCGGACCCGGCACAGTTCTGCAGGGACTCGTCAAGCGAATCGTCGCCGGTGCGAGCACCAGCGGCATCGAGACGCCGGAGCAGATCGACGCGTTCAACGCGGCCAATGCCGCGAACGAGGGAGACTCCGCCGGCGTCGGTTGAAGGGCGATTCATCGCGCGTCGACAGAGGGTCGACGCTCATCGTACAGAGAGATTCATGAGCGAACAGAACCAGGGCGGTGAGCTCGAGGCACTTGGTGGTGCACCCGTGGCCGGCCGGCTGCAGGATCGCGTGGCGATCGTGACCGGAGGCTCCCGCGGCATCGGTCGCGCGATCGTCGAGCGCCTGGCCGCCGACGGCGCGCGCGTCGCCTTCACGTACAACTCGTCGCCGGGTCCGGCCGAGGAGATCGCGGCGTCGCTCGGCGCCGATCGTTCGACGGCCGTGCAGTGCGACGTCACGAGCGCCGAGGATATACAGAATCTTGTAGAAAGGGTGTCCGCGTCGTGGGGCAAAATCCATATATTGGTCAACAATGCCGGAATCACCAGAGATAATCTGGTCATGCGCATGAGTCAGGCCGACTTCGAGGATGTCCTCAAGACGAACCTGACGAGCGCATTTCTGGCGTCGAAAGCGGTCATCCGTCCGATGATGTCGGAGCGATGGGGGAGGATCATCAACATCGCCTCGGTGGTCGCCCTCGTCGGTAATCCGGGCCAGGCCAACTACGTTGCGTCGAAGGCCGGCCTGATCGGCCTGACGAAGTCGATGGCTCGCGAGGTCGCCTCGCGCAACATCCTCGTCAACTGCATCGCGCCCGGGTTCATCCAGACCGACATGACTTCCAAGCTCAACGAGGCACAGCAGGGTGAGCTCCTGACGCAGGTTCCGCTCAGGCGGATGGGGCGTCCCGAGGAGATCGCCGCGATGGTCTCGTTTCTCGCAAGCGACGACGCCGCGTACATCACCGGACAGGTCTTCGCCGTCGACGGTGGCATGACAATGGCGTAGCGCGCTGCGCATCCGCGTCACTTCTGTTTTTTCAGCATAACCAGCATCGCATACGGAGATAGCAATGGCATCTGACGTCGAGTCCAGGGTTCACGAGATCATCATCAACAAGCTCGGGGTCGAAGAGTCGCAGATCACGCCGAGTGCCTCGTTCATCAACGATCTCGGCGCCGACTCGCTCGACACCGTCGAGCTGATCATGGAGTTCGAGAAGTCGTTCAACATCACGATCGACGACTCCGATGCCGAGAAGATCCAGACGGTCGGCGATGCCGTCAGCTACCTTCAGTCGAAGACCAACGGCTGATCCGTTCGCCTCGATCATTATCTCGATGACCAGAAGGCCCGGTTTCCGCGCGCAAGCAACGAGGCCGGGCATTCTCTCTAATGCAGGCACCCAATCTCTCTACGCAGCAGGCGTAGTCGTCGCATGGATCAGACCTCACGTCGCCGAAGGGTCGTCGTCACCGGAATGGGGGCGATCACGCCGGTCGGCAATACCCTCGAGGAATACTGGCAGGGACTCACCTCCGGACGCAGCGGCGCCGCCGCGATCAGCCGCTTCGATGCGACCGGATTCGACACGACGTTCGCATGCGAGGTGAAGAACTTCGATGCGGTCGCCGCGCTCGGTCGCAAGCAGGCCAATCGCACCGACCTGTTCGCGCAGTTCGCCCTCGTCGCCACCGACGAGGCGATGAACGACGCCGGGCTCAACGCGGACACGATCGATCCGGAGCGCACCGGCGTCGTCTACGGCTCGGGCATCGGCGGGATGTGGACGTACCATCATCAGCAGCGCGAGCTCTTCGAGACCAACAACCCGAAGCGCATCAGCCCGTTCTTCATCCCGATGCTCATCGCCGATATCGCCGCCGGGCATATCTCGATGAAGTACAATCTCAAGGGTCCGAACTACGCGACGACCTCGGCCTGCGCGACGAGCTCGCACGCGATCGCCGATGCGTTCATGCTCATCCAGCGCGGTGACGCCGACGCGATGGTCACCGGCGGATCCGAAGCCGTCGTCACCCCGATGGCGATCGCCGGCTTCAACGCGATGAAGGCCCTCTCGACGCGCAACGACTCGCCGGAGACCGCGAGCTGCCCGTTCGACGTGCGCCGCGACGGCTTCGTCATGGGCGAGGGCGCGGGCGCCCTCGTGCTCGAGACGCTCGAGCGCGCACAGGCACGCGGCGCGAAGATCTACGGTGAGATCGTCGGCGTCGGCATGACGGCCGACGCCTATCATCTGACCGCCCCGGCTCCCGGTGGCGAGGGCGCCTGCCGGTCGATGCGCCAGGCGATTCGCGATGCCGGTCTGGAGATCACCGACGTCGACTACATCAACGTTCACGGCACCTCGACTCCGCTCGGCGATCTGGCCGAGGTCCAGGCGATCAAGTCGCTCTTCGGCGAGCACTCGAAGAGCCTCCTGATCAGCGCGACCAAGTCGATGACCGGTCACCTGCTCGGCGCCGCCGGCGCCATCGAGGCGATCGCCACGTTGATGACGATCAGCCGCGGCATGGTCCACCCGACGATCAACAACGTCACCCCCGATCCCGAAGTCGACGTCGACTTCGTCCCGAACGTCGCTCGCGCGGCCGACGTCACCGTCGCCCTGTCGAACACGTTCGGATTCGGCGGCCACAACGCAACCGTTTGCTTCAGGAAGTTCGAAGAGTAGCACTCGCAGAGTAGCATAGAGACGCCGTGGGAACATCGCGCACCGCATTGAGACAGCTGATTGGCAAGCTGTTCAACCGGGCGGAATCGAGCAGCAAACGGAACGACACGCCGGCGGTCTTCGAACCGGAGAAGGACAACCGCGCGTTTCTTTCGCACAACCTCTTCTCCGCCGAGGACCTCGCACGACTCGAGGCCGCCATCGGCTACAGGATCCGCAACGCCGCGTTCTTCGAACAGGCGCTGATCCATCGCAGCTATCTGCAGATCGCCGAGCACGAGACGATCGTCAGCAACGAGCGCCTCGAGTTCCTCGGCGACTCGATCCTCAACATGCTCATCGGAGAGTTCCTCTTCCATCGCTACGGCGATATCCAGGAAGGAGATCTCACGAAGCTCCGCTCGCGCCTGGTCAACCGCAAAGCGCTCACGCTCTGCGCCCGCGCGCTGCGGCTGGAGGACTCGATCCTGCTCAACGCTTCGGCCGAGCAGTCGCTCACCCAGGGCAACGACTCGCTCCTGGCCGACGCGTTCGAGGCGATCATCGCGGCGATCTACCTCGACTGCGGCTCGACGTTGCTGCCGGTCAAGGACTTCCTCGCCCGTACGCTGCTGACTCCCGAGATGTTCGAGCGGATCCTCTTCATCGACGAGAACTTCAAGAGCATCCTCCTGGAATACACCCAGTCGCGCGGCCTCGGGGTGCCGCGCTACAACGTCGTCAAGGAGGACGGCCCCGACCACGAGAGGATCTTCACCGTCGAGGTGTTCGTCGGCGACAAGCAGATGGGGCGCGGGCAGGGGCGGAGCAAGAAGGAGGCCGAGCAACAGGCCGCGGCCGAGGCGGTCGACAAGATGAACATCGGCGTGGAGAAGTAGACATCATCGTCGGAGATCCGACGCGACGAAGGGCACTGCGAGCGATGCGCAGTGCCCTTCGTCGTTTGTCGATGGAGTCCGGTCGATCGCGACTGGCGCTACGCCTGCTGCTGCAGCCGGAGACATCCGAAGGTGATCTCGTTGGGACCGTCGGCGCGCTGGCGCTCGAAGTAGCGCTGCGCGACCTCGAACTCGCGACAGATGACCCACGGCTGATCGGGGATTCGGTAGAAGAGCACGCCGGTCATCGCACGTCCCTCCGGCAGGCCGAGCGAGCTCAGGCGCACGCGCCACTGCTTCTCGCGCAGCATGCCGCCGACGAACGTCGCCTTCGGAACGGTCGCGCGCAATTGCCGCTCGAGCGCCGTCGCGAGCGACCCGATCAACGGATGACCCGTGCCGGAGGAAAACGTCGGGGCGAGTCGCTCGATCTCCTCCCAGAGTCCGTCGATCGCCCGATCGAGGTGCGTGAAGAGATTCTCCGGTGGCGGCGTTCCCCCGAAGCTCGAGGAGTACGCGCGCAGGAGCTCGGCCTTCCCCTCGGTCCGGTTGAAGAGCAGCAGCAGCGTCGCTTCATCGGCGCTGCGAAGGAATCCCTCGTCGTTGGAAAGGCGGCTGGTGAGCTTTTCGATCCGGTGAATCCGTCGTGCCAGATCGGTGGCGACGGCCTCCGGAACATCGGCGCCGACCTGTCGAAACCGGATCATATCGCCGGCACGAAGCACATCGAAGGCGCACGGAACTGCCGCGGCTGGTGCCGCGGACCAGGGAAGGGCTACGGTCGGCGAGGCGCCCGGTATCACCGAGGCCGCGACGATCGCGAGAATTCGAACCAATCGGGGACGCATATCCCACGCTCCACCGGCATGGCCGGTCGTACGTCGTAGCGGGTGTCTGTTCATCCGGTTCGGAGGAATGGGGCGGAAAATCCATGCCACCGACGTCGTTCAGAGCACCGCCTTGCGAAGCTTTCCCGAGAGATAATCGATCGCCATGACCAGCGCGGTGATCACGACGAGGATGAGCGAGACGTTCTGGTACTGGAACTGGCGGACGTTGTCGAGCAGCAGAAAGCCGATGCCGCCGGCGCCGACGATGCCGAGCACCACCGACGATCGGATGTTGAGCTCCAGTCTGTACAGCGACAACGAGATAAGGTGGGGGATCACCTGCGGCACGACCGCCCATCGAACGACCTGTGCGTGCGACGCACCGGTGGATTCGAGGGCCTCGATCGGACCGCGGTCGATCGACTCGATCGCCTCGGTGAAGAGCTTGCCCATCGCGCCGATCGAGTGGATGCCGACCGCGAGCACGCCCGGCAGCGGACCAAGTCCGATCGCCGAGACCAGGACGAGCGCAACGATGAGCACGTCGATCGAGCGATCGATGTTGAAGAACGCCCGGATCGAAGTGCCGAGAGCGACGGCGGGCGTGATGTTACGCGCGGCGAGGAACGAGAGCGGAAGGGAGATCGCCGCGGCGATGAGCGTGCCGAGCCACGCGATCTGGATCGTGACGAGCGTCTGGTAGAGCACCTCCTCGATGATCGTCCAGTTCAGCGGCCACATCCCCTCGATGAACTGTCGAAGGAACGGCTTCTCGAAGAAGCCCTCGTAGACGCCCGCGATGCTGAAGCCGGTCTCACCGACCGACCACGCGGTGAAGACGACGAGCACTGCCAGAAGGGTCCAGGGAAAGATGCGCTTGGACATTACAGTTTCTCCATCTGCTCGCGGCTCGTGCGATAGACCTCCTCGACGATCTCGGGCGTCAGCGCATCGGGCGGTCCGTCGAAGTGGATCTCGCCGGCGCGGAAGGCGATGATGCGATCGGCGTAGCGACGCGCGAGCTCGAGGACGTGGAGGTTGACGATGACGGTGATGCCCTCGTCGCGATTGAACTTTCGAAGCAACTGCAGGATCACCTCCGAGAGCTTCGGATCGAGCGAGGCCATCGGCTCGTCGGCGAGGATCACCTTCGGCTGCTGCACGAGCGCGCGCGCGATCGCGACGCGCTGCTGCTGGCCGCCGGAGAGCGCATCGGCGCGGTTGTGGATCTTCTCGACGAGTCCGACCTCCGAGAGGTAGTGCCGCGCGAGATCGACATCCTTCTGCGCGAACGATCCGAAGAACGAGCGCAGGCCCGGAGCGTACGCGAGCCTCCCGCTGAGGACGTTCTGCAGCACGGGCAGGCTGCGGACGAGATTGAACTGCTGGAAGATGAATCCGATCTGCCGGCGCAGCTCCGTCAGGGCGCGGCCGGTGACGTGCGTGACGTCACGTCCCTCGAACAGCACCGTGCCGCTGGTCGGCTCGTTCATCCGGTTGAGGCAGCGCAGGAAGGTCGACTTGCCCGCGCCCGACAATCCGATGACCGCGATGAACTCGCCGCGGTCGATGTCGACGGAGACCGACTTCAGCGCCGTGAACGTCTGGCCGTCGCGATCGGTGAAGATGACGCCGAGGTCGCGCATCGAGAACTGCCGGTCGGTGTCGGCGGCGCTGGCGGCGGCCGTCGCGATGCGCGACGCGCGCGTGCGCCGGCGGCGCTCGGCGAGCGTCTGCCAGACGAGCCCGCCGAGGAACAGGGCCGTCGCGATCGCGAAGAGCAGCGTCGAGATCGTGTCGTTGCGGCGCAGGTCCGGATTGGGCGTGCCGGTGATGTCGAGGTCGAGCGCCTCGGCCGCGTCGCGGACCGGCTGGTAGTCCTCGCTCGTCGCGGGAATCATCGCGTCGACGTGGTACATGCTCTGCATCAGCGCGCGTCCGGCGGAGTCGCTGGTCAGCCCCATCACCGCGGTGCGCACCTTCTCGACGATGTCGCCGTGCTCGTCGATCATCGACTGCGTCGTCGCGAGGTTGTCGCCGGGGATCGGGCGCGAGAAGTGGATCGGCCGCACGCGTCCGCGGAACGCGCCGTCGCCGAGCTGCGTCCACGATCCGCTGGCGCCGAGCGTGTCGTTCGAGTAGGTGGCGCCGGCCGCGATCGTGCCGTTGATCACCGAGAGGATCACCGCGTCGTGTCCGCCGGCAAAGGTCTGCTGCGAGAAGTGCTTCTCCGGATCGATGCCCGCCTCGATCAGCGCCGCCTTCGGAAAGAGATATCCGGAGGCCGACGTCGGATCGACCCACGCGATCGTGCGTCCCTTGAGATCATCGAGCGTGCGATAGGCGCTGTCGGCGTTGACGATGATCGCGCCGTAGTAGTAAGGACGGCCCTTGCGCTCGGCCTTCAGCAGCACGCGCGCATCGGCCTCGCGCTCGGCGAAGACGTAGCTCAGCGGCGCGAAGAAGGCGAAGTCGATGTTGCGGCTGCGCAGCGCGAGCACCAGTCCCGTGTAGTCCTGCGCGACGAACATCTCGACGGGCATGCCGACGCGATCCTCGATCAGCTTCGCGAGCACACGCGCGTTGCGCTGCACGTTCTCCGACTTCTCCGACGGGTTCAGTCCGATGACGATCCTGCGCTTCGGTGACGACACGTCGGATCCGTCGCCGCATGCGCCGAGGAGAACCGCGAGTCCGAGCAGGAGGGGAGCGAACGGGCGAAGGAGCACGTGTGATCGTCGATGAGTGGAGCGCGAAAGATACGGTCTGGCAGCGGATGAGCCTTCCGATGCAATAGGTCGTCGGTCGGGCGCGTCGTATGGACATCGCTCGCACGGGCGGGGCGCTGTCCAGGCGTCACCGCGCGAGTGTGCAGGGTCCATTCGTGCCACCAAACCCAGTCCAGACACGGTGTTCGGGCGAATCGGGGCTTGCGTTCGGGAAGTTGTTAACGTATGTTTGCATCCGCAACGGGAGTATGAGTAAGGTTCCAAAGATCTGCGTCACTGCTACCACAGAGCTCTTTGCTCGGCAGTCATAAGAACGCACAGCATGCCTCTCTTGACGAGCTTATACACGATGGGGACTGTGTAGGTGCGTCAAACCTTCTCTCTCTTATATACTCCTTTCGTTGTGGTGGTGAAACAAAAGAGGTAGGGGAATGCTCCTTAATGGTGTGGTGACTTTAAGGAGCATCCTCTTTTTTTTTGTGCGTCCGTAAACGACAATCGATGATGACGGCCGGCCCGCGCCGGACGATGAAGAGCCCTCGAAGCGGGGCTTTTTGCATTTCAGCACCCGAACCGACGAATGACCCGATCGCGCGCACGAACGACGCTCACGCCTGAGCAGAAGCGGATCGCGACGATTCTCTCGCGCCTCGAAGAGTACACCGACTGGCGTGAGGACGACCGTCCGCATCCCGTCGACGCGCTCGTGGCCACCATCCTCTCGCAGAGCACTTCCGACATCAACAGCGAGCGCGCCTATCTGAACCTGCGCGCGACGTTCGCTTCGTGGCAGGCGGTCGCCGACGCCGATCCGAAGGACGTCGCCGCCGCGATTCGCGTCGGCGGCCTCGCCGATCAGAAGGCGCGCACGATCATCCAGGGACTGCGCTCGCTGCGTGAGCGATATGGCGCGCTCGAGCTCGAGCACTTCGAGAGCACCGACGACGCCGCGCTCCTCGAGGAGCTCACGGCGATCAAGGGAGTCGGACTGAAGACCGCCGCGTGCGTGCTCATGTTCTCGCTCGGTCGCGATCTCTGCGCGATCGACACGCACATCCATCGCGTCGCGAACCGGCTCGGCATCGTCGACACGACGACGCCCGACCGGACCTTTCACGAGCTCCGGCCGCAGATCCCGCCCGGCTCCGGACGCACGCTGCACGTCGCGCTCATCCGCTTCGGTCGGCACGTCTGCAAGGCCCAGCGGCCGCACTGTTTCGAATGCCCGTTGTTCGATCTGTGTGCATGGGAGCTCAAGGACGAGCACGCGCGCAACGAGCGGCGCGGAGCACGCGCCGCAAGCGGCGACGCGGTCCTTGCCGACATTCTTCGTCACGCTCCGCAGCGCAAACGATCGACGCGTCGGTCGTAATTTCACCGCCATGTCGCAGACCATTCCGCTCAGCGCCCTGGCGCAGTATCCGCCGCACCTTTCCGACACACGCACTTCGATCGACGGCGCGGGCTCCGTCGCGACGGTCGCACTGCGATCGATCGATCGATTCGACGTCGAGCATCGCGCCTCGCTCGCCGACGCGCTGCTTGCCGACATGCTGGCGTGGAGCGCGCCCCCAGCGGCCTTGGCGGCCGCCGAGGTCCTGCGGGAGCCCGGCTCCTATGCTGTCGTCACGGGCCAGCAGGCGGGCATCGCGACCGGTCCGCTGTACACGCTCTACAAGGCGATCGGCGCCGTGCGACAGGCGCGCGAGCTCGAGGCACGATACCCCGAGCACCGCTTCGTGGCAGTCTTCTGGATCGAGGCGGACGATCACGACTTCGACGAGGCGCGCCGGATCACCGTGCTCGATCGCGCGGGCCTCGCACGCGGGATCGCGTACGACGACGGCGACGCGAGTCCGCGCCACGTCGGTGATCGCATGGTGGCACGCGAGGCGCTCGATGCGCTCGAGTCGTCACTGCGCGAGACGATGATGGAGACGGAGTTCACGTCGGAGGTGACGGACCTTCTCGAGAGCGCATACGGCGCCGCAGCGACGCTGGCCTCGGGCTTCGCGCGATCGCTCTACGGGATACTCGGGGATGTTCCTCTGGTGGTGCTCAGCAGCCGCAACGCCCGGCTGAAGCGCCTTGCGGCCGACGTCTTCGAGCGCGAAGCGCTCGAGCCCGCGACGCTGCACGCGGCGCTCGTCGAGCGAACCGCAGCGCTGGCCGATGCCGGGCATGCGACGCCGATCTCACCGAAGGCCGGCGCGCTGTTCATGACGCACGACGGCGCCCGGCGCTCGCTCGACGTCACCGGCGACGGATACACGCTTCGCGAGGCCGGCACGCGATACACGCGCGAGCAGATCGCCGAGATCGCCCGCAGTACGCCCGAGCTGCTGTCGCCGAACGTCGCGCTGCGCCCGCTCGTGCAGGACGCGGTTCTTCCGACGGCGATGTACCTCGGCGGACCCAGCGAAGTCGCCTACCTCGACCAGGTCGCCGGCGCCTATGCTTCATTCGATCTCGAGGCCCCGCAGTTCGTCTCGCGTCCATTCGTGCTGCTGCTCGAGCCGAAGGCGAAGCGCGCGCTGGAGCAGGCCGGGCTCGCGCTCGAGCAGATCCTCCGCGAGGACTTCAACGTCGCAGCGCACGTCGTCGACGAGACCGTCGAGCGCGAGATCGACGACGCGCGCGAGCGCGCGCTCGCGCAGATGCGCTCGGCGATCGCCGAGCTCGAGGCGCTCACGCGACGCATCGACCCGACGCTCGAGAAGACCCTGGGCGCGACGGGCGCGAGTGCCGAGAAGGGACTCGACGACTTCACGAAGCGCCTGCGCTCGGCACTCAAGCGTCGCAGCCAGACCGAGATCGACCGTCTCGAATCCGCCCGCGAGCTCGTGCTCCCCGGAGGCCACCTCCAGGAGCGCACGCTCAACGCGCTGTACTACATCAACAAGTATGGACTGGAGCGGGTGCGGTCGGTGCTGGGGGCGGTGGAGGTTGCGGAGGGGGTGGTGCAGGTGGTGGAGGTTTGATGTTGGATGTCAGATGATAGCTGTCAGATGTCAGATGTCACGAGTGACGGGTTCGGGTGGGATTCTGGTTTCGGGACGCTCCTTCTCACGACCCGTCATTCTCGCGAATGATATTCACGTATGCGTCCGGGAATCCGTCTTCCGCGGTAGCGGTACCGTCCGGCACGGCTACCGCCGAAGACAGATCCCCGCTCCGCTTCGCTCCGCGAGGATGAACTGTGATTAGATGCAAGGACTTTTCGAATCCTACTGCCTTTGGCTTGGGCTGTACACGGCACCGGACTTTGCGACGGCGTAGGCGATGCGCAGCATCTTGTTGACGACGGCGATCAGAGCGACCTTCCG
>DATLHO010000226.1:0-19938 GCA_035539855.1 Kapaibacterium sp. (SeqCode) | reverse complement strand
TCCGAGGAGTTCATGCTCGAGCCGGAGCAGTCGACGAGCGCCATTGTCGTGCATCATCCCGCGGCGAAGTACTTCAACATCCGCGAGTGAGGATCGGCGTTTCCGACGAGGAATCTACCTTTCACGCTGCACGCCCACTTTACGTTCTGAATGTTGCAGAGCGAGGGGACCCCGGGGGAAATCCCCGATTTCCGGAAGAATTCGACCTCGACGCTGCGGTCTCGTCCATCGGCACGGAGGTTGTAAATAATGGAGCAGGACCTCAACGAAAGGCTTCGGCGGGTCTGGACCGCTCGCCGAAAAGTGCTCAGAAAGGCTTGTCCTCGAGCAAGCGAAACTCCGTCGCCAGACGGAGGCGGATGAGGGAAAATCCGCTCGCTTGAGGGTTCTGAAACAGGATAGGGACATCGCGCACCACGGCGGTGCCTGTTTACGGGACATGAGGCAGGACGTCCTCAGCACATCGACAGGGGTACGGCAGAGCAACCACGGTTCTGCCAGGAAAACAATCGGAGAGTTCTCAACGGCTTGGACACCGTGAGGGCTCTCCGATTCCCTTTTATGCCCCCTCGCCGACGAACGGATTCGTGCGGCGCTCGACGCCGATGGTCGTCGTCTCGCCGTGACCGGCATAGACGGCGACATCATCGGGCAGCGTCATCAGGTGCGACGCGATCGAGGTGCGCAGCGTCTCCCAGTTGCCGCCTGGCAGATCCGTCCGACCGACCGAGCCGGCGAAGAGCGTATCCCCGACGAAGATCGACGAGTGCTCGACGGAGTACAGGCAGATGCCACCCTCGGTATGTCCCGGCGTGTGCAGGACGGTGAGCGCGATGCCGCCGACGGCCACAGTGTCGCCGTGGGCGAGGTAGCGATCGGCGCTCAGCGACTCGACCTCGAACGGGAGCGGCCACACCGTGTGCTTCATCGGATCGACGAGGCGGTAGTCGTCGTCGCGGTGCACGTAGACGAGCATCTCCGGGTAGCGTCGCTTGAGCTCGGCCGCGTCGCCGACGTGATCCCAGTGAGTGTGCGTCAGCACCAGCGCGGACGGGGTGACGCCCTCGCGCTGCGCGTCGAGGGTCAGCTCGGCGGTCACGCCGAAGGGCGCGTCGACGATCAGCGCGTCGCGCGTCGCGTCGTCGATGACGAGGTATCCGAAGGTCGCGACCGGACCGGATTCGTAGGCGTGGATCTGCAGGGCCATCGTGGCGAAGAAAAAGGAAAATGAATATTCGGAAAACGGGGTGTAGGTTCCGCAGAACTACGCCCCATTCCGTCCGAGGAACAACATGCGAATCATCTACACACTGCTGGCCAGCGTTCTTTCGTTCGTACTGCTCGCGCCCGCGACCAGCGCACAGACGGTCCGCACGCGCGACGTGATCAAGGGACTCGATACGCCGTGGGAGATTCTCTGGGGACCCGACGGAATGATCTGGATGACCGAGCGGGGCGGCCGCGTCAGCCGTGTCAATCCCGATAACGGCGAGCAGCAGGTGCTGCTGACGCTGACCGACGTGCACGAGCAGAGCGAGTCGGGATTGCTCGGCATGGCGCTGCATCCGGACTTCCCGGACTCGGCCTACGTGTACATCGTCTACAACTATCGCAACGGCACCGACATCGCGGAGAAGCTCGTGCGCTACTCCTTCGCCGGCGCCGCGCTGGTCGCTCCGCAGATCCTGCTGCAGAACATCCCCGGCTTTCCGACCCACAACGGGAGCCGTCTGCTCGTCACGCCCGATCGCAAGCTGCTGATGACGACCGGCGACGCGCAGAACCAGCCGGGCGCGCAGAACCATTCGCAGATCGTCGGCAAGATCCTCCGCCTCGAGCTCGACGGCACCGGCGCCGTCGACAACCCCTGGCCGAACGCGCCGTTCCCGGCAAACCTCATCTACACGACCGGCCACCGCAACGCACAGGGCCTGACGATCGGACCCGGCGGTGCGTTCTACTCCTCGGAGCACGGACCGAGCAACGACGACGAGGTCAACATCATCAAGGCCCGCGGCAACTACGGGTGGCCGACAGTCCAGGGCATCTGCGACGAGGCCGGCGAGACGAGGATGTGTGAGGACTCATCCGTCGTCGAGCCGATCAAGACGTGGACGCCGACGCTGGCGGTCGCGGGCATCGAGTACTACAACCACTCCGCGATCCCCGAATGGCAGGGCTCGCTGCTGATGACCACGCTCAAGGAGGCCGACCTGCGCGTGCTCAAGCTCAGCGGCGACGGACAGCGGATCGTCTCCGAGACGGTGCTGTACAACAACGTCTACGGACGTCTGCGCGACATCGCGGTCGCGCCCGACGGACGTGTCTTCATCGCCACCAGCAATCGCGACGGCCGCGCGGGCGGCGGCTTCCCGAAGGCTGACGACGATCGCATCGTCGAGCTCCGCGGCGTCGTCAGCGGCGCCACGATCTTCGCGCCGACCGTGACGCCGACGACGCTGCACGGCGGCGAGCAGGTTCAGGTCACCTTCGGCGCGGCCGGTCCGTTCACCGGCGGCAACGTCTTCACCGTCCAGCTCTCCGATGCCGTCGGCTCGTTCGACGCTCCGGTCGTGCTCGGGACGCTCGAGGGTCCCAACGGCGGCGCGATCACGACGATCCTGCCGTGCGACGTCGCGCCGGGAACGGAGTATCGCGTGCGCGTCATCTCGTCCGATCCGGCGGCCACGTCGCCGGTCAACGGCGGACCGCTCGTCGTCGAGGCGCCGCAGCAGCCGGTGATCACCGGAAGCGAGGATCGCCGCTACTGCGCCGGCGCCACCGTGCAGCTCAACGTCACCGGCGGCACGCGTCCGCGCTGGTCTCCCGCGGCCGGACTGAGCTGCGTCGACTGTCCGAATCCCGTCGTCACGTTGACCGAGTCGCGCAGCTACGTCGCGACCGTGAGCAACAGCTTCGGCTGCGACGTGCGCGACACCGTCAGCTTCGATGTCTATCCGGTGCCGACGCCGCAGGCGACACGCGACGGGAACACCCTGATTGCGCCGGAGGGCTACGTGAGCTACGCCTGGGTGCGCACCGACAGCGGAACGGTCGTCAGCACCGAGCGCGTCTTCGGCGCGACGCGCAACGCGACCTACGTCGTGCGCGTGGTCGACTCGAACGGGTGCACGGGCTTCTCGAACCAGATCGTGGTGTCCACCGCCGGCATCGTCGACGAGACGCGCGACGCCGACCTGCGCGTTGCGCCGTCGCCGATGCGCGAGCGTCTGCAGATCGAGCTGATGCTCGGCCACACGGGCCGCGTGCGCATCGAGCTCGTCGACATGCGCGGTGCCGTCGTTATCTCCGACGAGATCGACGTCGACGGCGCGACCGCCCGGACGAGCGTCGACGTCGGCGCGCTGCCGGCCGGCGCCTACGTCTTGCGCCTCAATGCGGGCGACGAAACCTGGGTGCGGCGAGTCGTCAAGGAATGATCAGGAACGCTCCGGCGTAGCGTCACGGCACCGCCGGCCGGCACGCGCCGGCGTAGCGAAACGCGCACTGCCGGCCCTCGCCGGCACATCGTCTTCGAGCGCAGGGCACCGCGATCACCGTCGCCGGTGCCCTGCTCCGTTTCGGACACGCGAAGCTCGTATCTTTCCGTCCCAGTTCCCCGAAGGCCGACGCGCTGCGCCGCGCCCGCTCTCTATCTCTCTCTCCCTTGCCATCGATGAAGCATCTCTACACCGTCACGCTCGTTGCGCTGTTCCTGTCCGCACTGTCCGCCACCGCACAGACGCCCGACCTCTCGCGCCGGGACGTCGTCACCGGGTTGAAGATCCCCGTCGAGATCACGTGGGGTCCCGACGACTGGATCTGGTTTGCCGAGAAGGGAGGCCGCGTCGGCCGCGTCAATCCGGGCACCGGCGAGATCCGCACGATCCATCAGGTCGGTGATCTGTGGGAGTCGAACGAGGCGGGACTCGTCGGCATGTCGGTCTACCGGACCCTGCGCGACACGCCGTACGTGTTCCTCGCCTACACCTACTACGAGCAGTTGGAGGTGCGCCTGAAGCTGGTGCGCTTTCGCTACGACGGCACCGCGCTGCGCGATTCGACGGTGATCTTCCATCGAGTGGCGGCCAACGCCCATTCGGTCGGCGGGCGCATGACGTGGACACCCGACCGCAGGATTCTCATGACTGTCGGCGACGCCGATCAGGAGATGTTCCCGCAGAGCCCGTGGTTCCTCGGCGGCAAGGTGCTTCGCATGAACTTCGATGGCAGCGTGCCGACGGACAATCCGTCGGCCTCCGCGCCGACGCCGGTCAACCTCCTCTGGTCCTGGGGCCATCGCGACGGACGCGGCATCGTCGCGCTGCCGAACGGCACGGTCTACGGAGTCGAGCAGGGCAAGGACTCGGTCGACGAGCTCAACAACATTCAGCGCCGGCGCAACTACGGCTGGCCGCGCGTCATCGGAACGTGCGACCAGGTGGCCGAGCAGAAGTTCTGCTCCGACTCGAACGTCGTAGTGCCCGCGCGCATGTGGCGCACGAACATCTTCCCGAGCAGCGTCGACTACTACAACAGCACGGCGATACCGGAGTTCAACGGCTCGCTCCTGATGACGACGCTCGACGAACGCGACCTGCGCCAGCTCACGCTCGGCGGCGCGTCGGTCACCGGCGAGACCATCCACTTCGACGAGGAGTTCGGACGGCTGCGCGATCTCTGCATCGCGCCCGACGGACGCATCTTCCTCGCGACGAGCAACCGCGACGAGAAGGGAGTCGGCACGAACTATCCCGGCGCCGACAAGATCATCGAGATCGGCGGCAACCGCGCGCTTGCGCTGCTCGGCACGCCGGAGATCACGGGGGATTCCGCGCTGAGCTTCCGAGGCAGCGACAGCGTGCACGCCTCGTTCAACGCCTCGAACTTCGGCGCCAACAACGTCTTCACGCTCGAGCTCAGCGATGAGACCGGGAGCTTCGGCGCCCCGCGTGTCATCGGCACGCTCGCCGGCTCCAGCGGCGGCACGATCTCGGGCATCATGCCATGCGATCCGTCGGGCTCGAGCCGCTTCCGCTTTCGCGTCACGTCCACATCGCCATCGCAGACGAAGATCGACGCAACGACCGGCTTCCGGATCATCCCCGCGCTGGCGGCCGTGATCTCGCCGAGCGTCGACGTCACGATCTGTCCCGGCGACAGCATCACGTTGCGCGGACGGCTCGGCGTCGAGAATCGATGGTCGACCGGCGAGATGGGCGACCAGATCACTGTCCGCGAGCCGGGCAACTACTTCGTCACCGCGTACTCCAACGGCTGCTCGAGTGTCTCCGACACCATAACCGTCGCGCTGGCTCCGCTGCCGCAGCCGGTGATCTCGCAGCTCGGCACCAACACGCTCGATGCCGGCGGCGGCTTCTCCGCGCACGTGTGGTACCGCAACGACACACTCATTCCCGGAGCGGTCAGCCGCGCGTACGTTGCGACCGAATCCGGCACCTACACGGTGCGCGTCAAGAGCTCGCTCGGCTGCTGGAACATCTCATCGCCGTTCGTCTTCGAGCTGCCCACCGGCGTCGAGAGCGAAGCGCTCGCGACCGCCGCGCTGCGACTCTCGCCGCACCCGACGAGCGGACGCCTCAGCGTCGAGCTCGCCGCGATCGACGGAGGCGTCGTCGAGATCGTCGTCAGCGACATGAGCGGGCGCACGGTCATGCGCGTGACCGACGATGCCGCGCGCGGCGACTATCGCCGCGACCTCGACGTGCGTGCGCTTGCCGCTGGCAGCTATCTGCTCCGCGTGACGTGTGGAGAGAAGGTGTGGGGTGGTCGGTTCGTCCGTGAGTGACGCGCGCCTCTGATGCGACTTCTGCGGCCCGTGCGTTTCGGCGACACGGGCCGTGGTGTTTCATCCCTTCGCCATGCGAGCTCCACGCAGCGTCCTGACGACCTCGCCGAGGGCAACGATCGCCGCGTCGATCTCGGCCTCGCTCGTGTACCGGCTCAGCGAGAATCTCACAGCGGCGCGCGCCTGCTCCGGCGGCAGGCCCATCGCGAGGAGCACGTGGCTCGGCTGCGGGGAGCCCGAGGTGCAGGCCGAGCCGTTGGAGACGGCGACGCCGCGGAGATCCATCCCCACGATGAGCGCCTCGCCATCGAGCTCGGCGGCGTCGTCGAACGTGATGCTCAGGATGTTCGGAAGCGAGGTGTCGCGGGGCGTGATCGTCCGCACGCCGTCGATCGTCGCGACGATGCCGGCGTGGAGCCGGTCGCACAACCATTGCATGCGTGCCGCGCTCGCGTCGAGCTGGTCGAGCGCGAGGCGGGCGGCCAGCGCCAGGCCCGCGACGAGCTCGACGGCCTCGGTTCCGCCGCGACGGTTGCGCTCCTGCGAGCCACCGTGCATGAGCGGCTCGATCTCGATTTCCTTGCGCAGCCAGAGCAGGCCGACGCCGCGTGGACCGTGCAGCTTGTGCGCGGTCAGCGACAGCATGTCGACGCCGAGCGCGCGGGGTTCGACGGGGACCTTCCCGAAGCTCTGCACCGCGTCGCAGTGAACGAGCGCGCCGCACTCGCGCGCAACCGCCGAGAGCTCCGCGATCGGGTTCACCGCGCCGGTCTCATTGTTGGCGTGCATCAGGGAGACCAGCGGCGCCACCGTTCGATCGACACCCTCGAGCGCAGTACGAAGCGCGTCGGGAGTGGTGCGTCCCGCGCCGTCGACATCGACGTAGCGCACGCTGGCGCCGAGCCGCTCGAGGTGCTCGGTCGGGCCGAGCACCGCGTGGTGTTCGGTTCGCGCGGTGATGATCGTCGGCCAGACGTGCTCGCGCAGACGGCAGGCGAGGGCGTATCCCTTGATCGCGGCATTGTTCGCCTCGGTGCCGCCCGAGGTGACGATGATCTCCCGCGGCTCGGCCGCGAGGATGCGCGCGAGCGCCTCACGCGACTCGTCGAGCATCGCGCGGGCGCGCTGTCCGACGCGGTGCACAGAGCTGGCGTTGCCGAACGCATCGGCGCGCACCTCGGCGATGCGCTCGATCACTTCGGGCGCCATCGGCGTCGTCGCGGAATTGTCGAGATAGATCATCTCACCTGCGGTGGCCTACAGCGTGTCGACCCGTTTGCGTCCGGGGAAGCCGTCCTCGATCCGATGCCAGTACTCGATCGTCTCCTCACCGAGACGGAAGCAGAGGTAGACCTCTTCGCCGTTGCGGCGGATCGTCGGGAAGTCGACGAGTCCGGTTTCGATGTCCTTCACCTGGATGCCCTGACTCACGAGGCCCTTGTGGATCTCGATGATCTGCTCGACCTCGGGCGGATACGGCGCGGTCCCGTTGGTGCCGAGCGAGGTGAAGTACCGGTGGCCGCGAATGTCGTAGCCGCGCTCGTCGAGCGTGCGCTTGAGGTCGCGCATCCGCGTCAGTTGCGCGATGACCTGCGGCAGCATCGCCTGGGCTTCGGCGAGCGTGAAGTGAATGACGTGATGATACTGCATATCGGACGCGAAAGTACGCAATCGCTCCGACGCAACGGGCCGGTCGCGGCGATGGCTCGAGGAGGGATGTCACCCCTCGTCGAGCCATCGCTTGGTTCTCCACGCCGCTGGCGCTGCGCGCTCCCGGCGCTCAAGCGCCGGGCTGAGGGGTCAAGCCTCGTGAACGAGGCTCGCGCATGAAGCCGCGCCAGTGCATTGCCGAGGACGACGCATCGCCGTGGGCTCGATGCGCGGCGCAGGTGCGCGCCGCGCCCTATGACAATCGCAGTGGTGACGTCAAATCGCGAGCGCTCCCAGAGCGCTCGCACCGAGCCCACGCCGCCCGCGATCGCTCTCGGCGATACACTGCCGCGGCTCCATGCGCGAGCCCCGTTCACGGGGCTTGACGCGTCAGCCCGGCGCTTGAGCGCCGGGGGCGCATGGCGCATCCGGCGCATGCCGCATTCGGGGCGCTCGCAGCTATCTCATCGCCGCCCCCCAGCCGCCGCCAGATACCTCCGCACGGTCTCCGGCAATCCCAGCGCGAGCGCGTCGGCGATGAGCGCGTGGCCGATAGATACCTCGAGCACTCCGGGGACGCGCTCGATGAACGTCGGGAGGTTGTCGAGGTTGAGGTCGTGTCCGGCGTTGACCCCGAGCTCGCACTCGATCGCGCGTTGCGCCGACGCCGCGAATGGCTCGACCGAGGAATCCCCGCGACCCTCGGCGAAGCCCGCCGCGTACGGCTCGGTGTACAGCTCGATGCGATCGGCGCCGGTTGCGACGACCAGCTCGATCGCCTCGGGCACGGCGTCCATGAAGAGACTTACGCGGCAGCCGTAGCCGTGGAGCTCGTCGACGACCGCGCGCAGGCGCTCGGATTCTCTGGCGACATCCCACCCCTGATTGCTCGTGAAGGCGTCGACCGAGTCGGGCACGAGCGTGCACTGCGTCGGACGCACCGCTCGCGCGAACTCGATGAGGCCGTGGAAGGGATTCCCCTCGATGTTGTACTCGGCCCCGGCATAGCCGGCGACGAGCTCGGCGACCTCGAAGACGTCGTGGCGGCGGATGTGGCGCTCGTCGGGCCGGGGATGGACGGTGATGCCGTGCGCGCCGGCGTCGAGACAGAGGCGGGCGGCCTCGACGACGCTCGGAATCCCGAGCGTCCGCGTGTTTCGGAGCGTGGCGACCTTGTTGACGTTGACGCTGAGCTTGGCCATCGCCGAAGATAAACGGAAAAGGGACGACCCGTGACGGGCCGTCCCTCTCCTTGGGTAACCGCCTTCCTGTCTGCCGCAGGTAGACGGTCTGATCCGTGATGCTCCCGCGGGCGGAGGGCCCGCGGGTGAGCAGCGAGCAGCGTCTAGCGCAGCTCCAGACCAGGACGGGTACCCTTGAGTACCTCCGGGGTTCCATGGTCCCCTGGAGCCGCTATCAGGACCGGATCGATCAGATCCCGGCGGATCTTCAGAGCGATTCCCCCGAGCGCGACCGAGTAGGTCTGCCCGTTGTTCGCGGTGATGACGAGCTCGGCGCTCGTCTGTCCCGACGCTTCCGGCGCGTAGGTGACCTCGAGGTGCTCGGCCTGGCCGGCGTCGAGGTCCCGTCGTGGCATCAGGCCGAGGCGATAGCTCGCCGCGTCGGTGCCGGTGACTTCCAGTGACGTGATGCGCACCGGCAGCGTTCCCGTGTTCGAGATGATCAGCTGCTTGTGCACCGACTGTCCGACCGCGATCGTGACATCGTCGAAGAGGCTCGACGACGAGATGACGAGCGTCTGCGAGCCGGCCTCACCGCGCACCGGAACGCGCACGGTGTCGCCACCGGTCGTCACGAGTACGAGGGTCGTGCGGCGCAGTCCGACATCTCCGGTCGGCGTCAGCCGCACGCCGAGCTCGAGCTTCTCGCCCGCGAGCACCGTGAATGGCCGCGCCGGCCACGGCATGGATGCATTCTCGGAGAACTGCGCGGCGTCGTCGCCGTCGAAGCTGATCGAGCCGATGGAAACCGGGACGGTCAGAGCGTTCTCGAGCACGGCGACACCGGCGACGGAGCTGCCGATGACGACCGGGTCGAGCACGAGGTCGCGGCCCTGCAGCGCCGCGAGTCCGCGTCCGCTGAGGTCGAGGTACAGGCTGCCGCGCTCGGAGAGTCCGGGTCGTGCGATCGTCGAGTCGTTGGTCTGCATCAGCAGCGTCGCCATGCGCGTGCCGCTGCGCGACGGGATGAAGCGCAGACGGATCGTGTCGGTCGCGCCCGGCGACACCAGGTAGTCGCCGGTCGCCGCGTCGAAGCGCGACGCGCTGAAGGCCGAGAGCACCTTGATGTCGTTGACGTCACCGGAGACGATGCGCAGACGTGAGCGGTTGACCCGCAGATCGCATGCGCCGTTGTTGGCGATCGTGAAGCTCGCCTCGGTCGTGTCGCCGACCTCGGTGTGCGCGAAAACGATCGGCTTCAGAGCCGCGCCGCTGACCGACGCCGAGAGCTGGCTGCCGAGCGAGCGTGCGAGCACGTCGGTCGAGAACAGTCCCTCACTCATCGTCGGTGCCACCGTGACGTTGTCGTACGCGTTCGTGTCGGTCGCGACGACGTTCTCGGCGTTGGTGCGGATGAACGCGCGTGCGAAGCGCTTGCCGGGAAGCTGTCCGACGAAGGTCAGGTACAGCGTCCGCGCCGAGCCCGGCTCGATCGTGAACGGCGTGGTCACCATCGGTGTCGCCGAGATCGGAATCCGCGCCGGCATGTCGCTCAGTACGTAGTCGGCCAGCGGAGTCACCGAGCCGTTGGCGCCGCGAAGCAGCGGCAGCATCGGCGTGCCCTGCTGAAACGTCGTGTCGGTGAGGTAGAAGCCGATGTCGTTGACACCGAGCGGCATCGTGCCGTTGTTCGTGATCGTCAGCGGTATCGATGTGAGCGACTCGCCGACGCATGCCTCGATGTTGTTGAACAGCGGATTGGCCGCATCGACCACGGCGCTGCCCGAGGTCACCGCGATTCCCGGCGCCATCGAGATCGCGCTGAGCGCGAACGTGCGGGTCTCCCCGTCGACGCTCACCGTCAGGCGACCCGGCTGCGGACCGACGCCCATCGCCTCGAAGTCGATCGTCGGCGTGTAGCTCTGGCCCGGACCGAGCGCGGCGATCGACGCGCTGCCGAGGCGGTACTGGTACGAAGCCCCGCCCGCCGAGTCGACCGTGAAGGTCACGACCATCGGCGGTGCGCTCGGATTGACGTTGATGTTCCTGATCGTCAGCGGCGTGAACGATCCGGTCGAAAGCCGTCGCACCTCGATCGTGCTCATGAGCACGTCTCCGCTGGCGACCGTCGGCGTGCCGCCCTGGTCGAGGTTGCCCGTCCACTCGGCGCGTGTCAGTCCGACGGCGGCGAGCGCGAAGCTGCGCATGAATCCGTTGTTGTCGGTCACGACCAGCGACGCGTTGCGAACACCGATCGCCGACGGCGTGAAGGTGATCGTCGGGATCGCCGAGGAGCCCGGAGCGATCGTCGCGCTCGTGGCGCTCAGCGAGTAGTCGCCGGCGGCCGGTCCGCTCAGCGCAAGCGCGTAGCTGCCGGTCGAGCAGCCGGCGATGCTTCCGTTGATCGTGAACGGCTGGTAGGCGCCGGCGTTGCCGCGCTGGACCGATGCGTTCGCCATGAGCGTGTCGCCGGTAGTCATCGTCGCGGAGCCGCCCTGGGCGATATCACCGGCGAGCGAGATGTTGCACGGTGCGAAACGGTAGATCGTTCCGACCGGAATCTGGTGCGTCGTCGATGCCAGATTGACCGAGTTATACGCGCTCGATGTGCTGAAGCTCGCCGACGCGCTGCTCGGCGTGACGCTGAGGAAGTTGCTCGAGGACATCGCGATGCCGATCGTCGCCGAGGTCGAGTACCGGCTCGTCGTGTACTTGCACGACAGCGAGGTCATGTTGGTATAGTAGAACTCGATCATGTTCGACCCCTCATAGAAGCGGGCCTGCCACGACGAGTACGCGGCGGTGCGGCTGGCAACCTCGAGGTCGCGATAATCGACGACGACGATGCGGTTCGGGGCCGAGCCCGCGACACCCCAGCGGATCGCCGGCGCCTTGTTACTGCAGTAGCGCGTCGCGCCGCCGGTGATGTACATCTGGTCCCACCACGGAGCGATGCGCGGGAACTGGCCGTAGGTGCTCGAGGTCGAGTTCAGGGAGTTCGAGCCGGTCGCCGACACGTTGCCGGAACCGAACGAGATCAGGCCGTTCGTCGAGATCGACATCCGCGTGTATGGCGTTCCGTCGAGGACGAACGTGAACGGAAGGTTGAAGCCCGTGACGGTATTGGTGACCGACGAGGTTCCGCGGCTGCCGACCGATCCGGTGAACAGGCTCGTCCAGGCTCCGGGTGTTACGGGGCTGCCGGTTGCGACGACTCGCGCGTAGCCTGAGAGGCTGGCGCTGGCGGGATTGAGGCTCAGAGCGAGCGCGGCCAGCGTACAGAGTACGGGGGCGATGAAGCGATGCATATTGAATCTCCTTATGGAACGAAACAGTCAAGGGGTAGAGTGACTGACGTCAACGCTTCGCGACGCCCGCAGCAATGACAGGGGCTTCGCGAGTCCAGTGGGGATTCCTCCGGTTGGGGTGGCTCGGGGTGAGCCGGAGAAAGGTGGGGGACACGGCCTGAAAGGCCGAACTACATATCGCTTCGAGCGATCAAGACGGGGTGGTATCCTGCATCATACAACGCTCTCCCAGGTCCGGTGAAGAGAAGTGACGGGGGTTGGGCCGCCGCAGCATGAGCGGCCCAGGGGATGTCGCACCGGGGTGAGATGGCGACGCTGGGAAGTGAAGGCGACCGGGACACATCAGTCCGCGATCAGTTACACCTCGCAAAGAAGATAGTCGAATCGCCGGTCACCGTGCAAGTCGAGAGGCCGGAAACAGCAAACTTTGCGGCGCAGGGCCCTCCGCCGCGTCACGGATGACGCGTCCGATCGGGTTCGGGAGTCCGAACGGCGGGCATCCGGGCCGAAACGCAAACGGGCGGCTCCCTGAGGAGCCGCCCGTCGCCGTTGTCCGTGATCGCGTCGATCACCCGATGTCGTGCCTCGTCAACGAAGCGTCGGGGCGCGTCCGGTGCGCCGGATCGGATCCGGCGTTCCCTGCGTGTTCGGCTCGCCGGTCATCACCGGATCGATCGGATCGCGGCGAATCTTCAGTCCGCTGCCTCCGAGAATGACCGAGTAGCTCTGGCCATTGTTCGCGGTCACGACGAGCTCCGCGCTCGCCTGCCCGGTCGCCGTCGGGGCGAAGGTGATCTCGAGGTACTCGGTCTGACCCGGCTCCAGATCGCGTCTCGGAAGCAGGCCGGCGCGATAGCTGGCCGCGTCGGCCCCGCTGATCGCGATGTCGGTGATGCGCACCGGAAGAGTTCCGGTGTTCGAGATCATGACGGTCTGGCGCTTGGTCTGACCGATCGCGATCGTCACGTTCTCGAAGAGACTGGTCGGGGAGACCGCAAGGGTCTGCGTACCGGCCTCTCCGCGCACGACGACGCGGATCGTGTCTCCGCTGCCGGTCACCAGCACCATCGTGGTGCGGCGAGGTCCGGCCGTGCCGACGGGCGTCAGTCGCACGCCGAGCGGCAGCCGGTCACCCGGAAGGACGTTCAGCGGCAGCGACGGCCAGGTGTTGTCCGGATCCTCCGAGAACTCGGCGGCGTCGCCGCCGACGAACGAGATGCTGCTGACGGCCACGGTCGTGTTGAGCGTGTTCTCGAGCTTCGCGACGCCGTTGACGAATCCGCCGATGGCCACCGGATCGAGCACGAGGTCGTTCGCGTCGAGTCCGGCGAGGCCGCGACCGGTCAGGTCGAGGTAGTAGCTGCCGCGCTCGATCATGCCCGGCCGCGCGATCGTGGAGTCGTTGGTCTGCAGCCACAGCGTGGCCATGCGCGTCCCGGCGCGCGACGGCGTGAAGCGCACCGTCAGCGTGTCGGTCATGCCCGGAGCGAGCACGTAGTCATCGACCTCGAGTCTCGCGTTGCGCAGCGAGGACATCAGGCGGAACTCGTTGACGTCGCCCGAATAGATCCGAAGCTTGTTGCGGCTGATGCGCAGGTCGCAGGCTCCGGTGTTCGCGATCGTGAACGTCGTCACCGAGGTGTCGCCGACGCGTGTCGCCGAGAACGCGACGGTCTTCAGCGGCAGTCCCGCGCCGGTGGCGCGTAGCTGGCTTCCGATCGCGCGCCCGATCACATCGAAGCTCAGCATGCCCATCACCGAATTCGGCGTGCCGTTGAGCGTCGTGTCGGTCCCGAAGATGTTCTCGCCGTTGGTCTGCATGAACGCACGTCCGAAGCGCCGGCCCGGGAGCTGCCCGACGAAGGTCGCGTAGATCGTCCGCGTCTGGCCCGGATCGACCACCAGAGGCAGCGACAGCGGCACGTTCGACGACAGCGGCGCCGAGCCCGGCGTCGCCGTCAGGACGTAATCGCCCATCCGGATCGGTCGGCCGGCGGCATCACGCAGCAGCTCGAACGGCGGCGTTCCCTGCTTCTCGGTCGTGTCGGTCGCGTAGATGTCGACCGACGAGATGATCAGCGGGAACTGGCCGGTGTTCGACACCAGCAGCGGAATCGACGTCGCGTACTCACCGACGCACGAATACGCCTCGTGGAAGACGGGCGTCGCCGGATCGACCGGAGCGCCCAGCGCGGTCACCGAGATCGACGGGGCGCCCGAGATCGCCTTGAGCGGGAACGATCGGATCTCGCCGTCGGCGTTGATCGTCAGCGTCGCGTGCTGGACACCGAGACCGGAGCCGGTGAAGCGGATGATCGGCGTGTGCGACTGGCCCGGTCCGAGCGAAACGCTCGGCGGCGTCGCAAGCTGGTACTGCGTCGAGATCCCGCCGGCCGAGTCGATCGAATAGGTGACGACCGCCGGTGGGATCGCGCCGTTGGTGCTGAAGTTCCGCAGCGTCAGCGGCGTGAAGTCCGTCGGCACCGCCCGTCGGGCGATGAAGTCCTTCAGCAGCGTGTCGCCGCTGGTGAGCGTCGGCGTGCCGCCCTGCGCGAGGTTCGGCGTCCAGCTCACGCGCGGCGTTCCGGTGCCGCGCAGCGTGTAGACACGGTTGACGCCGAACTGATCGTAGATCGTCAGCGTCGCGGTGCGCTGTCCGATCGACTGCGGCGTGAACGTGATGTCATAGGTCTGCGAGGAGCCCGGCCACAGTGTCGTGCTCGTCGGCGCGACCGAGTAGTCGCCCGCATTCGGTCCGCTGATGTCGGCCGTCAGCTCGAGCTCCGAGCAGGCTGCCGAAGGCAGATCGATCGTGAACGGCTGGACCGTCCGCGTCTCGCCGCGCTGGACCGAGATGTTCGTCAGCAGCACCGCGCCGGACGCCATGCCGGCGACGCCGCCCTGCGCGACGTTCGGCACGTAGCTCGTGCTCGGCGGCGTGAACGTGTAGATCGTGTTCTGGCTGATCGGCGAGTAGACGAGGTCGACGTAGTCGTTGACGTCGGTGCGGCTCATCGAGGCCGACGACCCGCTCGGCGTGACGCTCATGAATTCGCCGTTGCTGGCGGCGATGCCGATCGAGGCGCTCGTGTTCGTGTACCCGGTTCCCCAGCGATTCTGGATGCAACTCGGATAGTCGGTCGTCGCGTTGGCGTACTGGAACTCGATCCTGTTCGATCCCTCGTAAAGCCGGACCTGGTAGTCCATGAACGTCGGACCGAACTGGCAGCCGTCGCAGTAACCGCGGGAAACCTTCCAGAAATCGATGACGAAAATGCGTGAGCCCGGGCTGCCGCTGACGCCGTAGCGAATCGCCGGCGTGTAGTTGCAGTAGCCCGGTCCGCCATTGCTGACGTAGATGTTGTCCCACAGCGGCGCGATCACCGGCAGGCCGGTCCACGCCAGGTAGTTGTACCAGTCGTTGTAGACATAATCGCCGAAGGCGATCAGGCCGAACGAGCTCATCGTGATCTGCGAATAATCGACGCAGTCGTACTTGAAGGCGAACGGAAGCTCGATCGTCTGGGTCTGATAGGCGATGTTGCCGCGGGAGCCGCGGTAGCCCTGCCAGATGTTCGTCCAGCTATCCGGCGTGATCGCCGATCCGCTGGAGACCGAGAACTGGTAGGCGTCGAGCGCTGCGCGTGCATCAGTCGTCGTCAGCACGAGCGCTGCGACGGCGAGCATCGTAAGCAGGAGTGAGCGTTTCATCCTGGGTGGTTCCCCATGCATGTGTTGGGTGAAGGCGGGACCGTGCATGCCTGAAATGGGGTGAGCGGCAGCTCGTTTGTGCGCCAGGGAGTGATTAATGCGATAGGTTTGGCGGGGAGGTTCGCCTTGGCGAAGCCCTCGCGGGTAGGGGGGGAAGGACGCAGCAAGGTAGACAATTATCACGAAGAAACTCCACCGGCGTCAAGAAAATCTTCTCGGCGGGATCGTCCGGCGGCGCGGGCGTCAAACCCCGAAAACGCGAGCGGGCGGCTCCTTTGGAGCCGCCCGCATCGTTGATTCGGCAATCGGTCGATTGCCGATGTCGTCGTGCGCTAGCGCAGGGCAGGCGCCTTGCGGCCCATCTGCACCGCTTCGGGCGTGCCGCTCGCGTTCGGCGCGCCGGTCATTGCCGGGTCGATCGGATCGCGACGGATCTTCAGTGCCGTGCCGCCGAGCGTCACCGTGTAGCTCATGCCGTTGCTGGCCGTGACGACGAGATCGGCGCTCGTCTGTCCCGGTGCGGTCGGCACGTAGGTCAGCTCGAGGTACTCGGTCTGACCGGCCTCGAGATCACGACGCGGAAGCGATCCCAGACGGTAGCTCGCCGAGTCCGGTCCGCTGATCGACAGTCCGGTGATGCGCACCGGCAGCGTGCCGGTGTTCGAGATCATCACCGACTGACGCTTCGTCTGGCCGACCGCGATCGTCACGGTCTCGAACAGCGAGTTCGGCGAGACCTGGAGCTCCTGCGTGCCTGCCTCGCCGCGAACCGGGACACGGATCGTGTCACCGTTCGTGGTCACCAGGATCAGCGTCGTGCGACGCGGTCCGGCCGAGCCGACGGGCGACAGGCGCACGCCGAGCTGCAGCTTCTGACCCGGCAGCACGCTCGTCGGGAGCGTCGGCCATGCAACCGACGGATCCTCCGAGAACTCCGCGGCGTCACCGCCGAGGTAGCTGATGCTGCCGATGCCGACGCTCGTGTTGAGCGTGTTCTCGAGCGTCGCGACGCCGTTGACGAAGCTGCCGATGACGACCGGATCGAGCACGATGCCGCTCGCGTCGAGTCCGGCAAGTCCGCGACCGGTCAGGTCGAGGTAGTAACTGCCGCGTTCGATCAGACCGGGCTTCGAGATCGTCGAGTCGTTGGTCTGAATCCAGAGCGTGGCCATGCGCGTGCCCGAGCGTGACGGCGTGAAGCGCACCGTCAGCGTGTCGACCATGCCCGGAGCCAGCACCCAGTCGCCGGTCGCGGCGTCAAGCGTCGCTCGGCGCAGCGAGGTCATCAGTCGGAACTCGTTGACGTCGCCCGAATAGATCCGCAGCTTGTTGCGGTTGATGCGCAGGTCACAGGCGCCGGAGTTGGCGATCGTGAACGACATCACCGCGGTGTCGCCGATGCGAGTGCCGGGGAAGCTCACCGTCTTCATCGGAAGTCCCGTCGCATTGGCCGCGAGCTGGCTGCCGATCGCGCGGCCGACGAAGTCGAACGCGAGAAGGCCGAGCACGGAGTTCGGCGTGCCGTTGAGCGTCGTGTCGGTGCCGAAGACGTTCTCCGCATTCGTCCGGATGAACGCGCGACCGAAGCGCTTGCCGGGGATCTGCCCGACGAACGTCGCATAGAGCGTCCGCGTCTGTCCCGGATCGATCGTGATCGGCAGGGCGACCGGCGGGTTGGAGCTTAGCGGCACCACACCCGGAGTGCTTGAAATGACGTAATCGGTCATGCGGATCGGACGGCCCTGCGCGTCACGCAGGAGCTGGAAGTACGGCGTTCCCTGCTGCGTGGTCGTGTCGGTCTGGTACAGGTCGATCGACGAGATCACCAGCGGGAACTGGCCCGGGTTGTTCACGAGCAGCGGGATCGACGTGGCGTACTCGCCGACGCACGAGAGCTGCTGGTTGAAGACCGGGTTGTTCGCGTCGGCGGGCATGCCGAGGGCCGTCACGGCGATGCCCGGTGCGCCCGAGATCACCTTCATCGGGAACGAACGAATCTCGCCGTCGGCGTTGATCGTGATCCGCGCGTTCTGCGGTCCGAGGCCGGAGCCCAGGAAGCGGATGATCGGCGTGTACGACTGTCCCGGTCCGAGCGAGACGGTCGACGGTGTGATCAGCTGGTACTGCGTCGAGATACCGCCGGCCGAGTCGATCGAGACCGTCACGACCGCGGGCGGAATCGCGCCGTTCGTGCTGAAGTTCAGAAGCGTGATCGGCGTGAAGTCACGAATGACCGCGCGACGCACGATGAAGTCCTTCATCAGCGTGTCGCCGTTGGTCAGCGTCGGCGTGCCGCCCTGGCTCAGATCCGGAGTCCAACTGACGCGCGGAAGTCCCGTCGCCTGTAGCGTGAAGATGCGGCTCGCGCCGAACTGATCGGTGATCGTCAATGTCGCGGTGCGCACTCCGATCGATTGCGGCGTGAACGTCACGTTAACTGGCATCGAGCTGTTGGCAGCCAGCACCTGCGCGCCGATCGGCGAGACGGTGTAGTCCGCCGCGTTTGGTCCGCCGAGCGTGATCGTGAGGTTGCGCGCTGCGCACGCCGTGCCGGTCAGCGTGATCGTGAACGGCTGGTAGGTCGCCGTCGCGCCGCGCTGCAGCGAGATCCCCGACATCAGCACCGAGCCGCTGGCCATGCCGGTGACGCCACCCTGCGCGAGGTTCGGGATGAAGTCCATGTTGCACGGCGTGAAACGATAGATCGTGTTCGCCGCGATCGGCGTGCCGCCGGTGTTGCCGGTGTTCACGCTGTTGTCGAACGACGTGCGGCTCATGTTCGCCGAGCTGCTGTTGGCAACGGGCGTGACGCTCATGAAGTCCGACGTGCTCGCGGCCAGTCCGATCGACGACGAGGTCGTCAGCGAGCGCGTGCCCCAGTTGGTGAGGCACGTCGGGATCTGCCCACGCGCGTTGCTGTAGTAGAACTCGATGATGTTCGTGCCCTCGTACAGACGCACCTGCCAGTCCTGGAACTGCGGGCCGTACTGCGTTCCTTCGGCGTAGCCAACGGAGATGTCGTCGTAGTCGATGACGAAGATCCGGCCCGGTGACGTCCCCGACGTGCCGTAACGGATGCGAGGCGTGTTGTTGCAGTAGCTCGGGGCGGGTCCCGCGATGTAGAACCGATCCCAGAGCGCCGTCATCACCGGACCCGCCGACGCCGCGCTCGGCATGCTGTTCGAGTACGACGTGCTGATCGATGCTGAACCGAAGCCGATCAGGCCGTGCGACGTCAGTCGGAGCTGAGTGTAGCCGACCCCATTGAAGAAGAACGTGAACGGCAGGTTGATCAGCGCGTTCTGGCCGGCATACGACGCGCGGCCGCGCTGCGTTCCGGCCCACACGGTGGTATAGCTCGGCGTGATCGTCGAGCCGGTGCCGGTCGAGAAAAGGTAGTCCGAAAGTGCCGCATGGGCGAGGTTGCCCGGAACGGCCAGCGCGATCAGCGCCAGAAGCAAGAGGTGGAAACGTCTCATTCCAATGCCCGGTATAACGTGTGTTGACCTACGAGAGTGATACTGCCTCGAAGGCAGCAGGGATGATCGGACGGGCACAGACAGTGATTCCGGTACCTCATGGAGATACCGGTCGATGTCTGCACTCGCAGAATCAATCCAAGGGATGCACGTCGCAATCGCACCCAGGGGTTGGGTGCTCTGGCTTGGGGTGATCGGACTGACGGCGTCGAGGGAGGATGTTGAGGTGCCTCGTTCGCCCGGTCCACCGCGGAAAACCGCGTTCGGAATTTACAGTGCGAAACGTATCCGCCGAAGCACCATCGACAAGAATATTTACGATTCGATGGGGGTGTTCGGATGAGCTCCTTCGGCCGCTCGATCGAGCCATTGCACCGTAAAAAGCGCCGAGGGGCGGCTCCGTCTGGAGCCGCCCCTCGCTGCTTCGTAGGAGCGATCGTCGTCGATCGCTCGATGTCGCCGCGCCCTAGCGCAGCGTCGGGATCCTCCATCCGCTGCGCGCCGGCTCCGGTGTCCCGTCCGCGTTCGGCGCACCGGTCATCACCGGATCGATCGGATCGCGACGGATCTTCAGCGCCGTGCCGCCGAGCGTCACCGTGTAGCTCATGCCCGTGCTGGCGCTGACCACCAGCTCGGCGCTCGTCTGACCCGGCGCCGTCGGCGCGAAGGTCATCTCGAGGTACTCCGTCTGCCCCGCCTCCAGATCGCGGCGCGGCAGCACGCCCATGCGGTAGCTCGACGCGTCGGCGCCGGTGATCGCCACATCGGTGATGCGCACCGGTAGCGTCCCGGTGTTCGAG
>DATLHO010000225.1:0-5330 GCA_035539855.1 Kapaibacterium sp. (SeqCode) | reverse complement strand
GCCCCACACGATAAAGCCCCACCTGCTCTCTCGAGCAGATGGGGCCTTGTCTCGTTGTACACCCAACGGGATTCGAACCCGTGTTACCGCCGTGAAAGGGCGGTGTCCTAACCCCTAGACGATGGGTGCGTCGGCGCGGGGCGCGCTGAAGGAATCTCGAAGTTAGGGCTTCGTCGCGCCCGAGCCAAGAGCCGGGCACATCTCGTTACCGCCGGTCGCGATCCTTGCGTGAACCGGACGCTTTGCGGAAGTTTGACCCGCACACGGCGTCCTCTCCCCCTTCCCTCCATGGCGTACCGTTTGCGCGTGAGGCTCTCGAGCCCGGACGGGTGGAAACGGCCGGCCTGCGCTTCCCGGCGCGCGCCCGGCCCTGTGCGATGAATGCCTTTGGAGCACTGTGGAGGAAGCTGTCATGCCTGAGATCACCGGAGTCCTGACCGACGATATCGGAACGATCACGCACCTGGTCACCCTCGACGGACAACACGTCTCCGTCGACGAGGTCGCCCAGGCCCTCGATACCGAGGGAGCCGAGGACTACTACGTGACGTTCGACGAGGGAAAGCGCTACACGATCACGATGGTCGCCGAGGACGGACGACTCGAGCCCACCGTCGACGATCCCGACGGGGTCCACACGATCTGGGATCTCGAGCGCGGACTCGATCCGGAGGAGGCGGAGATCGAGGAGATGTACGACGAGATGAGCCGCATGGGCGAGTACGATCAGGAGATCGACGAGCCGCACAAGCGCGACGAGGAAAGCAACCCCGAAGAGCTGCTATGAAACGATTCCGCCGGCGGTTCAAGCCGAAGCCGCTGACGACGCGCCGCAAGGTCACCCTGGCCGTCCTGGCCGCGATTCCCGTGCTCGCGATCTTCGCGTTCGGCAACCGCGGACTGATCTCGCGCATGCGCCTGGAGATGAAGCACGACGCCGCCGTCGAGCAGCTCTACGCCGAGCGTCGCACCGGCGACTCGCTGCGCGCGGAGATCGCCCGCTTCCGGCGCGACCCCGCGACGCTCGAGCGGCTGGCGCGCGAGCGCTTCGGCATGGCCCGCCCCGGCGAGACGATCTACCGCGTCGACGAATGAGTCACACGAACCGCGCGCGCCGGCTCGCGATCGGCATCGATGTCGGCGGCACGTTCATCAAGGTCGGACTCGTCGACGAGACGGGAGCGATCCTCGCACAGCATCAGATCGAGACCGCCGCCGAGCGCGGACCCGATGCGATCCTCGGCCGCATCGCCGAGCAGGCGAACAGCATCATGGCCGGGCGTGACGACACCATCGTCGCGCTCGGCCTCGGCGTTCCTGGGGTCATCAACGACCGCGGCGAGATCGCACACCCGCCGAACCTCCCGGGCTGGGAGGTCGTGCCCGTCGCCGAGCGACTTGCACCGCTGCTCGACGCCGACATTCCGATCGCCGTCGAGAACGATGCGAACGTCGCGGGCTTCGCCGAGTCGCGCGTCGGCAGCGCGGGCGACGACGCGAGCTTCCTGTTCATCACCCTCGGCACCGGCATCGGCGGGTGCATCATCATCGATCGCACGATCTGGCGAGGCGGCGGTGGCGGCGCGGGCGAGGTCGGTCACGTCACGATCGATCCCAACGGTCCGCTGTGCGCGTGCGGAGCGCGTGGCTGCATCGAGGCCTATCTCGGCCAGCGCTATCTGACGGCGCTCGCCTGCGAGCGCTTCGCGCGCACGCCCGCATCGGCGCTGCACGCGCGCGCGCTCGACGGCGAGATCACGCCGCGCGACATCAGCGAGGCCGCCGACGCCGGAGATGCCGCGGCCCGCGAGCTCTTCGCGGAGCTCGGCACGCTGCTCGGAGCCGCCCTCGCCTCGGTGCTCAACCTCTGCGATCTCTCGCTCGTCATCGTCGGCGGCGGCGTCGCTCGCGCCGGCGATCACATCCTCGAGCCCGCGCGCCGCTCGCTGAGCGCCCGCGCGCTCAAGTCGATCGCGTCGCGCATCGAAGTGCGCCAGGCGCAGCTCGGCAACGACGCCGGCATCATCGGCGCCGCACTGCTCGGATTGGAGCTGGCGGCGAGGCGCTGAGAGAGAACGACCTTCTACTCCGCGACCTTCGGCAGGAACGATGTGTCCACGTGGTACTTCTTCGGATTCACCGGATCGATGAGCACGTCGATCGTCTCGCCGGGGAGATGATCCGACGGATCGAACCAGATGCCGTCGCTGCGGAAGACGTGCAGCTCTCCGGTGTCGGGATTGAGCCACTGCGACGTGATCGTGTACGGGTGGCGTCCGTTGACCTCCAGCGAGGTGTCGAGATCGACGCCCTCGATGCGCGCGCTGACGCGGCGGCCGGCGGCCATCAGGTGCGCTCGCTTGCGACGGCCGAGCATCTGCGCCAGCAGCAGTCCGCCGCCGACGATGAAGAAGACCGCGCCGACGCCGCCGAGAATCATCGGCGCCAGGTAGGCGTCGAGGAAACCGTCGATCATCGCGTCGCCCGGATCGTTCGGGTTGTAGAAGATCCCCACCGTCTCGCCGACGTCATAGGCTGCCGGCGATGAGCTCGTGTTCGACTCGTACTCGATCTGCTCTCCCTCGCGCGTCGTGAACTGAACGATCGGACGGTACCCACCGCCCCCATCGGACGACGCGACGTACACGAGATCGACGACGGTCCCCTGCGTCTGGACCGCGCTCTGCTTGAACGACTGCGCGTTGCCATAGAGTATGGCCGCGCCGATCAGCAGGCCGAGGCCGATCGTGCCGAAGATGGCGCCAAGAAGCCGGAGTACTTTCATTGCGATGCCTGTCTGGGGTTTCTGGTAGGCTGCGGAGCGACGGGTCGGGACCGATCCGGGCGGACCTGAACATAACAAACCACGATCATTCCTACATTCGCCCCATGTCACGGTATGCTCTCCCCTTTGCAGCCCTCCTGTTCGCACTGACGGCCGCGCGCTGCGGTCCCGGCACCATGTTCGAAGCGACGCCGAGCATTCGCGGCGAGCTCCGCGCGATCATCCCGGCGAGCGGCGCATCCGACCTCGGGTTCGCGCGCATCGAGGGCTCGCGCAACGACGACCTTCCCTACGACAAGGCGGACGTGACCGTCACGCGCGCGACGACGATCTCGCGCCGTCGCGGCGGCGCGCTCGAGCCGATCACGTTCGACTCGCTACGCGTCGGGATGCTCGTCGAGGCGACCTTCACCGGTCCGGTGGCGGAGTCCTATCCGGTGCGCGCGACCGCGGCCTCGATCATCGTGATCGAGCCATGACGACGCGCTCGCTCGACGACCGCGCGGCGCGTGATGACCGCGAAACGGACGATGTCCGCGCAGCGCGATTCGTGCTCGGCATCGACGGCGGAGGCACCCGCACGCGCGCCGCGATCGTCGACCTCAGTGGTCGATTGCTCGGACTCGGCGAGGGCGGTCCTTCGAACCTCAACGTCTCAGGACGAGACGGCGTGCGCGATGCCGTACGCGACGCCGTCGAGGCAGCGCGCGTCGACGCGGTCCGTGATGCGGGAAGGAGTGCGGGCACCGACGCCGGCACAGTCGCAAGCGACGACGTTGGCTCCGACCGCGACCAGCAACCGTTCGCCGCGGCCTTCCTGGGCCTCGCCGGCGTGGTCACGCCGCGCGATCACGCCGAGATCCGATCGATCGCGAGCGAGCTCGGTCTTGCGCCCGACAATGCCGTCGGCGTCGATCACGATCTGCGCATAGCACTTGCGGGAGGCCTCGGAGGGTCCGCAGGAATCGTCCTCATCGCCGGAACGGGATCGAGCTGCTACGGACGAACGGATGATGGTGCGACGTGGCGGGCGGGTGGCTGGGGACCGCTCATCGACGATCCAGGGAGCGGATACTGGCTCGGCGTGCGCGCGATGGCAACGGTCTGTCGGAGCGTCGACGGGCGCGGACCGGCAACCGCACTCGAGCGTGCGCTGCCCGATTCCCTCGGCCTCGACTCGGCCGGAGATCTGCTGCGCATGACCGGCATCGGCGGTCTCGCACGCGAGCGCATCGCAGCGCTCGCGCCGCTCGTGCTCGACGCCGCCGATGCGGGCGACGTCGCGGCGACGCGGATCGTCGCCGAAGCCATCGACGAGCTCGCGCGCATGGTCGAGGCCGTCGAGCGGCGACTGTTCGCCGGAAACGCCACGATGCTCACAATGACCGGCGGGCTGACTGAACGACGGAGCTTCCGTGACGCGCTCGAGCGAGCGATCACCGCGCGCTCGCCGTCAGTGCGGCCGGTCGCCTCGCGCCTGCCTCCGGTGCTCGGCGCCGCGGCGCTCGCGCTCGCATCGATCGGAGCGCTCGACGACGATATCGTGGCGAGACTCGAGGAGTCCGCGCGACGACGATTCACAACGACAGGAGCCTGACGACATGTCCATGGCAACGCATCTGACGCGCGCCGCGCGCTTTCTGCACACGCCGTACGATCCCACACTGGGCACGCTCGAAGGAGGCGCGCTCACCGAGCGGCGGCTCTCCGACATGCACGGCGTCTACGCCGACGACGCGGCGCTGCGCGCGGCGATCGCCGACGGCGATCCGCTCGTCTACACGGTTCGATCGCTGGAGCCGGGCGACGGCGAGGGCGATCTCCACTACGGCATCGGCACGATCATGCCGGGACGTGTCGGCGACGAGTACTACATGACGAAGGGCCACCTGCACTTCTGGCGACCCGCGGCCGAAGTCTACATCGGCCTCCGCGGCAGCGGCGCAATGCTCCTCGAAGACGAAGACACCGGCGACGCGCGCCTCGTCTCCCTCGACGCCGGCTCGATCGTCTACGTCCCCGGCCACACCGCCCACCGCACGATGAACACGGGCACCGAGCCCCTGACCTACATCGGAGTCTTCTCCGCCCGCGCAGGGCATGACTACGCGGCAGTTGCTGCAAGAAACTTCCGACACCTCGTCGTAGACGACGCCGGTACGGCGACTTTGCGTGTTAGGGGTTAGAGGTCAGATGTTAGATGTTAGATGTCACGAGGCGCTTCGTGGAGGGGGCTTTTTTGTTTGGCGCTTCATCGAATCTAGTGGGTCGATCGTAGATTGGTCGGATGCGCGATACCGACCACTACAGCCGCCTTTTGGGAATCAAGTCCCCATGGAGCGTTGGCCTCGTCGAGCTGGACGAGGAGGCGCTTACTGTCAAGATCCACGTCCGTTTCGACGCCTCGAAGCGTCTGCGCTGTCCTGAGTGCAAGAAGGAGTGTCCCCGATATGACAGTCGTCGGCGCTCCTGGCGGCATCTCGACACGATGCAGTTCAAGACGTTCATTGAGGCCGAGGTGCCGCGCATCAACTGTTCGGAGCAT
>DATLHO010000224.1:0-7210 GCA_035539855.1 Kapaibacterium sp. (SeqCode) | reverse complement strand
GGACGGTCAGGGGCGCCGGCGCTCGGGGTCGAGTGGCGGATTGCGGATTGCGATGGGCCGTGGGGTGTCAATTTCTGAGACGGAACCCCTCGCGGACGATCGCTATCTTGGGGGTTTTCGGTACGTCCCGAGACACCCTTTACGATAGAGTCGCGATGGCCAGCAAGAGATCCTCCGGCCCGGCGAAATCAGGCCGGAACCGCACCCAGAAGAGCGACGCGAGCAACGGCGGCGCCACCTCGGCAGCGACCAACGGTGCGGCCGCGAAAGCGGCCGCGGCCAACGGAACGGCGCAGCCGAAGCCGGCCTCCGCGGCCCCGGGCGTCGACTGGCAGCAGGTCGCGCGCCTGATGCTGCTCTCGCGCGCGATCGATCAGATCGAGGAGGAGCGTCTCGTCCCCGGCGGACTCGTGACCTACCAGTTTTCCTCGCGTGGCCACGACCTCGCGCAGATCCTCCTGGCCCTTGCGATGCGTCACCCGCACGACGCCGCGACGGTGTACTATCGCTCGCGACCGTTCGTGCTCGCGCAGGGGCTGACGGCACTCGAGGCGATCCGCAGCACGATGGGCCGCGCCGGCGGCATCAGCGAGGGTCGCGACATCGGCGTGGTGCACAACATGCCGTCGCGCGGCGGCGCGCACGTGCTGCCGACCAGCGGCGACGTGGGCGCGCAGTACACGCCGGCGATCGGCTGGGCACAGGCCGCACGCTACCGCTCGCGCACGCTCGGTCAGACCGAGTGGGACGGCGCGATCGCCGCGGCGCTCGGCGGCGACGGCTCGACCGCGACGAACGGATTCTGGGCCGCGCTCAACATCGCCACCGTCGGCGAGCTCCCGTTCCTGTTCTTCATCGAGGACAACGGCTACGGCATCTCCGTCCCCTGCGCATTCCAGACGCCCGGCGCGAACTTCTCCGACAACCTTCAATCCTTCAAAGGTCTGCGGATCATCGCCGGCAGCGGCACCGAGCCGCTCGAGACCGCGCGGCTGATCGACGATGCCGTCACCTCCCTTCGCTCCGGCGGCGGTCCGGTCCTGCTGCACCTGAAGGTGCCGCGCCTGGCCGGACACTCCTTCGTCGACACCCAGGCGTACAAGAGCGCCGAGCTGCTCGAGAGCGAGCGCGCCGACGACCCGCTGCCGAAGCTCCGCGCGTTCATGATCGGTGAGGGGCTGACCACCGAGCGCGACTGGCTCATCATGGAGGCCGAGGCGCACCGCGAGGCCGAGGCCGCGGCCGAGGAGTCGATCGCGACGGGCGATCCCGACACCGCGCGCACGCTCGACGACGTTTTCTATCAGGGCAATCCACAGGAGGTCGGTGGCCTTCTTCCGGAGCTCGGCGAGGATGAGCTCGCGCGCCGCAACGCCGGCCGCGCGGAGGTCGAGGCATCGGGTCCGCGCATGAACTTCCTCGACGCCGTGCGACGCACGCTCGCGGTCGAGATGGAGCGCAACGATCGGATGCTGCTCTTCGGCGAGGACGTCGGCGCCAAGGGCGGCGTGCACGGCGCGACGATCGACATGCAGATCCGCTTCGGCGCCGAGCGCGTGTTCGACACGTCGCTCAACGAGGAAGGGATCATCGGCCGCGCGGTGGGCATGGCGATGGCGGGACTGACGCCGGTGCCGGAGATCCAGTTCCGCAAGTACGCCGATCCGGCGCACGAGCAGATCAGCGACTGCGGCACGATCCGCTGGCGCACGGCCGGCAAGTTCGCCGCCCCGATGGTCGTGCGAATCCCGGTCGGCTTCGGCAAGAAAAGCGGAGACCCGTGGCACTCGGTCTCCGGCGAGGCGATCTACGCGCACCTCGTCGGCTGGCGCGTGATCATCCCCTCGAACGCCGAGGACGCCGTCGGCCTGCTGCGCACCGCGCTGCGCGGCAACGATCCGTGCTTCTTCTTCGAGCACCGCGCGCTGCTCGACACGCGCGAGGGACGCCGCCCCTACCCCGGCGACGAGTACATGATCCCGCTCGGCGTCGCGAACATCGTGCGATCGGGCACCGACCTGACGATCGTCACGTGGGGCGAGATGGTTCACCGCGCGCTCGAGGCGGCCGAGGCCTCGTCGAGGAGCGTCGAGGTCATCGATCTACGCACCGTCTCTCCGTGGGACAAGCAGACCGTGCTCGCGTCGGTGCGCCGGACCAACCGCTGCATCGTCGTGCACGAGGACAACTGGACCTGCGGCTTCGGCGCGGAGATCGCCTCGACGATCACGCAGGAAGCCTTCCGCGACCTCGACGCGCCGGTCGAGCGCGTCGCGACGCCGGACATCCCGATCCCCTACAACCCCACGCTGATGAACGCCGTCGTGCCGACCGTCGAGTCGATCGGCGCGGCGATCGAGAGGGTGGGACGGTTCTGATTGGATGTCTCGGTCCTACTTCACGACATCCCCGTCCAGGGTGCTCTTCAGCGCGCTCCGGGCGTCGAGCTCCTCCTGCGTCATCGTCACGCTGCCAACGGTGAGTCTCGAGAAGGGACGGGGCCTGCCGCCGCCGATCGGGTGCGCGCGCAACCAGGCGGTGACGTCGCGCAGCTTCGACCCGTTCGTCTCGGACCACGCGTTGACCTCGGCCTCGGTCTCCTTCGTGTAGAAGATCATGTGGTCGTATGCCTCGAGCAGCCCGGCGTTGTCGAGCTCGCGCCAGCGGCCGAAGAGCTCGATGTCGAAGTGCGCCGCGGTCGCCGTGTCGGCGTACCAGTTCTCGATGAAGCGCCTGCGCACTCCATGCAGCGTCGCGATTGTGAGCCTCTCGTCGCTCGAGAGCACGACCGGCATCGCGGCGACCAGGAAGCTTCGAAAGAGAAAGAACTTGAACGGCACGATCATCGCCTTCGATGAGTCGGCAAAGACCTCGAGCTTGTCGAAGAGCGCCACCGCGACCGACGTCTCACCGTCCTTCAACCCTCCGCCCTCACCCGATGTCGTGATCGCGTCGTTCCAGGCGTAGTAGAGCTCGTTGCGCGTGTTCGCCGAGCGCGGTGATCCCGGCTCGATGTTCAGGAAGAGCTCGCCGTAGAGCATACCCCATCCGCGCTCGGTCGTTGCCATGAACATGCGTGCGGCGTGGAAGTAGTTCGACGGAAAGTCCGGCGCCTTCTCGACTCCTTTCTCCCAATACTCGACCGCCGTCGCGTACTCCTCGCGGGCTCCCGCCATGACACCGAGCTCGAGGTACAGCGGGCCCGAGCGTGGGAAGCGCTCGAGTCCCCGCTTGTAGACCGCGATCGCCTTGTCGGGGTCGCCGAGCAGATCATGGGTGTTGCCGAGCAGTTGAAAGAAAACCGGCTGCGATCTCGGCGCCTCGACCAGCGTCTCGAGAATGGTGCGCGCCTCGCGGTACTCCTTGAGCTGATAGTGGATGTAGGCGAGCTCGTAGGGGAACGAAGGATCGCTCGGGAACCGGCGGATGCCCTCCTGCAACAGCACCCGCGCCGAGTCGATCTTTCCGTTGTCGATGTGCTCGATTGCCTTCATCATGAGCAGCTCGTGCTCCGGCGGAATCAGACGCGACGGCTGCGCCCGGCCGACAACCGCAGCCAGCGTTGCGCCGACGATGACGATGATGATGGACGTAGCGAAGCGGTAGCGCGCGCAGTGCGCGATGGCAGGGGCTGTGGATACCATGGTGGTCTCCGCGGAGTGAAGGGGATAGGGAAATCGCCGGCTCGGGAAGCTAGAAAAAGCCGCGCGACGAGCAAGGCCTGCGCTCCGGCACGTGGTTGTCCGAGAGGCACCGATTGACCATCTTCGACGACACCCTCACGCTTCACCGCGCTGCCATGCGTCGACGAGATTTCATCATAGCCTCAGTATTCATCGTGCTGTTGGCGCTCGGACTCGGCCGTGTGTCGGCTCAGCCGTCGGTTGGTGTGCCTGCCATTCCCCGTGCGCCGCTGGGCGCGTCGGACTCGACGCGCGTCGATTCGATTGTGGCCCCGGTCCTCGACATCGCCACTGCGCGTCGCAAGCTCCCGCGGTACATGGCGGCCGTCGCCGCGACGCTCGACCCGCGGCTGCAGCGCGCGATCGCGAAGATCCGAGCGGGCGAGCGTCGTTACCTCGCCGTGCGCGGTTACGTGCGGCGCGAGAAGCGCGTGCACACGCACTGGTCGTGGACCGCGAAGGAGGCTGCGGAGTTCAGGAAGACCGAAGAGTATCGCGCGATGATGGATACCATCGCGGCGATCAAGCGGCGCTTCGCCGTGACCAATCCCGGACATCGCCTCGAGGTCGTCACTGACATCCGCACGCTCGAGAATCAGATCGGCAAGTGGAACACGGTCGCGTCGATCGCCGTCTCCGGCCGCGAAGTCATCGACACGTCGCTCGTCGTGCTGGCGGATACAACCTATCCGGAGATCCCCGACTCCTCCGCCACCGCTCGCTTCCGCGCCTTCCTCAACGGCTACGAGCTCGTCAACACGCCGACCGTCGCCGTGCCGGGGTTCTCCGATCATGGACAGCTCCGGGCCTTCGACTTCAGGATCTATCGCGGCCGCAGGCTCGTCGCCGGCACGACGACCGCGACGATACCCGGCACGTGGGAATCGCCGGGCTGGAGCTGCCGTCTCAACGAGATCGTCTGCGCCACCGGCGACGTCTTCCACGGACCGCTGTACGAGCCGTATGAGCCGTGGCACTACACGTGGGTGGGCTGGGGGCGGCAGTAGCGAACGCCGCACGATCGCCCGGCACAGGATGTGTGCGCATCGCTCGCGGGCGCGTATCGTATCTTCGTCGCTTTCGACACGAACCGCCGGCTCCGTTCGACCCATGGCAAAGACCGCATCACGCACCGACGACAATCTCTGGAAGATGCTCCACACCGAGCTCGGCATGCCCGAGGTCGAGGAGCTTCAGGCATATCTCAACGGCACCGGCGAGAGCGAGCGCTACGAGATGGGCTACGGCCTGCTCACGATCGAGCCGTACGACACGCGCGGCGGCAGCAGCCGCATGTTCCGCCTGCGCCACCCACGCTTCGGCGAAACCACGATCAGCCGTTCGGCCTTCGCCAGCGTCCTTCACGACCTGAAGCACGACCTGAGAAGATGACGACGCCGCTCGCAGCAACCACACGCCGCGCCCACAACCGCCTCGTGACATCTGACATCTGACATTTGACATCCGACCCATGAACCACCAGCGCAACATCGACACCATCCGCCTCCTCGCAGCCGACATGGTCGAGGCCGCGAGCTCCGGTCATCCGGGTCTTCCGCTCGGCGCCGCGCCGATGGCGTATGCGCTGTGGACGCGTCACCTGCGGTTCAATCCCGAGAACCCGACGTGGGCCGGACGCGACCGCTTCGTGCTCTCGGCGGGCCACGGCTCGGCGCTGCTGTACGCGCTGCTGCATGTCTTCGGCTATCCGAAGATGTCGCTGGAGCAACTGCGCCGCTTCCGTCAGATCGGCTCGCTGACGCCGGGACATCCCGAGTATCATCTGACGCCCGGTGTCGAGGTCTCGACCGGACCGCTCGGCCAGGGCATCTCCAACGCCGTCGGCATCGCGCTCGCCGAGCGTCACCTCGCCGCGACCTTCAGCCGCGAGGGATTCCCTGTCGCGGACTTCCGCACGTTCGTGCTCGCCAGCGACGGTGATCTGATGGAGGGCGTCTCGAGCGAGGCATCGTCGCTCGCCGGTCATCTGCGGCTCGCGCGCCTGGTCGTGCTCTACGACGACAACAACATCTCGATCGACGGCAGCACCGACCTGGCGTTCACCGAGGATGTCGGCGCGCGCTACCGCGCCTACGGTTGGCACGTCGACGAGGTCGCCGACGGCAACGACGTCGACGCGATCGATGCAGCCATCGCCCGCGCCACGTCGCAGTCGGAGCGGCCGACACTCATCCGCGTTCGCACCGTCATCGGCTACGGCGCTCCCACCAAGGCCAACACGGCCGAGGTGCACGGCTCCGCGCTCGGCGCCGAGGAGCTGCGCAAGGTCAAGGAGGCGTTCGGCTTCGATCCCGATCGCACGTTCGTCGTCGAGGACGAGGTCCGCGATTTCTTCAACGGCTACGCCGCGCGCGGCGCCGCGCTCGAGGCGCAGTGGACCGAGCAGCTCGAGGTCTATCGCCAGGAGCACGCCGACGTCGCCGAGGACTTCGATGCGTACCTCGAGGGCAGGCTCCCCGATCTCTGGCGTGACGCGCTCCCCCGCTTCGCCGTCGGCGACGACATGGCGACGCGGCAGGCCAGCGGGAAGGTGCTCGACGCGATCGCTCCGCAGATCACGACGATCGTCGGCGGCTCGGCCGACCTGACGCCGTCGAACAACACGCGCTTCAAGGGCGTCGAGGACATGGCGCCGCCGAAGTATTCGGGCCGCTACATCCGCTACGGCGTGCGCGAGCACGCGATGGGCTCGATCATGAACGGCATGGCGGCGACGGGACTGATCCCGTACGCGGGCACGTTCCTGACCTTCAGCGACTACATGCGCGGCGCGATCCGTCTGGCCGCGCTCAGCGGTCACGGCGTGATCTACGTCTTCACGCACGACTCGATCGGTCTCGGCGAGGACGGCCCGACGCATCAGCCGATCGAGCACGTCGCGGCACTGCGCACCATCCCCAACCTCGTCCTGTTTCGTCCCGCCGACGCGAACGAGACTGCCTTCGCATGGCGCGCCGCGATCGAGCGACGCGACGGTCCCACGGCGCTCGCGCTGACGCGCCAGAAGGTGCCGACGCTCGCCGGCACCGAGGAAGGGGGCACGGTACGCGGCGCCTACATTCTCGCCGACATCGACGAGCCCGATCTGATCATCGCCGCAAGCGGCAGTGAAGTGCATCTCGCGGTCGAGGCGGCACGCGCGCTCGAGACCGACGGCATCGCCGTGCGCGTCGTCAGCATGCCGTCGTGGGAGATCTTCGAGCAGCAGGACGACGAGTACCGCGATGCGGTCTTCCCCGATTACGTTCCGGTGCTCGGCGTCGAGGCCGGCGTGTCGTTCGGATGGGAGCGCTATGCCGACGACTGCCTGTGCATCGAGCGCTTCGGGATGTCGGCGCCGGCGGAGGACGTGTTCAAGGAGTTTGGATTCACTGCCGAGAACATCGCCAATCGTGCGCGGCGGTTGCTGGAGTCGTTGCGTGATGAGACGGAGGAGGCGGCGGCGCGTGGGTAGGAGGGTGGGGGTTTGGTTTTTTGTTTTTTGTTATTGGTTGTTGGGCGGGGGT
>DATLHO010000223.1:0-14663 GCA_035539855.1 Kapaibacterium sp. (SeqCode) | reverse complement strand
GACACGCTCCTGCTCCTCGAGCACCCGCCGGTCTACACGCGGGGCCGCCGCTCGGAGCCCGGTGAACTCGGGATGGGCGAGGACTGGTACCGCGGGCGGGGCATCGACATCGTCGACGTCGACCGCGGCGGCAAGGTCACCTTCCACGGCCCGGGCCAGCTCGTCGGCTACCCGATCGTCGCGATCGACGACGTCATGGAGTACGTCGCCCAGATCGAGCGCGCGATCGCGGCCGCGCTCGACGACGAGGGCATCGCGGCGCGCGGTCGCTCGCACGAGGGCATCGCGTGGACGGGCGTCTGGGTCGAGGACCGCAAGCTCGCGTCGATCGGGCTGCACGTCTCCCAGGGCGTCGCGAAGCACGGCTTCGCGGTGAACGTCGACAACGCGCTGGAGCCGTTCGGCTGGATCGTCCCGTGCGGGCTGCCCGAGGTGCGGATGACGTCGGTGGCGGCCGAGGCGCCGGGCCGCGGCCCGCACCTGGCGTGCTTCCGCAAGCGGATGGCGTGGCGCTTCGCCGAGGCCCACGGCAGCCGACGGCGGCTGATGTCCCGCGCGCGGCTCGAGGCGGCGCTCGACGCCGCCGCCGTCCCCGCCTGAGCGCCGCTCAGCCCGAGCAGGACAGCGTGCGCAGGCGTGCGCGGTACCGGCGCATCGCCGGCGTCGCGAGGTCGCCGTGGGTCTGGCCGCGCAGGCGGGCGACCCGCTCGCGGTGGAACGCCGAGCTCAGCGACTCGTTGTGGCCGATCACGTCGCGGACCTTGATGCCGTACCGGCAGCGCAGCCACTCGGTGAGGCGCAGCGAGGCCTGCAACTGGCGCGGGTTGCCGAGGAGGTCGGCGTCGCGGCTGCCGACGTGCTCGATCCCGAACGCCGTCCAGTTCAGACCGACGGTGTGCCGGCACATGATCGACAGCGGGACGAACTGCACGATCGTCCCGTCCTGCCCCACGACGAAGTGCGAGCACACGTTGGGGAGCTCATGGAGCTCTGGGTCGGGCCGGTCCGGAGCGAAGGTTTCGTACGTCGCGGCGATCGAGGGTGTGACCGTGAGGTGCTCGACGATCACGTGGGGGTCGCGCAGCCGGAAGGTGTCGAGCCCGTAGTGGCGCCGGGCGTAGGCGGCGGTCTCGCGTTTCCGTTCGGTCCCGAACGGGATCGGGCGCTGGACGATCGGCGGGCGGATCGCGTCCACGGTGGCGGGTGGGCCCGATTGCGGGACGGCCAGCGCGAAGGCCGCGAGGAGGGCGAGCATGGCTCAGGTTGTACCCGGCGGCAACCGGCGTGAGGGTCGATGGCGGCGCGGAACGCACGGAGCCGCCGATCGGCGGCTCCGCACGGACCGTTGCGGCCGAGGTCGGCTCAGCCGTCAGCTGTCGCCGCGCTCCTGCTCGTCGTCGTCCTTGTTGCCCTCACGGCCCTCCTCGATGGAGTCACCCTGCTCGCCCGGCCCGAACCCGGCCTCACCTGGCTTGGGATCGGGGTGCTCGGGGTCCTGGGACTGGTCTGCCATCTCGACCTCCGCTGGTAGGTGATCTGTCGCGGGGGGCCGTACCCGAACGCAGGCACCCCGCACACGCCGAGTGCGCATCCCGGCAAGTCCTTATCCTTGTGGCGTGAGCGCCGACGCCGCCCCCCGCGAGCACAAGACGCGTTCCCGCGCGAACCCCGGCGGGATGGACGTCCTCAAGGTCCTCGGGCCCGACGTCCTCTCGATCCGCGACCGCAAGCCGCCGTGGTTCAAGGTCCAGGCGCCCGGCAGCCCGCGCTACCGCGAACTGAACCGCCTGATCCGCGAGGAGAACCTCCACACGGTCTGCCAGGAGGCGGCGTGCCCGAACGTCGGCGACTGCTGGGACCGCGGCACCGCGACGTTCATGATCCTCGGCGACACGTGCACGCGAAGCTGCGGCTTCTGCGCTGTGAAGACCGGGCGTCCCGGCACGATCGATCTGGAGGAGCCGGCGCGCGTCGCCGACGCGATCGAGAGCATGGGCATCCGCCATGCGGTGATCACGTCGGTCAACCGTGACGAGCTCGCCGACGGCGGCGCGGGCGTGTTCGCCGAGACCATCCGGCAGTCGCGCGCGCGAGTGCCCGGCCTGCGGCTGGAGGTTCTCATCCCCGACTTCAAGGGGAAGCTCGACCTGCTGCAGTTGATCATCGACGCGAAGCCCGACATCCTCAATCACAACACCGAGACCGTCCCGTCGCTCTATCGCACGGTGCGTCCGCAGGGGCGCTACGACTGGACGTTGTCGGTCCTGGCCGAGGCCAAGCGCCAGGGGATGACGACGAAGACCGGCATCATGCTCGGTCTCGGCGAGGAGCGCGAAGAGCTGCTGGCGACGATGCGCGATCTTGCCGATCGCGGCGTCGACGTGCTGACGCTGGGACAGTACCTGCAGCCGACGAAGAGTCACCTGCCCGTCGTGCGCTTCGTCCATCCCGATGAGTTCGACGAGCTTCGCGACCGCGGGCTCGAGATGGGATTCAGGTTCGTCGAGTCGGGTCCGCTCGTCCGATCGAGCTATCACGCAGAGCGGCACGTATGAGCTGCGATGACTTTTTTGGCGGGGCGAAGGGATTGACCCTTCGCCTTTGCCATATTGAGGCCTATGGAAATCACTAACGGACAGACAATTCTCATCGAGCCGGAGCGGACGCTCGAGCCCGCGAAGCTCGAGGACCTGCCTTCGGAGATAGCCGACGCGGCGCGGGCCATGGGGTGGCCGAGCCTGATGCCGGTACAGGCGACGGCGATTCCCTATCTGATGGCCGACCGCGACATGATCGTGCAGTCGCGCACGGGCTCGGGAAAGACGGGAGCGTTCCTCATCCCGTTCCTCATGAAGATCGATCCGACGCTGAGCGCCACGCAGGCGCTCGTGCTCGTGCCGACGCGTGAGCTCGCCTCGCAGGTCTATCGCGCGTTCGAGGATCTCTCGGTGAACCTGAACCTGCGCGGCGCGCTCGTTTACGGCGGCGTCGGCTACGGCTCGCAGTTGCAGGCGCTGCGCGACGGCGCGCACGTGGTCATCGGCACGCCGGGCCGCGTGCTCGATCTGCTCGGCCGCCGCTCGATGTCGCTCGACCAGTTGAAGATCATGGTCTTCGACGAGGCCGACGAGATGCTCTCGATGGGATTCTATCCGGCGATGCGCGAGCTGCGTCGCTACCTGCCGCGGCACCGCCGCAGCTGGATGTTCTCGGCGACCATGCCCTACAAGGTGCAGTCGCTCGCAGAGGAGTTCCTGACGAAGCCCGAGTTCCTGTCGCTGAGCGCCGGCAACGAGGCCGTCAGCACCGCCGAGCACCGCTACTACGAAGTGCCGGCGATGGAGAAGGACATCGTGCTGATGCGCCTGATCGAGATCGAGAACCCGGAGTCGGCGATCATCTTCTGCAATACGAAGGTCGACGTCGAGTTCGTCAGCTCCGCGCTTCGCAATCACGGCTACAACGCCGACCAGCTCTCCGGCGACCTCGATCAGAAGGCGCGCGAACTGGCGATGGCGCGCATCCGCACGCGCGAGACGCGGTTCCTCGTCGCGACCGACGTCGCCGCGCGCGGCATCGACATCAGCGACCTGGCGTACGTCATCCAGTACGACGTGCCGAAGGATCCCGAGCCGTACCTGCATCGCGCCGGCCGCACCGCGCGCGCCGGCAACACGGGCGTCGTCGTGACGTTCGTCGGCGACATGTCCGAGCGCTCGTCGCTCAAGAAGATCGCCCGCAAGTACAGCTTCGAGTTCGTCGAGATGCCGATGCCGACCGACCAGGATGTCGAGGAGCGCATCTTCGAGCGCACCGTCGTCCTGCTGGAGGATCGCTTCCGCACGAAGACGACGCGCGCGCAGAAGCTGCGCATCAAGCGCTTCGAACGCCTCGTCCAGGCTCTGGCCGAGACCGAGGACGAGCGCGGGATTCTCGCGATGATGCTCGACGATCTCTACCACGAGAACTTCCACGCCGCACCGCCGGCCGCACAGGTGGCTCCTGCCGAAGAGCGCCCGCCCGCGCCGCCGAAGAAGGCCGAGTCGAAGAAGAGCGAGCCGAAGAAGAAGTCCTCGAGCGAGGGCGCCTCGAGCGAGCGGGGATCGAGCGAGCGAGGATCGAGTAAGTCTGGATCGAGCGAGCGGGGATCGAGCGAGCGCGGATCGAGCGAACGGAGCTCGGACGAGCGCGCGCCGCGTGCGAGCGAGGCTGACGACGAAATCGTCGATGCGGAAGAAGGCGTCGAGACCGCCGAGGTCACGGCCGAGGGTGGCGAGGCGAAGAAGAAAAAGAAGCGCCGTCGCGGCAAGCGTGGCTCGGGCAAGGCGCGCGAGGGAGAGGGCGGCGAGGCGGTGGCGCAGGATGGCGGAGACGTCGCCGCCGACTGAGGCGCGCGAGACGTCGACGCGGACGCATCGAAGAAAGCACCAGCGGCAACGGGCCGGGGCCATCGCCTCGGCCTTTCGTCGTTATAGGCTCGTGGTATCCTCGGCGCCCGCGCGAGCCGGCGTGGCCGGCTCCTCGTCGGCCAGGGCGATGAGCTCCAGCAGCTCGGACATGTTCACGGGCTTGGCGAGGTGATGATCGAACCCGGCCTCGCGCGAGCGACGGCGATCGCTCTCCTGCGCGTAGCCGCTGACCGCGATCAGCGTCGGACGCGAGCCGAAGCGCGCGCGGATGCGGCGGGCAACCTCGTAGCCGTCGAGTCCGGGCAGGCCGATGTCCAGAAGCACCACCTCCGGAGAAAGCCGCTCCACCAGCTCGACCGCGCCGAGGCCCTCATGGGCGGCGTTGACCGTGTGTCCGGCGCTGCGCAGCAGCACGGCCATCCCGGTCGCGTTGTCGACGTTGTCGTCGACGATGAGGATCTGTCGAGGACGCGCGCGCAGCGGGCCCGCGTCCGAGCGCTGCGTCGTCGCGACGCGGCTCGACGCCGGCAGGCGAACGGTGAACGTGCTTCCCAGTCCGGGACCGGCGCTCTCGGCCGAGACCGTGCCGCCGTGCATCATCACGAGGCGCTCGACGATCGTCAGCCCGATGCCGAGGCCGCCGAGCGAGCGGTCGAGCGAGCGCTTGTCCTGCGCGAACAAATCGAAGACGCTCGGCAGGACGTCGGCGGGAATTCCCATGCCGTTGTCGCGCACGGAGATCCCGACCTCGTCGCGCTCGCGTCGGGCGGTGACGACGACACGTCCGCCCGGCTGCGTGTACTTCGCGGCGTTCGTCAGCAGGTTGACGAGCACCTGCTCGAGGCGTGTCGGGTCGCCGTCGATCGCCGGAAGCGGCGAGGCGATCTCGACATCGAGCGTGTGACCGAGCTCGCGCATCTGCGGTCCGACCGCGTCGACCGCGCGGTGCACGACGGTCGTCGGATCGAGCGTCTCGACGCGTAGGTCGATCTTGCCGCGGGTGATCCGCGAGACGTCGAGCAGGTCATCGATCAGCCGCGTGAGCTGGCCGACCTGGCGCTCGATGACGTCGCGGCTCCAGTCGGCGAGATCCTCCATATCGGGCATCGTCAACAACTGTGTCGCGTTCGAGATCGCCGCCAGCGGATTGCGCAGCTCGTGCGCGAGCATCGCGAGGAACTCGTCCTTGCGGCGCGCCGCCTCGCGGAGCTCCTCGTCGATCCGCTTCTGTTCGGTGATGTCCGTATCCGAGCCGGTGATGCGCAACGGCCGGCCCGACTCGTCGCGGATGATGCTGCCGCGCACGCGGAACGTGCGATACTCGCCGTCGCGGTGGAGGCGGCGACACTCGATCTCGTAATGGTCGTCGGGACCAGCGAGTCGCGCTTCGGTGTTCGCGATCATCGGCGCGACGTCGTCAGGGTGCACGATGTGGCACCACGCCTCCATGGTGTTCGGCAGCTCGCGCTCGTCGTAACCGAGCAGCTCGCGCAGGAGGGGAGAGAGATAGAGCGCACCGGTGACCACGTCGTAATCCCACACCCCGACCTTGCCCGCACGCGCTGCCCGCTCGTAGCGCGCCTCGCTCTCGCGGTACGCGTTCTCCGAGTGCCGCCACGCGGTGATGTCGCGCACGGTGCCGATGGCTCCCTTGAGTGCACCGGTCTCGTCGACGACGATGCGCGCGCTGACCATGAGGATCGCGCGGTTGCCTTCGGCGCCCTGCAGCACGACCTCCTGGTCGAGCACTTCGGCGCGCTCGCGGAGCGCGCGGGTGATCGGAAACTCGTCGGGGGCGATGAGGGCGCCGCTCGGATCGTACAGGCGGAACCCCTCGAGCATCTGCTGCTCGCTGATGCCCGCGGCGACCTCGCGGCCGATCGAGCGAATCGCTTCGCTGTTCGCTGACATGAGGTATCCGCCGGCATCGAACGTGCAGATGCCGATCGGAACGCATTCGAGGAAGTCCTGGTTGAACCGCTCCATCGTGTGCTCTAGGTGCGCGGCGTCCCGGTGTCGTCGCGGCGCTCGTGCCCGTTGCGCGCGAGGCCGTTGCGCTCGACGGTGATCGCATCGCCGCGCATCTGCTTGTAGGTGTTGATCAGTCCGTTGGTCGACGCGTCGTGGGCGTCGACAACGTCGTCGTTCTCGAGCTCCGGCAGGATTGCCTTCGCGAGCTGCTTGCCGAGCTCGACTCCCCACTGGTCGAAGGAGTTGATGCCCCAGATCGCGCCCTGCACGAAGATCTTGTGCTCGTACATGGCAATGAGTGAGCCAAGAGTGCGAGGGGTGAGCTTTCTGAAGAGGATGCTCGTCGACGGCCGATTGCCACTGAACGTCTTGTGCGCGACGAGCTCGGCGATCTCCTCCGGAAGCCTGCCCTCGCGCTCGAGCTCGGCACGCACCTCCGCTTCGGACTTCCCGCGCATCAGCGCCTCGGTCTGCGCGAAGAAGTTCGACAGGAGGATCCGATGGTGATCGCCGATGGGGTTGTGCGAGATCGCGGGCGCCAGGAAGTCGCAGGGGATGAGCTTCGTTCCCTGGTGGATGAGCTGATAGAACGCGTGCTGGCCGTTGGTGCCCGGCTCTCCCCAGATCACCGGTCCGGTCTCGAAGTCGACCTCGCGTCCGTACCGTGTGACGCCCTTGCCGTTGGACTCCATGTCGCCCTGCTGAAAATACGCCGCGAAGCGGTGCATGTACTGGTCGTACGGCAGGATCGCGTGGGTCTCGGCGCCGAAGAAGTTGTTGTACCAGATGCCGAGCAGCCCGAGCATCACCGGGATGTTGCGCTCGAAGGGTTCGTGGCGGAAGTGGTTGTCCATCGAATGCGCGCCGGCGAGCAGTTCCTCGAACGCATCCATGCCGATGAACAGCGCGATCGACATTCCGATCGCCGACCACAGCGAGTAGCGCCCGCCGACCCAGTCCCAAAACTCGAACATGTTCGCCGGATCGATCCCGAAGGCCTCGACCTCGCGCCGGTTCGTCGACAGCGCGACGAAGTGCCGCGCGACCGCGGCCTGATCGCCGAGCGTCTCCAGAAGCCACGCGCGCGCGGTCCTGGCGTTGGTGATCGTCTCCTGGGTGGTGAAGGTCTTCGACGCGACGACGAACAGCGTCGTGCCCGGCTCGAGTCCCTTGAGCGTCTCGGCGATGTGCGTGCCGTCGACGTTGGAGACGAAGTGCACGCGCAGGCTCTCCGAGCCGTACGGCCGCAGCGCCTCGGTGACCATGACCGGACCGAGGTCGGAGCCGCCGATGCCGATGTTGACGACGTCGGTGATCCGCTGTCCGTCGAAGCCGAGCCACTCGCCCGAGCGCACCGATTCGGTGAATGCGCGCATCTGCGCGAGGACCCGGTTGACCTCGGGCATCACGTCCTGTCCGTCGACCTCGATCGGCGTGTTCGAGCGATTGCGCAGCGCGACGTGCAGCGCGGCGCGCTTCTCGGTGACGTTGATCTTCTCGGCGTTGAACATCCGCTCGATCCACCGACGCAGATGAGCCTCCTGCGCCAGCCACAGCAGAAGCGTGACCGTCTCCTCGGTGATGAGGTTTTTCGAGAAATCCACCAGGATCTCCTCGAAGCGCAGTGAGAAGTGCTCGAAGCGCGCGGGGTCCTGCGCGAAGAGCTCCCGCATGTGCGTCTGGCCCATCTCCTCGAGGTGTCGCTCGAGTCCTGCCCACGCTCCGAGATCTGTGAGGTGTTCCATGAATCGATCTGCTGGTGGATGATGCGCGGGAAGATAGCAACCACCGTCGGATAGGGAAGGGCACGGCGACGGCGCGTTGCACGCGGCACGTCGCACGCGGCATGTGCGCGAGGCACGTCGCATGCGGCACGCGCGCGAGGAACGTCGCCCGCGGCACGTGCGCGGGGCACGTCACGCGAGGTCCGTCGCACGTCGCACGTGCGACGGGCTCATAACGCCAGTGGGGCGGCACGTATGCGTGCCGCCCCACTGGCGCGTCTCATGAGGTCGCCCGGCGTCAGCCCGGGCGATAGTCGTAGTGCCACGGCTCGTACGGAGCGCGCAGCGGGCCGACGAAGTTCGGGCTGACCTCGGTGATCGCGTCCTTGAGCTTCTTCGTCCATCCCGCCTTGTCCCAGACGGTGCCGACGGTCTCGGCGACGGCGCCCGCGACGATCTCGTCGCCTTTCCAGATGATGAAGTCGAAGGCGCGACCCGTGCCGTGCAGCGAGAAGCCGGGCGCGGCGGCCGTCGGCGTGCGCGAGGTCGGCGTCGAGGCGATCATCTTCGCGAAGCGCGCGACGTCCTGCGGACCCGGCTCGGCCGGCCACGCCGTGTCGTTGGCGAGCGCGCGCTCGGTCTTCGTGAGGATGCTCTGTCCGGCCTGCTCGGTCGAACCGAAGGTGTTCCAGATCTCGATCTGCTTCTCGAGCGAGCGCACGTCGGTGTTGACCGCAAGACGGTAGCCCGGATTCTGCGTGGCGAATCGCAGCTTGATCGCTTCGACCGTCGCGACGGCACGCTGGTGCTGCTTGCTTCCGACGTGCTTCGCGATTTGTCCGGCGCTCATCGCCCAGCGCCCGTTGATGTTGCCAGGACGACGCGTGTAGTACTTGAGCGCGAGCAGCCGGCGACCGTCGTCGGGGATGTGCGACAGCGCGCCCTGCATCCGCGAGTCGAGTCGCTTCGCGGCGAGATTCATGTAGCGGTCGAGCTTGGTCTCAGGACCAACGCGCGTGTACACGGGAAGGTCGATCCTCGTCGACGCGGGCGCAGCATCCGCGCTCGGCGTGCTCGACGCCGACAGGGATGATGCGTCGCGCGCGCCGGCCGGCGCCAGGACCATGTTATCGAGGGTGTTCGATGCGAACTGAGCCGATGCCGCTCCGGCAGGGCCGATCGCGCGCTCCGACGGAAAGTCGAGCGACGGAGCGAACGGGCCAAGCGCTAGCATCGAAAGGACAGCGATGATCACGTCGATCAAGGTGTTCTCCCGGGTTTCTGGGTACAGCGATAGGTTGGGTGCGGCCGGGTGGGGCGCACATTCATAGACTCAACCCCGGGCGGGTTATTGTCGATGATGGCGAAAATGGATTCCGTTGTGGACGGCCGCCGTGCAGAGTGCAGCATGCGGCTGATCGAGACCTGCGGCCGCCCTCAGAGCCCGCTGGCCGTGCGGCCGCGCAGGCGCTCCGCCGACTCGTACTCGCGCTGCAGCCGCGGGAACGTGTAGACCGGCTCGCCCTCTTCGTCGAGCTCGATGTCTCCCTGCAGGTCGGGCAGGAGCGAGCGGATGATCGTCTCGAGCTCCGCCTTCGAGAGATCCTTCTCTCCGTGGGCAAGCATCGCGAAGTAGATCTGGTCGACCTTCGCGCTCCAGAGTCGTCCCTGGAAGATCGCGCGCATGACCATCTTCCTGCGGTTGCGCTCGAGCCGCGCGGCCTCGAGCCGACGGACGTCGAGGTAGCGGACGAGGCTGATGCCCAGGTACAGCAGCGAGAACGCGACCGGCATGTAGCCGAGCAGGAATGCCGCGAGTCCGCCTCCCCAGAACGGTCCCGCCGTCGACGCGAGCGCGTCGAGTCCGCCGCCGAGCAGCACCATGCCCATGACGGCCGTGAAGAGGACCATCAGGATGATGACCGTGTTTCGACCCGCGGTATTTCCCGAATGCTCGAACGGCGCCTCGAACTCCTCCCAGTACGGCACGACGCTGCCGCCGGCGTCCTTCGACGCGCCCGAGACGAACGCCTCGAACTCGCCGACGACCGCGCCCTCGTCGGTGATCGCGGGCTCGCCGTTGAAGCGCACGAGGTAGTCGGCCATTCGCTCCTCGGCATCGGCGATCGTGCCGCCGGAGAGCGCGAGGATCTCGGCCGGCGTGAGCACACCGCGCTCGGCGCGCAGGAACGCCGCGATCTCGCGCTCGTTCTCGAGCGGATCGGCCGGCGCGCGCTCGGGTCCGAGCGCGAGGTCGTAGATCGCGATGATGAACGACTTCTCCTTGACGTGCCCTCTGGCGCGGCCGCGCGGCGTGCGCACCTCGCGGTAGCGATAGCCGTGACGATCGGTCGCGTAGTCGTGGTCGGCCGTCATCACGTTCGTCCAGAAGGCGAAGCGCAGACCCTCGGCGAGCACGTGGAAGAGTCCTCCGATCATCCCCGGTCCGTCATCGTCGTCGTTGTCGCTCGACTTCTGTGCGAGGACGAGGGCGATGAGCACGACGACCATGATCGCGAAGTAGACGATCACCATCAGGCCGATCCAGATCTTGAAAAAGACCTTGAAGCCGCGCCAGAGCGCCGTCTTCACCTCGGCCCACTTCTCGGCCGCGGTCTTGGTTCCGCGGCGGCGCAGCGGCATCTCGAACGCGAAGAGAACATTGCCCTGTTCGTCGTGCGTCACGCGTGTGACGTAGAGCTCCATCAGCCGCGTCAGCGCGTCGCGCGCCTCGGCGACGGTGACGCCGGTGGCGCCCGCGGCATCCTGCGGCGTCAGGCGTCCTTCGAGGGTCGGGAGCTTCTGTTCGACGAGAGCGAGGGCACGCTCGGAGACGGTCTGTTTCATCGTTCGGGGCGTTCGTGATCGAGCGGCATGATACGAAGAAGAGCATGCTCAAGACCATGCGAGCGGACATGGTTTTGCGCGTAGATTTGCCCACCATGAGCGACACCGAAGAGAGGAGAGACGAGGCGTGGCGCGATCGGCCGGGCGTCGCGACGATTGCGCCGCCGGCTCCCGATCGTCGCGAGGAGAGCCCGGTGCGCTTCGGCGTGCTCATGGCGATCGGCGTGACGCTGCTGTTCCAGTTCGGCGCGCAGGCGGTGCTGATGCGCTATCGCGACGAGCGTCTACTGCCGTACGTCACCGCGGCATCGCAGCTTCTGCTGATGCTGCTGCCGGCGATCTACGCCGCGCGCGCGCAGGAGCTCCCGCTGCGCGAGCTCTTTCGACTGCGACGCGTGACGCCGGGCATGCACGTGGCGGTGATCCTCGGGATCATCATGCTCTGGCCGATCATCCAGTCGTACCTGATCGTTCAGGAGCTCTACCTCGTTCCCGACGGCCTGTTCGACGCCTATCGCCAGATGCAGCAGCGGCTCGAGGGATTGTACGAACGGCTGCTGCCGCCGGGAGAGCTCTGGGCGCCGTTGCTCTCGCTCGTCGCGGCGGCGCTGGTGCCGGCGATCTGCGAGGAGGCCGTCTTCCGCGGCGCGACGCAGCGCAGCTTCGAGCGACGGATGCGGCCCGGTCGGGCGATCGTGCTCGCCGGCCTGCTCTTCGCGGGTCTCCACCTGCAGCCGCACAACCTCGTTCCGCTGGCGATCCTCGGCGCATTCCTCGGGCTTGTGTCGTGGACGAGCCGCAGCATCTATCCGGCGATCGTCGGACACTTCCTCTTCAACGCGCTGATGATCGGCGCGCTCTACACGATGCGCGCGCAGGGCGAGCGACCCTCGTCGCACAGCGAGGCCGACCTGCTCGCGCTGCTGCCCGGCGTCGCGATCTGCGTTGCGGGACTCGTGCCGCTCGTGCGGTGGCTGCTGCGCCGCGCACGAGAGAACGACGCGACACCACGAGTGGCCGACGCGACACCGCGAGTGGCCGACGCGACACCACGAGAGGCCGACGCGACGCCGCGAGAGGCCGACGCGACACCGCGAGACGCCGACGCGACACCGCGCGCGGATGACGCATCCATTCCACCGATCACCGGGAGCACCGCAGACGATGAGCATTGAATCCGACGAGACGGAGATTCCGACGAGCGCGCGGCTGCCGACGGTCGTGTTGAGGCCCCGCGAGGAGCGGCGCCTGCGCAACGGGCATCTCTGGGTCTTCAGTAACGAGATCGCGGGAATCGATCGGGAGCTCGACGGCGGCGAGCACGTAGCGGTGCACGCCGCGAGCGGTGTGCTGATCGGCACGGGCATCTTCAATCCGTCGTCGCTCATCGCGGTGCGCCTGACGAGCCGCCGAAGCGAGCCGCTCGACGGCGCGTGGTTCGCCGACCGGCTCGAGCGCGCGATGCGGCTGCGTCGGCTGCTCTATCCCGATTCGACGGGCTATCGTCTCGTGCATTCGGAGTCCGACGGGATCCCCGGAGTCATCGTCGATCGCTTCGATCGCGTCGCGTCGGTGCAGATCGCGGCGCTCGGCATGGAGCAGCGTCGCGACATGCTCTTCGACGCGCTCATGGCCATCGACGGGATCACCGGCGTCGTCGAGCGCAACGACCACGCGCTGCGCGGGCTCGAGGGCCTGCCCGAGCGCGTGGGCCTCGTCCGCGGCGTCGCCGACGTGCAGGAGATCTCCGACGGCACGCTGCGCTACGGCGTCGATCCGCTGGGCGGACAGAAGACCGGCTTCTTTCTCGATCAGCGCGAGAACCGTCATGCGATGCGCCGGTTCATGCGCACCGGGCGCGTGCTCGATCTGTTCTGCAACGAGGGCGGCTTTGCGCTGCACGCGCGGCATGCCGGTGCCGCGGAGGTCATCGGCGTCGACAGCTCGGCCGTGGCGATCCGCGGCGCCGAGCGCAACGCGTCGATCAACGGACTCGACGCAATCGAGTGGCGCACGGCCGACGTCTTCGACGAGCTTCGCGAGCTCTCCTCGCGCGGCGAGCGCTTCGACGCGATCATCGCCGACCCGCCGCCCTTCGCTCGCTCGAAGAAGCACATCGCGGCCGCGCGCAAGCGCTACGTCGAGCTCTTCTCGCGCTCGCTCGAGCTGCTGGCGCCCGAAGGCATTGCGTTCCTGGCGACGTGCTCGCATCATGTCTCTCGCGAGACCTTCCTCGAGATGCTCCGCGAGTCGTTCCAGCGGGCGCGGCGCAGCGGAGTGATCCTCGAGGAGCGGGGCGCCTCGGCCGACCATCCGGTCCATCCGGCGATGGCGGAAACCTCGTATCTTCACGGAGCAATCCTCCGGGCCTGAGCGCCCGCGGAGCTCAGCCGTCAGCGCCCCGGCGGCCTACCAACCCTTGTTGCCTTCCGCGACACCGGAGTCATTTCCCCCGGGTCCAGCGTTCGTCATGCGAATCCTGATTGTCGAGGACGATCCCCTCATTGCCGGTCTGATCCAGCGCGTGCTCTCGGCGCAGAGCTATGCCGTCGATCATGCCGGCGACGGCGAGACCGGTCTGGAGATGGCGTCGGTCAACGACTACGACGTGGTGGTGCTCGACCTGCTCCTGCCGAAGCGCACGGGCATCGAGGTCTGCCGCGAGCTGCGCCAGGAGGGCAGCATCGTGCCGATCCTCATGCTCACGTCGCTCGACCACGACGAGGACGTGATCAAGGGACTCGACGCTGGCGCCGACGACTACCTGGGCAAGCCGTTCAACCTCGATGTCTTCCTGGCCCGCGTGCGCGCGCTCGCCCGACGGGACTCGAAGCAGAAGACCGCCGAGCTCCGTCTCGGCGATCTGGTGCTCGACAGCGCCGGCCGCACCGTCACCCGTGCCGGGATGCCGGTCGGGCTCACCGCCAAGGAGCTCAACCTGCTCGAGTACTTCATGCTCAACCCGAACGAGGTGCTCACCCGCGAGATGATCAGCGAGCACGTCTGGGACATGAATTTCGACCCGCAATCCAACGTCGTCGAGTCGCTGGTGCGGCGCGTCCGCAAGAAGATCGGCAAGACCGACCCGACGATTCACACCGTGCGCGGCGCCGGCTACCGCCTCGGCGACACCCCCTGACGAATCGTTACCTGATTGCCGGACCCCGCCCCACTCCGTGCGCACAATCCGGCACGCATGATGACCGTCATCTTTCTGTCATCTGGCAAACGTATGTTTGCGTCAACCTTGTTTGATTCTCTGAGGAAGTGGACCTCCTCGTTGATCATCAGCAAGATCGATCCGCATCGGGGCACCCACACTGCACCGATCATGGATGACGCCATTGAGGACTGGACCCCGCAATGGCAGTTGTTGAAGACTGGACCCCTTCAATGACACGAAAGCAAACCCTCTCGACGCCAGTCGAGAGGGTTTCATTTTTTGGGGATGCTCCGCGATTGCCGGGCGCGCGGCACCTGTCATGCGCTCGTCATGTCATCACGATAGCTTTGCTCTCCCTTGATTGAAATTCGTGGCAGCGCCGACTGGCCCGGCGCGCCGCTCGCAGGTTGGTATGGGAGGTCCGTTCCCGCAGTGGTGTCCGGGTGGTGCCGGATGCCGATCGGCCGGTCGCACGTGGTCCGTAGGGACCGGCCGCAGTCTTTGAAGAGGGCATCCTCAAGGACGAAACTAGGAAGCCTTTCCGCGATG
>DATLHO010000222.1:0-51231 GCA_035539855.1 Kapaibacterium sp. (SeqCode) | reverse complement strand
GTCTGGATGTTTGAGATAACCGGGTGTCTTGAGGAATCTACACCAACTGAAATTTGACGGATGCCTTCCACCGTCAGTCGATCCGGTGACCAAGCCGCGCAGCGACCAGTCTGCCGTAGCGATCGAGGTATGGGTCGCCCTTCCAGACTGCTTCGGGGACGTTAATGGGTTCGAGGCGCTTCACGCCGTCGTGAATGACTTGAAGCTCACGGTCTTCCCACATCGTCGCTTCCCTCGTCCAGTCCAAGTCCTTGAAGGTCCCGTCGTTCCACGCACGCTTGACCTCCTCCCTACTTGTCAGCTTCATCAGGAATCCTCCTTGATAATACGGTTGCGCTAATCGGAAACAACCGGGTGTCTCAACTACTTCAATGCCGCGACGATCTTCTCCACGATCGGGTTCTCCACGTCCTCGTCGATCGAGCCGTACCGACGACCGTTCGCGGCCTCGTAGACGTGGTACACCGTGATGTAGGCGTACCCTCCCCCCAAGGCGATGTTGAAGATGTATCGGCTGTTCGCGTCGAGGATGTTGTCGGAGTAAAACCCTCGGAACTGGTTATCACCCACCTGTTCCATCTCCAACCAATTCTCGCTGAACACCGTGGTCATCGCGTTGTAGAACCTCGTCACGTCGAGAGTCGTCGCCACCCTCTGTCGATGGATGTGCTGGTTCTCCGGTGGCGTGTACGTGCCCTGCTCGTTCGGCGACTGGGCGCTCGCCGTCATGGTCGTGCCGATGATCGCCAGCATCGCCACGGTGAACATGATCTTGATCTTCTTCATGGCCGGAATCTCAAACGGATGTTGGGGAAATGAATGGGGTACAACCGCAACCTACGGTGCCCCTCTGTATCTACCGGACATGACCGAGCAGACGCCCACCTTTGCCGGAGCCACGATCTTATTAGGGACGGTCGGGGTCAGCGGTTACCCTCGGGAGGTCGTCCAAGATCAACAGGGGCACGTACTCCACGCGGTCGAACGTCTCGAAGTACGCCCTTTCCAGCATACGCTGGCGTAGTAGGTCCTCGGCGATCTTCGTCACCCGCGACCAGACATCCGGTTGGCCCATAAGAGCCTCGACGCTCGTGACGATGGTGCGCTCTATGCCATCGCGGTCGAGGTTGGGATGCTCGGCGAGCAACCCGTCCGTGTGCTCGATGACCGCTCGGCTATCGAAGTCGAACCTCGGGTCACCCCAGTTGTGAGGCTTCACCCCGAACTTTTTGTTCTGCGCGACCATCCCGGCGACGTTGACACAGATCATGTCGATGCGGTCCTGCGCATGGGCGAGATGATCAGGTCGGTAATGATCGCTCCCCGGCACCATCTTGCCGCTGTTCCCCATCCACTCCCCTTCGCGGGGCTCACCATCGTCGATGTCGCACCTCTCAACGAAGCCGCACATCCGAAGCTGAGCGACGGCATGACCTGCCTCGTGGTAGGCGCTGATCTCCTTCTCGTCGATGACCGTGGTCGTGATCTTGTACTTCCCGATCGAGGTCTTCAACTGGGCTGAAATGGCATCGAAGTCGAACCCCATCGGAGGCTGTTCGACGAAGCTCGTCGGCTCCACTTGCTCCTTCGACTCACCCTTACGATACGAGTAGATGCGCAGCCCAAGTAACTCACGTTCGTCTCCACGGTGATCGCGGTCGAGGCGATCCCGATACAGTTCCACGTGGATGTGCCGGTCGCCGAACTCCACCGTCTGCATCGCCCAGTGCTCGTGGGTGAACACCACGGTCGGGATCGTTCGCAGGATGTCGCGAATGAAGGTCCCTACCGCGAGCCCACGATCATCTGTCGACCTGTCGTACCTGTATTCCATCGTCCGGTCCTCGATATTGGTTCAGCATCGAAGATAGCGGCAGCCGTTGACGGACCGGACGTGAATACGGCCGGGAGTCAGGGTCCGGTCATCTCCACCGTGATCCTGACCATCATCGTTTTCGTCTCGTCGCGCCCGAGAACAGGAAGGCCCTGCTCACTGGTGTGGCAGGGCCTCTCATGATCCAGACAACCGGGTGTCTACCAGCACTCAAATTTCTCGTTGAAGTTCTGATAGGCCAACTCACCCCAGAGCCCTCTGGCTACGCAGTCGCGAACGCGGGCTGCTTCCTCGGGCGTCTCGTAGGCACCGAGGAACAGTACCTCGCCGCAGGTGCCGATCTGGGCGACGAACTTCTTGTACCTGTTCGACCATGATACCCCGACGAAGCCGGTCGCGTTCTTTCGATTCGCTCGCCGGTTGAAGCTGTTCTCGGCGCGGGTGATGTTCCGAAGGTTGGACCTCTGGTTGCAGAGCCCGTTTCCGTTAACGTGATCGCAAACGAGGCCGTCTGGCGTCTGGGCAATCTCGCGGTGCATCGAGATCGTTCGACCGTTCGAGTACCGGACCGCATAGCCCGAGCCCGTGGCCTTCTTCATGTGGGTCCAGCGGAACTGGGAGAGGTAGGCGTAGTCGTCGTCATCGACGTGGGCGACGGTTCCGTCGTGGAGCGTGATCGTGGCCATGAGTACAACCGGGATTCTTGATATGTATCAAACAACCGGTAGTACTCCTCCACGAGCTACCCGGCCATCCCCGCCCGCTGCGCCATGATCCACCACTCGATCTGCACCTGAACCTCCGGCTCGATCTCTCGCCGGAACATCTGTCGAAACCAGTGGTCGCGAAGCGCCCGCACCCTCTCGTGGTAGCCTGAGTGCCCGATGCGCAGATCGACCAGATCGTCATGATGGTCAACCTCGGTCTGATCTCCATCCACGAGTAGCATCTTCTTCATCTCCTTCATGGACCCGAACAACTCGTCGGGCACGATCCCCTTCTCGATGTCGAGGGACATCGCGATGGAGACCTCCAACGCCGCGTACGACTCGACGATCTGCTCACGATGTCGATGCAGATGAACGGCGACGTGATACAGATGCCCGAGTATCGCCGAGGGCTTCGTGACGGTCTCGCTCGTTGTCCTGCCGAGCGTGGTCTGGCGGCTGGCCGGCCATGAGACCCTGAAACGAACGAGCGGCGGTGGCATCGTCAACTCGATCTCGGTCGTGTAGCTGGTCTCTCGCACGTAGCGGCCGGTGACGATCGTGCCGGTGACGACCGTGGTGAGGGGTCTGGTCATACGCGGTGTCCTCGTGTGAATGGGTCGCGGGGTGAGGACGATGGTACGCTTGGGGACAACCGGGTGTTCCGTTCCGACCCTCACTTCTGTTGACACGTGAGTCGTTCGCCCGGTTCCTGTAGTGCCACCCTACGATCTTCCCGACCCCTGCCGCCGATGGCCGGGTCGTAGAGTTTCGAGACACCCGGTTGTCCGGCCACGACGTACATTGTGCGGTTGCTCTACTTCTCCGTAACCCGAATCCGTAACCCGAGCCTTCGATGGCTCACACGACGCCATGTTGAACGTCGGCGACAATGCTCCAAATTTTGAAGCGTTCGATCAGAATGGACACATTAGGACCCTCGCCGAGTTCGCCGGTCGGACCCTTGTCATATACTTCTACCCGAAGGACATGACGCCCGGCTGCACGACCGAGGCGTGCGACTTCCGCGACAACCTTGCACGTATCGCGCACCATGGCGCCGCGGTCGTCGGCATCAGCGCCGACTCGGTCGCGCGTCATCGGAAGTTCGCCGACAAGGAGGGTCTCTCCTTTCCGCTGCTCGCCGACGAGGATCGCACGATCGTCGAGGCGTACGGTGTGTGGAAGGAGAAGACGCTCTACGGCCGGAAGTTCATGGGCATCGAGCGCACGACGTTCGTCGTCGACGCCGACGGACGCATCGCCCATGTCTTCGAGAAGGTCAAGGTCAAGGGCCACGTCGATGCGGTCATCGACGTGCTCGAGCGCATGGGTGCATAAAACGAAAACGCCTCCCGGAGAGAATCCGAGGGGCGTTCACAGTGCGAAGAGTGGGTCGTCCGCTACCAGGGGCACGGCTCGCGGCGCTTGACGCTCCAGAAGCCGCGGGCGATCTCCAGGAGCTGCTTGTCCTGCGAGAACACTTCCGAGGTGATCGTATAGGTTCCTCCCTTGCGGTCGTGCACGAGGATCGTGTCGTTCTGCCAGAGCGTCCCCTGACGTCCGTCGAAGACAGTTCCTTCGCTTCGTAACGCTACGATCTCCGAGATATCGGTGATCTCCATCGGCATCGGCCTCGCGGTTGGTTGTTTCGGACGGTGATTCGGTTTCAGGAATGTCGGGCGGCCGACCGTAAGATCAAAGCCAGAAGACCGCGACGGGCCCAGGACGCGCACCGGCGGCGAGCCTACCACAGGAGCATGCAATGCACGCGATGATCGACACTCACACGCACATCTACGCCGAGCAGTTCGCCGATGATCGCGACGCTGTGGTCGAGCGGGCGCGCGCCGCGGGCATCGCGTCGATGATCGTTCCGGCGACGAAGCCGGAGGAGTTCGAGCTCGTCGCGGAGCTCGCTCGTCGCTATCCCGAGGTGCGAGGCGCCTTCGGCGTGCATCCCCATCACGCGGACGAGATCGATGATCGCACGATCGATCGTGTCGACGAGCTCGCGGCATCGGGGGAGTCAATTGCCGTTGGTGAAATAGGGCTCGATTACTACTATGACCACGCTCCGCGCGATCGTCAGCAGGATGTGTTCCGACGCCAGCTTCGAATCGCCCGCGAGCGCGGGCTTCCGGCGATCGTGCACAACCGCGACAGCGACGACGATCTGCTGGCGATCATCGACGAGGAGCAGGACGGCCGGCTTCAGTTTCAGCTTCACTGCTACTCGAGCAGCATCGAGGTGCTCGAGCGTGCGCTTTCGCTCGGCGCGATGATCTCGTTCACCGGCAACGTGACGTTCGCAAAGGCTGCGCTCGACGACGTGGTTCGCCGCGTCCCCGACGACAGAATCATGATCGAGACCGACGCGCCGTATCTTGCGCCGGTCCCGCACCGCGGACGCCGCAACGAGCCTTCGTACGTCGGTCTCGTCGCCGACCGGATCGCGATGATCCGCGGGATAACTCCAGATCGAATTCGACAGATGACAACAGATAACGCGCGTCGCTTCTTCCGCCTCGCTCTCTTTTTCATCCTCCTGCTCGGCACCGCCGCCACGAGTGCCATCGCGCAGACAAGCACCGATCGCCGCGACGATGCCGACTCGCTCCTGCGAGGTCCGGCGCCGGTTCGCGAGGTCGATACCGCCCGCGCCCCGTTCACGCGAGTCTTCGGCCTCGGCGGACACATCGGCACCTCGACCTACATCAGCGGCGCCACGACGCAGGGAAGCGGCTTCGCGAAGGGGTTCTGGATCAGCGGCGCGCCGCTGGCTCCGTTCGACATCAACTTCCTTCACCTCGACCTGGTCTACACGGCCGTCGAGGTCACCGGCGCGGTCGACTCCGCGTTCGACTACTGGCGCAAGAAGCTCGGCGACTCGAACCTCCCGGCGCCTCCGAACTTCCACAACACCTTCGACGTCTCGCTGCGGTTCACCGCGAACCCGTCGGCGATCTTCAACTTCTTCGCGACGATCGGCGCCACGCACTTCAGCAACGAGTTCGGCATCGATCGCTACATCTTCGAGGAGGCGGGCGACACGTCGATCGGTGGGTTCCGCGAGGATGCCTGGGGGATCAACGGCGGCATCGGCGTGTCGGTCAACATCAGGGTCCCCTACTTCACGATCTCTCCGATGGGCGAGCTCAGGGTGCTGCGCATCCTCGGCGACCGTCCGATCCGTCGCCGACAGGACGAGTTCCTCGTCAGCCAGACTCGCGCGGGCGTGATCATCTACCCGGACTTCAACGCACTCTTCCGATGATTGAGCCTCTGGTCGGCGCAGCATCGTCGGTCGTCGTCGTCCGCCACGCGGTCGTCGCCGGCGCGCTCGCGGTGCTGCGCTCGCGCGACTCGTCGCAGATCGAGTTCCGCTCGAGCGCCAGGACGATCGCCCGCGCGCTGGCCTACGAGGCCACGCGCGATCTGCCGACCGAAGCGATCGACGTCGAGACGCCGCTGACCGTGACGTCGGGTCACCGACTGTCCGCGCCCGTCGTCGTCGCGCCGATCCTGCGCGCGGGCCTCGGAATGCTCGACGCGTTCCTCGACATCGTGCCCGGTGCGTCGACCGGCTTCATCGGTCTCAAGCGCGACGAGACGACACTGCTGCCGCACGAGTACTACCGCAATCTTCCGCCGACCGCCGGCTCGCACTTCTTCCTGCTCGACCCGATGCTCGCCACCGGAGGCTCGGTGCGCGCCGCGCTCGACGCGATCGACGCCGACGCGCTCGCCTCGTGCACCCTCCTGTCGTTCATTGCCGCTCCGGAGGGGATCGCCGCGGTCTCGGCGGCGCACCCGCGCCTACGCATCGTCACCGCCTCGATCGACGAGCGCCTCAACGACTGCGGATTCATTCTTCCCGGACTCGGCGACGCGGGCGATCGACTGTGCGGCACGGTCTGACGGCTCTCGATGTCGTCACCGAGGCGGCATCGCGCCTGAATCTCGACGCCGCGATCGTCGCACGCATCTTCGACGAGACACCCCTCGACTTCCCGGTTCACTTCCGCGACCGCCTTCCCCTGTTCGCCCATCGACTCGGCATGATCGGAATCACGCTCGCCGCTCGGGTCTGGCTGCTCGCGAGCGCGCGCCAGCTGCCGGCCGATGCGCTGATCGCCCTCATTCGCCACGAGGCCGAACATGTGCGCCAGCAGCGCGAGCGACCGATTCTCTTCTACCCTCGCTACGCGCTCGGTTATCTGATCGGCCTGCTTCGCCCGTCGAGCACGGGGTCGCTTGGTGATGAATCGTCGGACGGTCGTCGGCACGCGAGCCGCCGCGAGCACTCGCGAACGCATCGTGCGTATCGCTCGATCGGCTACGAGCGCGAGGCATACGCCGCCGATACGACAGCCCGCGAAGAGATCGCGCGAGCTCTCGGACGATCACGCCGACGCGGCTGATCGGTGCCTCGATCGTCGATTCGCCGACGGCCCTGCTTCGCGGAGCCTTCTCCTTTTGTGATGCGCCGCCCGATCACTTGGAATGCCGTCGCCGAATGGTGATATTTGCACGATCTACCCGACGGTGGAGGTCCCGACACCCTCGACCAGATCATCGATGGCCAGCCCGTCGAATCGCCCTTTCGTTTTCACGCTCGCAATCCATTCGAAGCAGATCTCGTGCGCGGTCTTCTCTCCAACGACATAGCCATCGACCTCGGTACTGCCAACACGCTCATCTGGATGAAGGGCAAGGGGATCGTTCTGAACGAGCCCTCGATCGTCGCCTTCGACAGAACGACCAAGAAGATCGTCGCGATCGGCCGCGAGGCCCAGGCGATGATCGGCAAGACCCATCGAGACATTAAGACGATCCGTCCGCTCAAGGATGGCGTGATCGCGGATTTCGAGATCGCCGAGGGGATGCTGCGAGCCTTCATCCGCAAGATCTCCCCGAGCTGGCAGCCGTCGCGACGCATCGTCGTGTGCGTGCCGTCGGGCATCACCGAGGTCGAGAAGCGGGCGGTGCGTGATTCGGCCGAGCATGCCGGCGCCAAGGAGGTGCACCTGATCGCCGAGCCCATGGCCGCGGCGATCGGCATCGGCCTCGACGTCGAGGCTCCGGTCGGCAACATGATCATCGATATCGGCGGCGGCACCACCGAGATCGCGGTCATCGCGCTCTCGGGCATCGTCAACGACGAGTCGATCCGCATCGCCGGCGACGAGATGACCAACGCGATCACCCAGTTCTTCAAGAAGCAGCACAACATCCTCATCGGCGAGCGCACGGCCGAGGCGATCAAGCACGAGGTCGGCTCGGCGATCGCCCTCGAGGACGAGATCCAGATCGAGGTCAAGGGCCGCGACCTCGTCGCCGGCGTGCCGCGCATGACGACCGTCAGCAGCTCGGAGATCCGCGACGCGCTCTCGGAGCCGATCATGGCGATCGTCGACGCGGTTAAGCTCTCGCTCGAGCGCACTCCGCCCGAACTCTCGGCGGACATCCTCGACCGCGGCATCATGCTCACCGGCGGCGGCGCGCTGCTTCGCGGGCTCGACGAGCGTCTGCGCCGCGAGACCTCGCTTCCGGTCTTTGTCGCCGACGATCCGCTGACCGCGGTCGTCCGCGGCACCGGCAAGGTGCTCGAGAACCTCGGGCGCTACTCGCAGGTCCTGATCAAGAGCAAGCGCTACTAGACGACGCCTCACGATCGTCGCCCGCCGTTCGTTGCCCGACTCGCTGATCCATGTACCGCATCGCCGACCTCATCCTCCGATACAAAGAGTACGTCACGGCGTTGGTGCTCATCGTGATCTCGATGATCATGATCGCGACGAGCAGCAACACCCAGTTGCGCTCGTTCCGGACGATCTCGGTCGGGATCATCGCCTCGGTGCAGTCGGCGTTCACGTGGGTGCCGAATCCCTACGCCCTGCAGACCGAGAACCGCTCGCTGCGCCAGCTCGTGCGCGATCAGTCGGTCGAGCTGATGGATCTGCGCGAGGCCGGCATCAAGGCCGAGAAGCTCCGCGCGATGCTCGAGTTCAAGGAGCGCTCGCCGATGAAGCTGCTCGCGGCCGAGGTCCGCGGCAAGTCGGTCATCCAGGCCCGCAACTTCGCGGTGCTCAACGTCGGCGAGAAGGATGGCGTGCGCGAAGGGATGCCCGTGATCACCGAGCGCGGCCTCGTCGGTCGCATCGTCGGCCTCACCCCCAACAACTCCATCGTCCAGCTGCTTCTCAACCGTGATACCCGTCTGTCGGTGATGACCCTGCGCGGCCGCAACGAGGGAATGCTGACCTGGGATTACGAGGGCGGGCGCCACATGCTCCTTCGGCAGATCGAAGCCGTGCGCCCGCAGTTGAAGGTGGACACCATCGTCACCTCCGGCTACTCCGAGCTCTACCCCGCCAACCTCGTCGTCGGTACGATCCGTTCGATCGAGCAGGAGGAAGGGACGCTGTTCTATCGCATCGTGGTCGCGCCCGCGGTCGACTTCGCCACGCTCGACGAGGCGTTCGTCGTGCTGCAGCAGCCCGACCCCGAGCGCGAGAGGATCCGCGAGACGGTCGACTCGCTCGACGATGCCGGGGAGGGATCGCGATGATCTCCCCGGTCAGTCTCATGCGCTACGCGGCGGTCGCACTGCTGCTGGTGCTCGTGCAGCTCAACCTCGGCGTCGTCGCCGTCGACGAGGTGACGCCCGACCTGCTCGTGATCTTCGCGGTGTACATCGCGCTGCGCGAGGGACAGTTCGCCGGCGAGATCGCCGGATTCATCATCGGCCTGCTCTTCGACTTCATCTCGAGCGACATCATGGGCACCAATGCCCTCTCGAAGATGATCGCCGCATTCGTCGCGGGCTACTTCTTCAACGAGCAGTTGACGACTCACGAGGCGATCGGCACGTTCCGCTTCCTCGGCATCGTCGCGCTCGCTGCGCTCGTGCACAACGTCATCTACTACTTCTTCTACGTCCAGCCGACCGACCTGTCGTTCTGGAGCTTCTTCGGCCGTGCGGGCGTCGCTTCGGCGCTCTACACGACGGTGATCGCCGTGTTCGTGATGCTCGTCGCCGCGCGCAAGAAGACGTGGTCGGAGATCTAGCCGCTACGATTCCGACGACGAGCCGCCGCCGGACGACGTGCCGCCACCCGACGAGCTTCCGCCCTCGCCCCCGCCTCCCTTCGATCCCTTGCGCGCGTAATCGGTGAGATAGAATCCCCCGCCCTTGAATACGAGACCGGCGCCCCCGCCGATCGCGCGGACGACGTCGCCGGTGCCCTTGCGCTCGTCCTCGAGGATGCAGTCCTCGACGGGGCACTTCGTCAGGGGCTCGGAGCTCATCGACTGGAAGTGTTCGAAGCGGTGGCCGCAGGTGCGGCAGAGGTAGTCGTACGTGGGCATGTCTGCTGATTCGTTCGATGCGTGAAGTGCGATCAAATCCAGAAGCGCAAATCTACGACTCAGAACGCGTGTCCGATCGAGAAGAACCACGCCCAGTCACCGATCGTCACCGGACGCTGCGTCACCCATGGCTCGTCGGCGTGGTTGATCGGATCGTGCAGCGCCCAGCCGAAGCCGACGCGAATCGGGCCGATCGGCGTGTCGTAGCCGATCGCCAGTGAGGGCGCGACACCGATGTTGTCGACGAACCTCTCGAGCGACGCCTCGTCCTCGTCGAAGTCGCGGAAGAACGCGCCGCCCACATCGAGACCCACGATCATCATCAACTGGTTGACCTGCTGCATGAGCGTCGAGGTCGCCGGGAAGTTGAACGGGCGCCAGCGCCAGTCCGCGCTGAGCTCGGTCAGGATCAGACCGCCAAGCAGGCGACGTCCGTCGGCGAGCACCTGCTGGACGACCTCGCGGCCGATGACCGTGTCGCCCGGAAGCTCCGGCGGCGTCGTCACGAGCATCTCACGAGGACCCCATCCGCGGAGACTGTTGGCGCCGCCGGCCCAGAAGCGGCTCGTCAGCGGGACGTGCTTGATGACCCCTACCGGAACGATCCCCCCGAGATGCCCTCGCAGCGCCACCGCCTTGTCGTCATCCCAGGGCAGGTAGTGACGGTACTCGGCCTCCCCCTTGAACCAGGACGTCCCGGCGAACGTCACGCCGATCTCGCTGCGGAAATCGACGTAGTAGCCGTTGCGCGGCGCGAAGAAGTCGTCGCGCTTGTCGCCGGTGGCCGAGCCGTTGAGGACGACGCTCATCTTCAGCCGGTCGAAGTTCTCGCGCACCGCGGCGTTGCGCGGCAGCGTCGAGTCGTCGCCGAGCCAGACCTGCTCGCGGAAGATGTTGCGCAGCAGCGCCTCGTTGACCGCCTCGATCGCGAGTGCCTCACGAGACTCGCCGAGCGTGTCGTAGGTGTCCCACTGCGACACGCGCACGGTCGCCTTCTTGAAGATGTAATCGCGGACCCGCATGTAGCGCAGGTACTGCAGCGTCGTGCGCGCGGTGAACGAGCCGAAGAACGTGTGCTTCGGAAAGCGCATCGTCCACTCTGCCGACCCGAACAGCCGGTCCGACATCAGCGGATACGTCTTCTCGTCGCTCTCGCCGTCGACCACGCGAGCCTCGATGACGCGGTCCTCCATCGAGCGATCGTAGCCCGCGTTGAGGCCGATGCTCTGACGGCGGCCGAGCAGGGTCTGGTCGGTGTACGAGACGGTACCGCCGTAGGTGAACAGCGGCTCGTCGGTGACGTCGGCGAACGGAAGACGGCCGCGCAACTGCACCGAGAGCTTCTCGGCGCCGCCGAAGAGGTTCGCGTGGGTGAATGTCGCACCGAGTCCGATGAACGCGTAGTAGTCGTTGACGTACCGCTCGAAGCTCGCCTCGGGAGTGATCAGCAGTGTGCGTGGGTCGTTGAGCTTGGTCACGAGCTGCATCCCCAGCGTGTCGCCCGAGGTGGTCTCGCTCAGCGAGTCCAGCCGGACGTATTCGAAGACGCCGAGGCCGTAGAGGTTCGAGAGCGACTGATCGACCTGCTGGCGGCTGTACCACTGCCCGGGCTCGTACTCGAGCTGCCGCATCACCACCCAGGTCTTGAGCTCCGGTCCCTCCGACTCGTCGTCGGGACGATAGCTGGTCTGGCCGAAGCGATAGCGCTCGCCGGTGTAGATCGAGACGAGGGTCGAGTTGTAGCGCTCGCCGCGCAGCGAGTCGTCGCGGTGGATCGTGACGACGCCGGTGCGCGCCGCGAACGGGTATCCCTCGTTCTGAAGGATCGCGACCGCGCGCGCGGACTCGTCGACGACCTCCGAGCCGCGGTAGTCCTCGCCGACGTCGAAGGCCTCGGGCGTCGAGAACTTGTCGCGGACCTCGTCCGGTACCTCCTCGAGGCCGACGTAGGTGATGCCGTGATTGCGATAGCGCGGCCCCTCGTCGATGAAGAAGCGGATCCTCGAGCGGTTGCGGGCGGTGTCGATGAGGATCCGGTAGTCGAGCTGGACCTCGTTGTAGCCGAACTGCTGGTAGATGCGCCGCAGCGCCATCGTGTCTTCCTGCAGCAGCCGCGGGTTGAAGTAGCGCTCCTCGCCGCTGAGGCTGTCGACGATCTCGTGCATCATGTCGCGATGTCGCTGCGGCATCAGCGGGTTGATGTCGTAGACGCGCGCGAAGATCGAGAACACCCTGAGCGCGGGCCGTTCTGTTCCCTTCGAGGTGATCTGGGCCTTGAGCACCTTGTCGGTGAGATCCGGTTCCTCGTTGCCCTCGAACTCGATATCGACGAGCACCGGCCGCGCCGAGGTGGTGTGTCGCGGCGGCGGCTCGTCGGCGCCGTCCTGCGCACGCGCCGCCGCGGCGCCGGCACAGACGGCGGCGACGCTGATCAGAACGGCGAACCGACGGCGAAGGCGATCGGTGACGATGCGGTCGATCATTGGCGATGTCCGGGGGAACTACAACAACGGGGAAGCAACGGCTTCACATGGAGGCTGCTACTTCCCCGGTGGGTCTCTGCGACGTCCTGGCTGCCGGCATGCGGGGCGCACCCTTGAAGGCGCGCGCGAGCCGGCCGTGCGTCGAGCTCGCGACTAGAAGTCCTCGGACTCCTCGTCATAGAACAGGTCATGATTCGACGCCTCGGGCCAGATGTCCTCGATGCTCTCGTAGACCTCTCCCTCCTCGTCGTTGAGCTCCTGGAGGTTCTCGATCACCTGCATCGGCGCGCCGGTGCGATTGGCGAAATCCAGCAGCTCTTCCTTGGTCGCCGGCCACGGCGCATCCTCGAGGTACGCTGCCAGGTCTGGGGTCCACAACATTGCCGACTCCTCCTCAAAATTCCTTGGGTACGTAGAACTGTCTTCGTGTGAGCGATCGATTGCCGTCTTCCCGGCGCGTTGGTCCGACGTACCGGCAGGTAGGTGCCCGGTCGCAAGAACCACGCCAGAGGAGCCGTCAGCGCCGTCGGTCGCGGTGACCTCGTCGGTCGCGGCGGCGGGGCGCGAAGTTATCACTTCCCCGTGAAAACGCAAGCTGCCGTCGCGCGTCCGGCGAAGCCGCCTAGCGCACCGCCTCGTAGCGACGGGCGATGTTCGGGATCAGGTACTCCCGGAAACACCGCTCGGCGTTGTAGGCCGGAGAGAATCCCCAGTCGGCGCGCGCGGCGTCGTCGTCGACGTCGGCCGGCCACGAGTCGAGAATCCCCTGTCGCTTGACGTCCGTCTCCCACGTGATCTCCGCTTCCGGAAAGGCGCCGATCGTCAGCTCACGGATCGCCTCGGCCGAGGGACTGAACGCGCCGATGTTGTACGCCGTGCGCGTCAGCGACTCCTTCGGCGCGCTGAAGAGCTGCATGAGCGCATCGATCGCGTCGGGCATCGCCATGAACGGGATACGCGTGTCCGGACGCGCGAAGCAGGCGTAGGCCTCGCCGCGGGCGGCGGCGTGGAGCATCTCCGGCGCGTAGTCGCTCGTGCCTCCGGTCGGCACCGTCTCGGCGCTGATGAGCCCCGGGAAACGGATCGAGCGGAAGTCGACGTGGAAACGATCGGCGTCGGCGGCAAGCTGACGGTAGTGCTTCGAGTAGTAGCGGCCGAGGTGCTCGCAGGCGAGTTTGTTGACGCCGTACATGGTCGTCGGCATCAGGTGCTCGTCCTCGCCGACGCGACCGGCCGCGGCCTTGGTCGCGACGTCGGGAAGGCCGTAGACCGCAATCGAGCTCGGGAAGATGAAGCGAACGTCGGCGCCCTGGTTGCGGGCCTCGCCGATGGCGAGCTTCAGAAGGTTGAGCGTGCCCTGCACGTTGATGTCGTGCGCGGTCTCCGGTACGAACTCGCCGCGGGTCGAGAGCATCGCCGCCAGATGGAAGATCCCGCCGATCTGATAGCGGGCGCCGATCTGCTCGAGCATGCCGACGTCGAGGATGTTCCCGATGATGACCTCGCTGCAGCGCTCGGCCAGCTCGGGCTCGATCGGGCGCATGTCGAGCGCGATGATCTGATGCGTGCCCTCCTCGGCGAGTCTCGTGATGAGGCCGTGCCCCATTTCACCACCGGCGCCGGTAATCAGTACGACAGGTTGACGAATCATTGCTCAGTCTGGAAAGGACGGAAGGTAACTGCTGCGAGGAATACTCGTGACGCGCTCGCGTTCAGCGCTTGACGATGAAGCCGTCGAAGCGCTCCTCGGGGCGCTCCTCGTCCTCGACCCGGTCGACGCGCGCGCTGGTCGGACCGATCTCGATCTGCTCCTTGAACGAGCGGAGGTTCTCCGGCGTGCCGCAGGCGAGGATCTCGACCGAGCCGTCGTCGGCGTTGCGGACCCAGCCGCGGATGTCGAACGCCTCGGCGATGCGCCCGGCGAACCAGCGGAAGCCGACGCCCTGCACGCGGCCGCTGACGAGGAAGCGCCGGGTCATCGCGCCTTCTTCTGGCAGAGCTCGACGAGCACGCCGTTGAAGCTCGACGGGTGCACGAACGCGACGAGCATCCCGTGCGCGCCCTCGGTCGGCGTCTCGTTGATGAGACGGCAGCCCGCGGCCTTGAGTCGATCGAGCTCCGCCTGGATGTCGTCGACCTCGAAGGCGATGTGATGGATTCCCTCGCCCCGCTTGCCGATGAACTTCGCGATCGGCGAGGCCTCGCGCGTCGCCGCGGTCAGCTCGACGACCGCGTCGCCGACGGTGAACGAGGCGATCGAGACGCCCTGTTCGTCGACGATCTCGCGATGAGGATCGTTCGATCCGAACAGCGCCGCATAGTTCGCAACCGCCGACTCGAGCGAGTCGACCGCAATGCCGATGTGAGAGATCTTCATGATGGTTCGCGGGTGAGTCAGCGCACGGCGGGACCGTCGACGGGGTCGGGTCGACCGGCGCGGCGGGCGAACTCGCGATCGACGTCCGCGAGCTGCTCGAGCGTGTTGATCCCCTGGATCTCACCGAAGTCCGACGAGCGCCACGCGGCGATCCGCTCGCCACGCGAGCGGAACCAGCCGAAGACGTCGGTGAGATAGTACTCGCCCTGCGCGTTGTCGCTGCGCAGGTGGCCGAGTGCCTCGAGAAGCGCCGGTGCGCGGAAGACGTAGATGCCGGAGTTGATCTCGTCGATGGAGCGCTCGACGTCGCTTGCGTCCTTGTGCTCGACGATGCGGTCGACCGAGCCGTCGTCGCGGCGGACGACCCGGCCGTAGCCGGTCGGGTCGGGCGCAGTCACCGTCAGCACGGTCGCCACGGCATCCTCCGCCCGGTGCACGCGAAGAAGCTCCTCGAGCGTTGCGGCGCCGAGCAGCGGGACGTCACCGGAAAGAACGATCACGTCGCCATCGAAGTCACCGAGCAGCGGCGCTGCCTGCATGATCGCGTGCCCGGTGCCGAGCTGCTCACGCTGCTCTGCGAACTGGACGCGATCGCCGAAGGCGGCGCCGAGATACTCGCGGACGGACTCACGGTTGTGCCCGATGATCGCGATCACGCGCTCCGCCGCGCAGTCGAGAGCGCGCTGAACCACGTGATGAACCATCGGGACGCCCCCCACGGGGAACATGACCTTGGCGGTTTCGGGACTCTTCATCCGCGTCCCCTTGCCCGCCGCCATGATTGCGGCCGCGACCCTATTCGACACTCTCGTAGACCTTTCCGGCCGGCTGTTCGTGGGACGTCGAGACGACGCGGTTGCGGCTGTCGACATGCACGATCGTCGGCTTGTGCACGCGAGCCTCCTCGTCGCTCATCGAAGCGTAGGCGATGATGATCACGACGTCGCCGACGGCGCCCTTGCGCGCGGCCGCGCCGTTGAGGCAGATCACGCCGCTGCCCGGCTCGCCTTCGATCAGATAGGTCTCGAAGCGCTCGCCGTTGTTGACGTTGACGACGGCAACCTTCTCGTAGGCGAGCAGGTCGGCCTGTCGCATCAGATCCACATCGACGGTGAGGCTTCCCTCGTACGCGAGGTCCGCCTGCGTTATGACCGCACGGTGGATCTTGGATTTGAACATGAACCGGGTCATCGCGTGTTCGAAATCATCAATTGGTTCGCGTTGTGTCGCGTCGAGCACGATTGGCCGACGTCGAAAGGACGGTCGGGATGAGGCGGGATTGCACCCGGGTCGCCTCAGTGCCGGGCCGTCGCCGGCATCGGCGCGTTGTCGATCAGCCGCGTGCCGCCGACTCTCGCGGCGACGATCGCGAGCAGACCGTCGGCCACGCCATCGCGCGCCGGCTCGAAGCTCGCGGCCTCGACGATCTCGGCGTAGTCGATCGCATCGACGCTCGGCTCGAGCGTGCTTCGCATGCGCGCGCGGGCCTCGTCGAGCGAGCCTCCGTCTTCGATCGCGCCGCGTGCGGCCTCCAGTGACTTCGACAGCGCGACCGCGCGCAGGCGGTCGTCGGGCGCGAGGTACACGTTGCGCGAGCTACGGGCGAGGCCGTCCGGCTCGCGGACGGTCTCGACGATCTCCAGCGCGATGCCGAAGTCGAGGTCGTCGATCATCCGGCGGATCACCGCGACCTGCTGGGCGTCCTTCTGTCCGAAGACCGCGACGTCGGGCCGGACGATGTTGAAAAGCTTCGCGACGACCGTGGCGACGCCTCGGAAGTGCGTCGGGCGGATCGCGCCCTCGAAGAGCCTGGAGACGCCCTCGACGCTTACAAACGTCGAGAACCCGTCCGGATAAACCTCGTTCGAATCGGGTTGAAACAGAAAGTCGCATCCCGCCGCCTCGAGCTTGCGGCGGTCGCCGTCGGCGTCGCGCGGGTAGGTGGCGAGGTCCTCGCCGGGAGCGAACTGGGTGGGATTGACGAAGATCGAGGCGACGACGACATCGCAGACGGCGCGCGCCCGCTCGACCAGCGCGATGTGCCCCGGATGCAGGAAGCCCATCGTCGGAACCAGTGCGACGCGCCGACCGTCGGCGCGGGCCGTCGCCATCGCGGCACGCACGGCCGGGATGGTCTCGAGTGTCTCCATCAGAGGATCCTCTTCCCCATCGCCGAGGCGACGAGGTCGGCCGCGAACATCGCGCTCATGTTCAAAGTGTCGAGGATTGGGTTGACCTCGGCCACCTCGAGCGAGCCGAGCGCTCCGCGCTCGGCGATCGTCTCCATCACCAGGTGCGCCTCGCGATAGGTCAGCCCACCCGGCACCGGCGTTCCGACGCCCATGGCGATCGACGGATCGACCGAGTCGAGATCGAACGAGACGTGAATGTGATCGGCACGCTCGGAGAGATAGTCGAGCGACTCGTTGATCACCTGGTGCATGCCGAGCCGATCGATGTCGGTCATCGTGTAGGCGCGGATGCCCGTCTCGAGAATCACGCGACGCTCGCCTTCATCGACCGAGCGCAGCCCGATCATCACGATGTTGTGCGGATCGAGCTTGCGATAGTCGCCGCCGACGCGCGCGAGCTCCGGCGAGCCGATGCCGATCGCCGCGGCCACCGGCATGCCGTGGATGTTGCCGGACGGCGACGTGCCGGGCGTGTTGATGTCGGAGTGCGCGTCGACCCAGATGACGCCGAGTCGCTTTCCCGCGTCGCGGCAGTACGCGGCGACGCCGGCGATCGTCCCGATCGCCATCGAGTGATCGCCGCCGAGCACGATCGGGAAGTCCCCCGTCCGCAGTGAGCTCTTCACACGCCGGGCGAGGCGCTCGCACGAGCGCGTGATCTCCGGCAGATAGCGCAGGCTCTTGTCGACGACGGTGAGCACTTCGGGCTCCTGCACGTCGATGTCGCCGTGATCGACGACGGGATAGCCGAGCGCCTCGAGCCGTCCCTCGATATCGGCGATGCGCAGCGCCGACGGGCCCATGTCGACGCCGCGACGGCCGGCGCCGAGATCCATCGGAAAGCCGATGATGTGGATGGTCGGTTTACGACGCTGGCGTCGCGACGGGCGGTTGACCGGCTTTGCCGGACGCGCGGGCTCGCGCCCCTCGGTCTTCGATCGTGAAGGCATGGATGCTGGGTTGGCTCGTGACGTCAGGCTTCGACCGGAACGTCGCGACGCACCGGCAACAGCGAGATGATGCGCGCGAGGGTCTGGCGCAGGTCCTTGCGATGAACGATGTGATCGACGAAGCCGTGCTCGAGCAGGAACTCCGAGCGCTGGAATCCCTCGGGCAGTTTCTTCTTGATCGTCTGTTCGATGACCCGCGGACCGGCGAATCCGATCAGCGCCTTGGGCTCCGCCAGGATGACGTCCCCGAGCATCGCGAACGAGGCCGTCACGCCGCCGGTCGTCGGATCGGTCAGCAGCGCGATGTACGGAAGGCCCGCCTGTGCAAGACGCGCGAGCCGCGCCGACGTCTTCGCGAGCTGCATCAGCGACAGCGCCGCCTCCATCATGCGCGCGCCGCCGGAGGCGGTGATGCAAATGAACGGGATGCGCTCGTCGATCGCGCGGTCGACCGCACGGCAGAACTTCTCGCCCACCACCGAGCCCATCGATCCGCCGATGAAGCTGAAGTCCATGATCGCGATCGACGCACGATTGCCCATGATCGAGCCGGTGCCGATGCGCATGGCGTCGTTGAGTCCCGACTTGCGACGCGCCTCGGCGACGCGCTGTGTGTAGGCCTTCTCATCGACGAAGTCCAGCGGATCGGTCGAGATGATGTCGGCGTCGTGCTCGACGAACGATCCCTCGTCGAAGATGATCGCGACGTACTGGCCGCTGCCGATGCGGAAGTGTCGGTTGCAGTTCGGACATGTATAGAGATTGAGCTCGAGCTCCCGCTTGTAGAGCATCGCGTCGCACTCGGTGCACTTCGTCCACAGACCATCGGGCATGTCTCGGCCCTGCTGGTCCTCGATGTTCTTCTTCGTTCGACTCCACCAGGCCACGTTCATTCTCCTCTTCTCGTTATTCCGGGCTGTGGGGCATTGCCGCGCTCGTAAGGCCGCTAATATACAACGGCTCGATCTCCTCGGGCCGCGCGCTGACGCCGGCACGGCGCAGCTCGATCGCGCGACGGCCGACCGCGCGCGCGGTGAGCGTCTCGCTGTCGACGGCGATCGCCTCGAGGTGCACCGATGGGATCAGCCGGGCTCCGGGACCGGCGGCGAAGACGTTTTCGTCGAGGAGCGGTGGGATCTGCTCGATGGCGATGGTGCGCGCCTCGGTGAGCTTGCGGAACTCGGGCTGGATCTCATACAGCGACGCGTAGACGCCGAGGCGGCCGGCCGGCACCAGCGAGATCACGCGCGAGCGATGGCCGACGCGGCCGAGGTCGCGCACGTTGAACGCGATCGCGTCGAGCGTCGGCACCGGGATCAGCGCCGCGCCGGTGGACATCGACAAGCCGATGGCGAACGCCAGGCCGATGCGGATGCCGGTGAACGAGCCGGGTCCGACCGACACCGCAATCTCGCGGATGTCCGACGCGCTGCAGCCGGAGAGCTCGAGTGTCTCGGCGACGGTGCGCGCAAGCAGGCGATCGTGCGAGCGGGGTATCTCGACGTGCACTTCGACGCGCAGCGCCGTTCCCTCGAACAGCGCGACGCCGCAGGTGTCACCGGTGGTTTCGATCGCGAGGAGCATGCGGAGAGTCCGACGGGAATGAAAAACGCCCGGAGCCATCGTCGTGGCTCCGGGCGTAAGCAACCGCTTACTTCGTGTAGACGTGCGACGATCCGTTCGAGCCGTTGACGGTGATCGCGTCGCGATGGATCACCTCGATGCGCCGGCTGTTCTCGTCGTCGAGCGCGGTGAGCTTGACGTCGTAGCGCGCGCGGGGCAGGATCGCCTCGGCGATCTCGGCCCATTCGATGAGCTTCACCGCCTGCGTGTTGGAAAGGGTCTCCTCCATGCCGATCTCGACGAGCTCCGACGCATTCTCGATGCGGTAGAGATCGATGTGAAAGAGCGTCAGCGCCCTGCCGCCGCGGTCCTCGCCGCGATACTCGTTGACGATGTTGAACGTCGGACTGCTGACGATCTCACGCACGGCGAGGCCATCACAGATCCCCTTGATGAACTCGGTCTTGCCGGCCCCGAGGTCGCCGTAGAAGGCAACGACGTCGCCGGGAACGATGCGCCGCGAGAACTCGATGCCGAGGTGAAAGGTCTCTTCCTCGCTGGTACTCGAGTAGACTTCAATGTCCATAATGGTTGCACGCTTCGTCGTGCCCGGTGGCCCTGTCGTGCCCGGGCGGCGGCTGCCGTCCCGATGCGCGGGTGCGCCGGACTCCGGTAGGAGTCTCAGCGCGATTTCAAGGTCACGATCGGAAGTATCATCTCTTCCATCGAGATGCCACCATGCTGGAAGCTGTCCCGGTAATGGTTGAGATAGTAATGATACTCCGTCGGGTAAACGAAGTAGTAGTCCTCCTTTGAGATCACATATTCCGTCATCATTCCGCGTTTCGGGAGCTTGAACTCCTGGGGGTTGCGAACATAGACGGCGTACTTGTCATCGACCTTGACGTTGCGTCCGTACTTGTACCGGAGGTTCGTCGACGTCTCGCGATCGCCGAGAACCTTTGCGCCGCGCATGCAGCGGATCGACCCGTGGTCGGTCGTGACGATGATGTGGGCGTTGCGGACCTGCGAAAGCGTGCGCAGCATGCCGAAGAGGCTCGAGTGCTCGAACCAGCTGCGCGTCAGCGAGCGATAGGCCGATTCGTCCGGAGCGATCTCCTTGAGGATCGGATAGTCACTGCGCGAGTGTGCCATCATGTCGACCGCGTTGACGACGATCGTCGTCAGCGGCGACTGCGTGTAGCTCATGATCTCCGACTCGATCTTCTTGCCGAAGTCGGTGTCGATGATCTTGACGTAGCGGATGCCGCTGCGAAGCGTCAGGCGCTTGCGCTCGAGCAGCTTCTCGAGCAGCTCCTTCTCGTACTTGTTCTGCGAGTGATCGTCGTCGTTCTTCCCCTGCCAGAGGTCGGGGTAGTGCGCCTCGATCTCCGATGGAAAGAGGCCGGCAAATATAGCGTTTCTCGAATAGGGGGTCGCCGTCGGCAGAATGCTGTAGTAGTAGTCCTTCTGCACGGTGAAGAACGGACTCAGCAGCTCCTCCATCACCAGCCACTGGTCGAGCCGCATGCAGTCGATGACGAACATAAAGACCGGACCGGTGTCCTCCTTGACGCGCGGCACCAGGTGATCGCTCACCACGTCGGTGCTCAGGCGCGGGCGGTCGTCGGCGCCGGAGCCGGCGAGCCACGAGCGGTAGTTCTTCTCGATGAACTTGCCGAACTCGGAGTTGGCGTCGCGCTTCTGGTCCTGGAGCGTCTGCTCGAGCCCGAGATCGCGATGACGGTCGAACTCGATCTCCCAGCTCGTGAGCTTCACGTACAGCGAGATCCACTCCTCCCAGTCCATCGGGCTCATCAACTGGACGGCGAGCTCGTTGAACTCCTTGATGTAGTCGCGCGAGACGTAGTCGGCCTCGATCTTCTTCCCCTCGAAGAACTTCTTGCACGCCAGCAGGATCTGCGTGGGGTTGACCGGCTTGGTCAGGTAGTCGGAGATCCGGCGGCCGATCGCCTCCTCCATCACCGACTCGGCCTCGTTCTTGGTGACCATCACGACCGGCAGCGACGAATCGATCTCCTTGATCTCGACGAGCGTCTCGAGTCCGCCCATGCCGACCATCGACTCGTCGAGAAAGACCAGGTCGAACGGCCGCGAGCGCACCAGGGCGACGGCGTCCTCTCCGTTGGTCACCGTCTCGACCTCGTACCCCTTGGCCTGAAGCAACTTGATGTGCGGGCGGAGCAGATCGATCTCGTCGTCCACCCAGAGAATCTGACGTGCCTGTGCCATACGCTTCGTATCTCCTCTCACTGATTGATTGTCGTCGTACCGTTCGGCAGGAAGTCCCAACGAATCAACCAGTCATCCTCCATGCACCGTACTCGTCCGCCGGCGTCCTTCGCCGGAGACGCAATCTAATCGCATCGCGGGCTCCGCGACGCACCCAAAAATCCCCTCCTCTTTGGCGCCGCCCCTCTATATTCGAGCGGGGCCAGGTCCGGAGGGAGCCTTTCGGAGCCCTTGCTGCAACAACCATTCCCAATCGCACCCCGCACCCCTGTGCGCCTACTCGTCCGATACATCCTGTTTCTCCTTGGCGCGACGGCCGCGCACGCCCAGAGCTCGGTCTGGTGGTACCCGTACGGCCCGGCCGAGGCAACGCGCTACCAGACGGCGCCGACGACGGGCGATTCGGTGCCGGTCGTGCGATGGCGCACCGCCGCGCTGCGGAGCTCGCCGGTCGTGCTCGTCGGAGCGCTGCGCGGAGAGCCCGGCGGCGCGCAGCAGATCGTCGGACAGACCGGCGACCGCATCGTGATCCTGCGCAGCGAGGGCTGGCTCGACACCTCGGCGACGGACGTGAGCCTGGCGCTTCCGGAGGAGGCGTCGATCCGACTGACCGGCCTCTTCAACACGACCGCTCCAACCCCGACGGCAGCCGGCGTGCCGAACGCCATCGGCATTGGCGTCACGCGCGTTCAACAGATCCGCGATCCGTACGGCCTGCTGCTGCGCCCGGACTTCGGACTGCTGCAGGAACTGGCGATCCTCCGGCTGAACTCGCAGCGGACGGAGAATCTCACGGTCACGGTCGCGCCGATCGCGGCGTACACGCCGCCGGGCGAGTCGGCGCCGATCGCGGTCGCGCTCGTCTCGCAGGATCGCTTCGTTCCCTTCGGCAGCGACACGATGGTCAACGGCGTGCGCCGCTACCGGCTCAACCCGTCGACGCCGACTGTCGTTCCCGACTGGCGCTACGTCGTTGCGCCGCGCACGCTCGATCATCCGTCGTCGCTGACCGTCGATACCGCCGGCGGCGAGGGACTGCTCGCGATGTCGACGAGCGCGTACACGTTCGCGCAGCCGATGATCGCGGCCCAACTCATTCCCAACCGCGGCGCGGTCGAGACGAACTCGAACCGCGCCTACGCGTGGCTCTCCGACGTGCGCTCGCCGGTGCTGCAGCAGGAGATCGAGATCCCGCCGGTGCCTCCGTCGGTCGTCGTGCCGGGCATCGTCCCGGCGCAGGCGAACTCGTACTTCGTGCGGCTGACGACCGGCACGCCCGCGCGCGAGCAACCGTACCGGCTCATCACCGAGGAGCACGACGCGGCGCGCCCGGGGCGTCCGCGGCTGCTGCTGCGGCTGTACAACGCCGGACTCAATCCCGATCAGCAGGCCGCGCCGATCTTCACCGACACGACGGTCAGCGGCCTGGGATGGAGCATCGTGCAGGCCGATCTCGACGGCCTCGACAACTCCATCGGTCCGATCAGACCGTCGCCGGGCCGTGAGATCGTCGTCGTGCGCCGCCGTCTCGACGGCGCGCCGCTCGACAGCAACCGCTTCTTCGTCTTTCGCGGACTGCTCGCGCTGCATGCCGACCAGGCGATCCGCGGGACGCTCCTGGCTGCCGGGGACCTCGTGCTCGACCCGCTCGAGAAGGACGAGATCGTCATCGCCGACGGTAACACGGTGAGCATCCTGCGCTTCCGCGACTACGACGACCGGAACCTGCAGCTCGAGGTGCGCAACTACTTCGATACGCTCGGCACCTATACGCTCGACGCGCGCGTGCTCGCCGCGGCGATCGCCGATGTCGACGCCGACGGAGCCAACGACCTCGTGGTTTCCACCGAGGCTGCGACCTGGGTTCTCGGCAGGCCTCATCCGGCTCCGCTCGGAGTCGTCGCGATCGATCGCACCGAGATCTGCGCGAGCGAGCCGGTGGTCATCCGCTGGCAGCGTGCGGTCGGTGGCGGCGAGGGCGGGATGCGCATCGAGCTGCTACGCGTCGACTCGCTCGACACGACGCTCGTCGAGGACATCCCGTCGTCGGCGGACCAGAGCTACACGTTGAGCGACGCGGCGCTGGCGCCGGGTCGCTACCGCCTGCGCGTCAGCGATCGCGACGTACCGACGATCTCCGCCGAGAGCCGGGAGTTCACGGTGCTGCCGGCAACGATCGAGAGCTTCGCCGTCGCCTCGGCCGGCGTCGGCGAACCGGTGACGATCGCGACGCGCGTGCGATGCATCGACAGCCTGCAGCTCGAGTACCTCTTCCCCGGTTCCGGGTGGACGAGAGTACCGGGGCGCGTCGTCGTCCGCGACGGCGCCGCCGAGGTGTCGCTGCCGATGCCGTGTCCGGCCGACCTGCAGTGCGGCTCGCTCGAGGATCGCGTCATCCAGTTCCGTTTCGTGACGACCGACGGAACGGTCGTCTCGCAGCCTGCGTCGACGACCGTGCGCTTCCCGACACGGCAGGTCGTCACCGCGCCAATCACCGGCGCCGGCTCACGACGCCGCGAGCTTCGCTGGTCGGAGCTCGAGTACTCGTGCGATTCGGTGCGCATCGCGCTGAGCACCGACGACGGATCGACGTGGAGCGACGTCGAGACGGTCGCGCGCACGGCCGAGCGCTTCGAGCTCGACGTGCCCGGCGAGCTTTCGCAGGAGGTGCTCGCGCGCGTCTGCTGCGACGTCGGCTGCGGCACCGGGCTGGCGCGCTTCGTCGTCGAGGAGATCGGCGAGGCCGACTTCGTGGCGCCAAACCCGTTCGACCCAACCGACGCGTCGGAATCGGGCGCGACGATCATCTACCGTCTCAACGCTCCCGGCACGGTCAGCGTCGCCGTCTACGACGTGTCGCGCGCGATCACGCGGCGCCTCGTCGACGCCGATGAGCTGCGCTCCGGGCTGCACCGGCTGACGTGGGACGGCCGCAACGACGCGGGGGAGATTGTGGCGGACGGCGCGTATATTTGCCTGATCACCTCAACCGGCGGTGATCGCATCGCCCTGCCACTAAGCATCGTCAAACGTTGACCACCTCCAGGACCCTCATCCGGCTCGCCTGCTTCGGCGTCAGCGTCATGCTTCTGGCGACGCCGATGTCCTCGCGTGCGGAGGCCCGGGCGTGCCACGTGGCAGGAGCCGCGCAGCAGCAGGATCCGAAGGCGCGCGAGATCACCGCGGAGCTCTTTCGCTCGGCCGACAATGCGACGATCACGTTGCGGGCGGTGTTTCCCGAGGACACGCCGGGTGTCAAGGTGAGTCTGTTCAACCTTCTGGGCCGGATCGTCGAAGTGCATCCGACGACGGTAGCGCTGAAGGGCAGGAACGAGTTCGCGTTCCGCACGCGAGGTCTGCCGAACGGTCCGTACATCGTCGTGCTCGAGGCCGCCGGCCAGCGGATCATCAACAAGGTCATGCTCTCGCGCTGAGCGCGCTCGCGTGCTGGCGCCCGCCCTACGAGCACATCGTGAATCCAATCCCGCTCGCTCCCCGTCGATTCCGCAGCCTTCATCCTCGCGCCCTCGTGGCGCTTGCCCTGCTGGCTGCCGCGCCGGCAATGGCGCAGCGCGTGGGCGGCTACGCCGGCGCCTCGCTGCGCACACCGGTCTTCGCACCGGAGATCGCTCTCGGCGGCGTGAGCGTTCCGTTCGCGCCTGATGCCTCCACCCTCTTCTCGAACAGCTCCGCCCTGGCCTGGATCGACGGACCAACGACGACCGCGAGCTGGTCGTCGCCGGCGTTCGGCGTCATCGGCGTCGCGGCGCTCGGCGCGGCGATGCCGGTCGGTCGCTTCGCGGCGGTCGGCGCCGGCGTGACGACGATCGGCACGACCGAGCAGCCCCGGTTCGACGATCGCCGCCAGCGCATCGGGTCGTTCTCCGATCGCGAGCTCGGACTCGTGCTCGGCGGCGCGCTGTCGATCGGTCCCGGCAGCGTCGGCGCGACGCTCAGGATGCTGCGCCGCGGCCTCAGCGGATACGAGGCGACGAACACCGGCTACGCGGTCGACCTCGCCGGAACCCTCGCGTTCGAGGAGCGCTTCTACGTCGGCATGACGCTCGCGAACATCGCCGGAGAGATGGTGGCCGGAGAGTCGACGCTGCGCGAGCGGATCCCGTGGGAGGCCCGGCTGAGCGCCACCTACGTGCAGTCGCTCGAGGAACGCATCGAATCCCTGCGGCTGGATCCCAGCGGCACGCCGACGACGCAGCAGATGCGCCCGAAGGCTTACGTGCTCGGCGCCGCCGGCGTGCGCATGGCGCAGATCGACTCGCTGCCGGTATTCGCCCTCGGGGTCGAGGCCGTCCCGCTGGCCACGATCGACCTCGGATTCCGCGCCGGCCTCAACACGTCGGGCGAGGTCTCGGGCGGATTCCTCTATCGACTGCCGGTGGAGTTCGCCCGCGAGCTCAGGATCGACTACGCGGTGCGCTGGCACGACGGACCGGGTGACCTCACGCATCACGTCGGACTCAGCGCGGGCTTCTGACGGCCTCCCCCGCGAAACACCTCGTCTCTACTCCGCCACAGCGATTCAACGTATCTTCACGTTCTTTCGAGGAACTGTCGAGCATGGCACGGATCGCGCTTGCCGCCGACCACGGCGGTGTCGAGTACAAGGACCGCATCGTGGAGATGCTCCGCGAGGCTGGGCACGACGTCGTGGACTTCGGTCCGTCCAACGGCGACGCGTGCGACTACCCGGACTACGCGCATCCCGCGGCCGAGGCGGTCGCGCACGGTGAGGCCGAGCGGGCGATCATCGTCTGCGGCTCGGGCATCGGCGTCTCGATCGTCGCCAACAAGTCCGAAGGGGTTCGTGCGGCCAACTGCACCAGCGTCGAGATGGCGCGCCTGGCGCGTGAGCACAACGCCGCCAACGTGCTGACCATCGGCGAGCGTCTCGTCGACTGGCCGACCGCGCAGCAGATCGTCGAGACCTTCCTGTCGACCGACTCGTCGAGCGACGAGCGCCATCGCCGCCGCGTCGACAAGATCCATGCGCTCACCGGGCGCTGAGCCCCTCCTTCGATCCACGAGAACATTCTTTCCCACAGTAAGGCACTTCGATGTTCGAGCACGTTCGCCAGCAGGACCCCGAGCTCTACACCGCGATCACCGGTGAGCTGTACCGCCAGAACGACAAGATCGAGCTGATCGCCAGCGAGAACTTCACGAGCCGCGCGGTGCTCGAGGCGCAGGGATCGGTCCTGACGAACAAGTACGCCGAGGGCTACCCCGGGCGCCGCTACTACGGCGGCTGCGAGTGGGTCGACGTCGCCGAGTCGCTGGCGCAGAACCGGCTGAAGCAGCTCTTCGGCGCCGAGTACGCCAACGTCCAGCCGCACTCCGGCTCGTCGGCGAACATGGCCACGTACTTCTCGTTCCTGCAGCACGGCGACACCGTGCTGGGCATGGACCTCTCGCACGGCGGACACCTGACACACGGCTCGCCGGTGAACTTCTCCGGTAAATTCTACCGGTTCGTCGCTTACGGGATCGATCCGGCGACGGGTCTCATCGACTACGACGCCGTGCGCGACAAGGCCCGCGAGCACAAGCCGAAGATGATCACCGTCGGCGCCTCGGCCTACAGCCGCAACATCGACTACAGCATCTTCGGCGAGATCGCCCGCGAGGTCGGAGCGTTCCTGATGGCAGACATCGCTCACCCGGCCGGACTCATCGCCAAGGGCTGGCTGAATTCTCCGGTCGAGCACTGCCACGTCGTCACCTCGACCACGCACAAGACGCTGCGCGGCCCGCGCGGCGGCATGATCCTGCTCGGCAAGGACTTCGAGAATCCGTTCGGACTCGTCGCGCCGAAATCGGGCCGGACGAAGATGATGTCGGAGATCATCGACTCGTGGGTGATGCCCGGCATCCAGGGCGGACCGCTGATGCACGTGATCGCCGCGAAGGCGGTCGCCTTCGGCGAAGCGCTCACCGATGGCTTCCGCGACTACACCGGACAGGTGATCCGCAACGCGCAGGCGCTCGCCGCCGCGCTCGTCGAGCGCGGCTACAACATCATCTCCGGCGGCACCGACAACCACCTGATGCTCGTCGACCTGCGCAACAAGGGGCTCACCGGCAAGGCCGCCGAGATCGCGCTCGACCATGCCGGCATCACCTGCAACAAGAACGCGGTTCCGTTCGACGACAAGTCGCCGCTGATCACTTCGGGCATCCGCCTGGGCTCGGCCGCCATGACCACGCGCGGACTCGGCGAGGCGCAGATGGGTCAGATCGCGGAGTTCATCGATCGCATCCTCCTGAACGTCGACAACACCGAGCTGCAGCAGACGGTCAGCAACGAGGTGCGCGAGTTCTGCGGACAGTTCCCGCTGTACCCGGATCTGCAGGAGCAGGCCGGTCCGCGTCCCGAGCTGCCAACCGCCGCGACGGTCTAGGGCCCTTCATGGCAGACAGCGACAACGATAGCGAGCGCCCCGACGGAGACGACACGGCGCCGGAGCCGGTCGCCGGCGCGCACATGCCCGGGGACACCGAGGCGCCGGTCGCCGGCGCGCCCGGCGATGCCGTGCAGCCCGAGAGCCCGCACGAGACGGGCGTCAACGGTGAGCTCGAGCCCGCGGGCGAGTCCGAGCCGCAGTCGGCATTCGACGCGCTGCCCGAGCCCGAGCCGACCGACCTGCCACAGCCCGACGCGGCCTACCAGGACTGGCCATACGCCGACCGCGGCGCCAGCCACGACGAGCCGCCGCCGATCCGCCCGATCGAGCCGGTCCCCGAGCCCGAGAATCCCGAGGATGCGCCGCGAGGCGACATGGGGTTCTTCGATCATCTCGAGGAGCTTCGCTCGCGTATTATCAAGGCGATCCTCGGACTGGTCGTCGCCGCGATCATCGCGGCGGTCTTCAGCGACTTCATCATCCAGGAGATTCTCCTCAGGCCGGCGCGCGTCGCGAAGGTGAACCTGCAGAACATCAATCCGATGGGTCAGTTGACGCTGACGCTGCAGGTGCTGCTCGTCAGCGGACTGATCATCTCGATTCCGTGGATCATCTGGCAGTTCTGGCAGTTCGTCAGGCCGGGACTGTATCCGAAGGAGCGGCGGTACTCGAGCTGGATCGCGGTGGCGACGATCTTCTGCTTCCTGCTCGGCGTCACGTTCGCGTACTTCGTGATGGTGCCGACGTCGCTCGAGTTCGCGTCGGGGTTCGTCTACGAGGGGATCGTCAACTTCTGGGCGATCAGTGAGTACTTCAGCTTCGTGCTCGGGTTCATCCTCGCCTGCGGCGTCGTCTTCGAGATGCCGATGCTCGCGTTCGCGCTCGGCCGCTTCGGCATCCTGACGCCGGCGTTCATGCGGCACTATCGTCGCCACGCGGCGGTCGTGATCCTGATCACCTCGGCGATCATCACTCCGACGCCCGACCCCTTCAATCAGCTCATCCTTGCCGTGCCCCTGTACGGTCTCTTCGAGATCAGCATCCTCGTGTCGGCCGTCGCCGCGCGCAAGCGCGACGAAGCCTACTCCGAACAGTTCGGCGACGAGGACATCGAGAATACCGCCGACCAGCAATAGCATCGAATCACGCTCTCGAACCGTCCGGAGCCGGCAGCCATAGAATGGATCTCAGCGCAATCTCACGTCCGATCGATCCGCACCTGAAGGAGTTCCGACGCTTCTTTCGCGACTCGATGCACTCGAAGATCCTCCTGCTCGACATCGTCGTGCGCTATCTGCTCCGGCAGAAGGGCAAGCAGGTCCGGCCGATTCTCGTGATGCTCGCGGCCGAGGTCGCCGGCGGAGTCTCGCGTCGCAGCTACGTCGCCGCGACCATGGTCGAGCTGCTGCACACCGCGACGCTCGTGCACGACGACGTCGTCGACGAGGCCGACGAGCGCCGCTCGTTCCCGTCGATCAATGCCGTCTGGAAGAACAAGGTCGCGGTGCTCGTCGGCGACTACCTGCTGTCGCGCGGCCTGCTCGTCGCCGTCGACCACGGCGAGTTCGACTTCCTCCGCCTCACCTCCGACGCCGTCCGCCGCATGAGCGAGGGCGAGCTGCTGCAGATTCAGAAGTCCCGCCAGCTCGACATCCGCGAGGAGGAGTACTTCCGCATCATCTCCGACAAGACCGCCTCGCTGATCGGCACCTGCTGCGCGCTCGGCGCCGCCAGCGCGACCGACGACATCGAGGCGCGCCAGGCGTTGCGCGACTACGGTGAGCTCGTCGGCATCGCGTTCCAGATCCGTGACGACATCTTCGACTACGTCTCCACCGGCGCTGCGATCGGCAAGCCCGTCGGCAACGACCTCAAGGAGCGCAAGCTCACACTCCCGCTCATCCACTCGATGACTCAGGCGCCGCGCAAGGAGTCGAAGGCGATCCTCAAGCTCATCCGCAGCGGCAAGGAGTCAGCGGAGCGCTCGGCGACCGTCCGCGCGTTCGTGACGCAGTACGGCGGTATCGTCTACGCCGAGAAGACGGCGATCGAGTACTGCGAGCGCGCGCGTGCCGCCATCGCCCGTTTCCCCGACTCGCCGGCGAAGCGCTCGCTGCTGGAGTTCGTCGAGTTCGCTCTTACGCGCAATGCGTAGGGGCGTGCAGGTCGCGCTCGCACTCGCTGCGGTCGCGGCGGCCCTCGCGCCGATGCTTGCCATCGGTTTCGTCAACGACGACTACACGATCATCGAGTTCGCGCTGCACCGGCCGCTGCCGTTGCTCGAGGCACTGTTCTCGCGCGCCGAGGTGATCGAGGTCTACTACCGCCCGCTCTTCGATCTGAGTCTCGCCCTCGACTTCCTCGCGTGGGGATGGACGCCCTCGGGATTCCGCCTCACCAACCTCGCGCTCCACCTGCTGAACACGCTCCTGGTCTGGCGCCTGGCGCGGGCACTGCGCTTCGACGAGGCCACTGCCCTGTTCGCGCTGCTCCTCTTCGGTCTGCATCCGATTCACGAGACTTCCCTTTACTGGATCGCCGGACGCACCGACGTGCTCTGCGCGACGTTCTACCTCGCGTCGCTCATTATCCTTGCGCGACATCTCGAAGCGCCGAGCGCTTGGACGCTCGTGGGAACGCTCGGGCTGGGACTGCTGGCGATGCTCACGAAGGAGATGGCGATCACCCTCCCGATCGTCGCGGGCATCGTCGCGTGGTGGCTGCGTCGCGATGCGCAGGTACGCGAGCGTCGCACGGTAGTGATGGTCGCCTCGCTGCCGCTGGCGATCGTCGTCGGCGGCGTTCTGCTGGCTCGGTGGATCGCGCTCGACAACAACCTCTTCGCCTCATCCGGCGTGCACGGCGACGTGCCGATCGTCAACCTCGTGCGTAACGTCGCGACCTACATGGGCCTGCTGGTGATCCCTGCCGGTCATGCTGCGACCGAGGAGCTCCTGCGCGCGCGTCCGGGCCTCTTCATTGGCCTGGCCGTCGCCGCGCTCGCCATGGGAGCATTCGTTCTGCTCCGATGGCGACGCAGTCTCGGTCCGCTTCTGTTCTGTGCGACCGCACTGTTGGTGACGTTGATTCCGGTGCTGCGACTGACGATGCGGTGGTACCTCTACATCCCCTCGATCTTCTTTGCGATCGGCGCGGGGTGGCTCGTGGCGCGGCTCACGGAGCGGAATCGCCGCGCGGGATTCGTGGCGATCGCGGCGCTCGGCATCGGTTATGCGGTGATCGACGGGATGACCATTCGGCGGTGGATCGAGGCGAGCGAGCTGGCCGGTCGACTCGCGCCGGACATTCGTCGCGTCGCGGCCCTGACGCCACCGGGCGACACGCTCCGCTTCGCCACGGTACCGGGGAAGGTCGGCGGCGTCCCCGTCTTCAACCTCGGCTTCGCCGGCACGGTGCGGCATTTGACCGGCGATCGCGACCGGCCGATCGCCGTCGCCTCCCGCCTCGAAGTCGGAGCGTTGCCGGTCGGCATCCGGATCGATCACGACTCGCTCCTGTGGCTCACCGTCCGCAGCGGCGCCTTCTTCGTCAACTCACCCGCGAACGTCGCACGGCAGATCGAGCCCGGCGTCGCAACCACGGTTCCGACCGACGCGGGACCGGTGGTCGGGGAGCTCGATCGAGCCGGACGAACGCGCACGATCGGTCTGGATGCCTCACGGCGCTGGATCATCTTCGACGGCACGAGCTTTCGCGTCACGACGCCGTAGCCCCCCGAACATGAAAGGGCGGTCCCGAATCGGGACCGCCCTTCTTCTCTTTCGAGAGCGTCGACGGACGTGGCTCTCAGCTCTTACCCAGCTCCGCGGCGACCTGCTCGACGGCGGCGGGACCATTGGTACCGCCGGTCATCGCCATGAGCTCGTCATCGTAGTGATCGGCGATCATCGAGACGGTACGGATCGTGGCCTCGAACTCCTTGCGGCTGAGATCGCAGCCGGGGAGCGTATGCGAGTAGACGATCGTGTCGTCGAAGAGCAGTCCGAGCGCACCGAAATGGAGCTCGACGTTCTTCTCGAGCAGCCACCGCATGACCTTCTCGTCGATCGTGCCACCGGTGACGAGCTGGCTCGTGAACTCGACAGCGGAATCCCCTTCATGCCAGGGGCGGATGGTGATCGAGATCGTCGCCGAGCCTTCCTGTACGGTGAAACGACCATCCTCGAACTCGACGAAATCGGGATGGATCTCGTTCAGATACTCGCGCACCCGCACACGGGCGGCATCCAGCAGCTCCTGGTTCTGTTCCATCGGAATATGATTGCTCATGGATAGTTCGACGTGAGGTTCTTCGACGTGGTTACTCCTTCGCGCCCGAGCCCTCGGTGAGACTCCCGGCGGACTGGCTGCCTGTTCCGAGCTGGGCCTTGAGCTGCAGGAGCTCGTCGTCGACCTCGGTGCTGGTGCCGAGCATCTTGAACTGATCCTCGAGCGACGTGTTCTCGCCGGCGAGCTGTGCGAACGCGTCGGCCTCGGCCTCGGTCTTCTCGACGCGCTGCTCGAGCTTGTCGAACTTCGAGAACGCGTCGCTGCCGATGCCGGCGAACGACTGCGCGATCTGCTTCTTCGCCTTGGCGGCCTGCGAGCGCGCGATCAGCGTATTCTGGCGCATGCGGGCCTCGTCGAGCTTCGCTTTGAGCTGATCGAGCTGGCCGCGAAGCTGCGTCGAGGTCGTGCGCGCCTCGGTGACCATCCGATCGAGGTCGGCGACGTTCTTGCCGATGGTGTTCTTGCGCTCGAGCGCCTGGCGTGCGAGATCGTCGCGGCCGGCGTTGACCGCGGTGATCGCCTTCTGCTGCCAGTCGTTGGTCTGCGCGAGCTGCTTGTTGTATTGACGCTCGAGGGACTTCTCGTTGGCAATGGCCGAGCCGACGGCGAGCGTCGCCTTGTTGACCGCTTCCTCCATCTCCAGCACCATCTGCTTGATCATCTTCTCCGGATCCTCGGCTCGATCCAGCAGATCGTTGATGTTGGCTTTGACGATATCCGTCATTCGCCCGAAGATGCTCATGTTCGACTCCTCTTCCGGTATGATGAGATGATTGCGGTCCGTTTCGGTCTAGCCTTCCGGCTGGAGCTCGAGCAGCGGCGCGCCCTTTTCAACGGCCGTTCCAGCCGAGACGATCAAACGCTTGACCATGAGTCTGGCAGGCGCCTTGATCTCGTTCTCCATTTTCATCGCCTCGAGTATGCACAGGGTCTCACCCTTGACGACCACCTGTCCTTCACCGACGAGAATCTCCTTCAGCATCCCGGGCATCGGCGCGCTCACCAGGTGAGCGCTCGATCGGCTCCCGACGGCGCTCTTGCGCAGCGCCTGCAGGCGCTGATCGCGCGCGCTGAGCACGCGCACCGGGATGACTTCGCCGCGAAGGTAGACGACGTAGTCGTTGGGCGCGTCGCCCTGCTCGACGTAGATCGGCGTATCGAGGCCGTCGGAAAAGAGTCCAACGAGACTGCGGAGGCGATCGCCGTCGAGAATCGGAACCGGGTGCTCCTCGCCGGCGACATGGACGCCATATTCGGTTGAGGTCGCCTGGAGTTGCGTGTCGTTGTGCTCGACGAGGTAGGAGTTGTGTGAAGTTTTCATTGGGCGAAACATAAAGATTCGAAAAGCGTGGGCCAAGTTACCGAGCCTTGGCGAGCGCTCCGAGCACGCATGTGCGTCGTCACGGATCGAGAGGAAGTGTTAAGGTTTGCTACCCCTTCGCGCGGTGGCGGACGCTAAGTTGACCAGTTCGTTCGCGGCACGTTCATCCCGCCGTGAAGGGGCACCACCGACGGCACGACAGTGAGATTCGACCGCAGGAGATCATACGACATTGACGGCTCGGGCACGGCGCGCGCCGCGCTTCCGCGCACACGCGCCGGTGATCCCGACCTGGTCAACGGACCGGTCGCGAGAACGCTGTGGCGACTGGCGATCCCGCTGACGGCGGGATTCGTCATCAACGCCGTGTACTCGTGGATCAACATGTTCTTCGTGTCGCGGCTGGGCTCCGACGTCATCGCCGCGCTCGGTGTCGCCGACCAGGTGAACTTCGTGATCTTCACGCTCGGCAGCGGCTTCTGCATCGGCACCGGCATCGTCGTCGCTCGCCGCATCGGCGAGGAGCGACGCTCGCAGGCATCGGTGATCGCGACGCAGGCGTTCAGCTTCATGGGCATCTACGCGACCGTCGTCGCCATCGTCGTCGCCTTCGCGCTCCCGTTCCTGCTGTCGCTCATGGGACTCTCCGGCGCCGTCTACGAGCACACCAGGACGTACCTGCTGACGCTTCTGTTCGGATTGCCCGCGAGCCTCCTGATCTTCCAGGTCAACGCATCGGTGCGCTCGACCGGCAACACGGTGTTCCCCATGGTCGTGCTCACGATCACGGCGCTGGTCAACGCCCTGCTCGATCCTTTGCTAATCTTCGGTCTGCTCGGACTGCCGAAGCTCGGTCTGCAGGGCGCGGCGATCAGCACGGTCATCGCGCAGTGGATCGGCGCGATCCTCAGCGCGTCGGTGCTCTTCAGCGGCCGGCTCAACCTCCGGTTGCACGGACTGACCCTGCGCTTCGATCGCGACCTGATCGCGAGCATCTTCAAGCTCGGTGTGCCGGCGTCGATGCAGGGACTCGCCGTGAGCTTCTGCCGCGTGCTGCTGATCGCGCTCGCGAACCACTTCGGAACCGCCGCGGCCGCCGCCTATACGATCGGCCTGCGCGTCGACATCATCGTCTTCATGCCGATCTTCGCCGTCGGCATCGCCATCGAGACGCTCGTCAGCCAGAACATCGGCGCCGGTCGGCTCGAGCGCGTCAAGGAGTTCCGCGAGACCGCGGTCCGACATCTCGGCGGCGTCATCGTGGCCATGGGCGTGGTCATCTACTTCGTCGCCCGACCGCTCGCGATGCTCTTCTCGAGCGATCCGGCGGTCGTCTCCTTGACGGTGACCTATCTGCACATCGCCGTCTTCGGCTACCTCTTCTTCGTCGTCGGTCAGTCGGCAACGCGCTCGCTCTCCGGAGCCGGGCATGCGCTGCGCTCGATGCTCATCATCACCGGCGTGCTCTTCCTCGTGCAGGTGCCGCTGGCATACCTTCTGTCGCTGCACTCCTCGCTGCAGGTGTCGGGGGTCTTCCTCGCGATCACCATCAGCTACTTCGTCTTCGCCGCGGTCGGCACCTGGTCGATCCGCGGACGTCAATGGATGTTGAAGCGGGTGTGATCGGATGGCCGATCCCGGTTGCATCCCCTGCCTTGCAGACAACCAATCAGGATCATACCCATGCGCACTATCGGGAAGACGGGACTTGCGGTCGGTGATGTAGGCTATGGCGCGATGCACCTCTCGATCGACCGTGATCGACGACCTGCGGAGAAGGACTCGATCACGCTGCTACAGCGTGGCGTCGACGAGCTCGGCGTCGACTTCATCGACACCGCCGACGCCTACTGCGCCGACCATACCGAGGTCGGCCACAGCGAGCGGATCATCGCCGAGGCGCTCCGCGGCGAGCGGCGCCAGCGCGTGACGGTCGCGACGAAGGGAGGCAGCGTTCGTCCGGACGGTCGATGGTCGCGCGACGGTCGGCCAGAGCATCTGCGCAGCGCCTGCGAGGCCAGTCTGCGCGCGCTCGAGACCGATCGGATCGATCTCTACCAGCTCCACGCGATCGACCCCGCGGTGCCGCTGGAGGAGAGCGTCGGCGCGCTCGCCGACCTGCAGCGCGAGGGAAAGATCCGTTTCATCGGCGTGTCGAACTTCGATGCCGGGGAGATTGCGCGCGCTTCGGGCGAAGCGGAGATCGTCTCGGTGCAGAATCGCTTCTCGGTCATCGCGCGCGATCCCGACGAGGATGCGGTCATCGAGTACTGCGAGGCCAACGGCCTGGCATACCTGCCCTGGAACCCGATCGGCGGCCGCGGGATCGCGCCGAAGCTCGGCGAGGCTTCGACCGCGCTCGACGACATCGCCAGAGCGCACTCGACGACGCCTCATGTCGTCGCGCTGGCGTGGCTGCTGCAGCGCTCACCGGCGATCATTCCCATCCCCGGCACGCGGCGCTTCGAGCACATGGCGGAGAACATGAAGGCCGCCGAGCTCCACCTTTCGAGCGATGACCTCGCACGACTCGAGTAGGGGCGCCGCCGGCTCGATCGCCGGCCTCGTCGATCACGCATGACAGGCGCGTCAGTGCTCCGCGCCGGCCGCGCGCGTGACGCGATCGAGCAGACCCGGCGCGAGCTCGCCGGGCTCGGCGTAGATCACGATCTCCTCGATCCCCGCATCATCGGCATCGCGCAACAGCGCGTAGAGCCTCTCCTCCGTCAACAGACGCACGAAGACGCCGTTGAATCGATCGAGGTGGCGTCGCGTCGTCAACACGATGCGCGCGCCGGGCGCGATCACCGGAGGCTGTTCCGCGAGCACGAGTCGCACGGCCGCGGTCGGAGCGTAGTGACGGTAGCGCGTTCCGGGCGAGCGGCGATCGTTGCCACCGGCCGTCGCGACCTCGGCGCCGAGGACGGCCTCGATCGCGGCGGGCTCGACCAGTCCCGGTCGAAGAATGCGGGCATCGCCGGAGCTCAGATCCAGTACGGTCGACTCGATCCCGACGCGGCACGGACCGCCGTCGAGCACGGCGGCGATGCGTCCGGAGAGATCGTCGATGACGTGCGCGGCGCGGGTGGGACTGGGACGGCCGGAGACGTTCGCCGACGGTCCGACGAGAGGGCCGGCCGCGCGGAGAAGCTCGAGCGCGACGGGATGATCCGGGATGCGCACCGCTACGGTCGCGAGGCCGCCACGGGCGCTCGCCGGGACCGCGTCACGCGCCGGAAGCACGAGTGTCAGGGGCCCGGGCATGAAGGCAGCGGCCAGTCGCTCAACGCGCTCGTCGACGAGCGCCACCGATGCGATCGCGGCGATGTCGGCGACGTGCACGATCAGGGGATTGTCGAGTGGCCGCCCCTTCACCTCGAAGACACGCGCGATCGCGCGCTCGTCGAGTGCGGAGGCGCCGAGGCCGTAGACGGTCTCGGTCGGGAACGCGACGAGCTCGCCGGCCAGCAGCAGGCGCGCGGCCTCCTCGATTGCCAATGATCGGTTGTCGGGATCGGTCGCGTCGAGAGCTCGTGTTTCCATCTGTATCGCAATGGCCGGTGGCGCCCGGCGGACCGATATTCCGCTTGGCCCGCCGAGCGTTGTTCCCTAGATTAGCGGTTCTTGAATTGAACTGAGCAACTTACACAGAGAATATCAGAGGAGGCTACAATGTCACGCCGTTGCGAGCTGACGGGAACGGGACCCATGTTCGGTGGGAGCGTTTCGCACGCGAACAATCGCACCAACCGCCGGTTCCTTCCGAACCTCCAGACCAAGCGCATCTGGGTCGAGGAGGAGAATCGCTGGGTCACCGTTCGCGCGACCGCGCGCGCGCTGAAGACCCTCGACAAGAAGGGCTATACCGCGATGATGAAGGAGCTCAAGGCCAAGACGAAGTCGAAGTAGTCTCCCTCGAAGCGGCCAGCGCCGCAGATCTCTCCGAAACGCCCGGGCGCCGAGAAGCGACCGGGCGTTTTTCATTGCGTCGTCGCTATCTTCGTCGCCACGAACCGGCGGCGCACCCGCGCGCGAGGCGATCGCGCGACACCTACGAAACCGATCGCGAGCATGACCGAGTCGATCATCCAGTGGCTGCAGGGCCTTCCCCCCCTCGGCGTCTACGCTGCCCTCTTCTTCACCGCCTACATCGAGAATCTCTTTCCCCCGGCGCCGAGCGACGTCGTGATGTTGTTCATCGCCACGCTCGCGGGGATGGGATTGATCGGGATCGTTCCTTCGATCGCCATCGCGACCGCGGGCAGCGTCTCGGGCTTCATGACCGCGTTCTGGATCGGCCGCCGCTTCGGCCGCCGGCTCGTTGAATCCAACCGCCTGCCGTTCATCACCGAGAAGGCGCTCGCGAAAGTCGACGGATGGTTCGAGCGCTGGGGGTACGGCGTCGTCATCGCAAACCGATTTCTCGCCGGAACCCGCGCGGTCATCAGTTTCTTCACCGGGATGTCGCGGCTGAAGTTCCTCCCAACGACGCTGCTGTGTGTCGTATCGGCGCTCGCCTGGAACTCGCTGATCATCTGGCTCGGCAGCCTCCTGGGCGCGAACTGGCGCGACGGCATCGTGTACGTCCAACGCTACGGCCAGGTCGTGGTCGCCGTGCTCGTCGTCCTGGCGCTCGTCTGGGGCGTCCGCAAGTTCATTCGATATCGACGCGAGGTGGCGGCGAGACGGCGCTCGCACTGAGCGATCGGGCGCACGGTGGCTGCGCCGGCGCTCGCAATGAGCGACAAGGACGCGTGGACGTTTCGAACGCTCAGAGGGCGAGCATGGCGATGGCGTTGTCGAGCTCGACGCCGACCGTGGGGTCGACCTTTCGGTAGATCTCGGCGAGGTTGCGCAGCATCCGCGAGAGCATCACGCGCGCGGGCGCCGGCTCGAAGTACTCCGCGCGCTCTTCGATGCCCAGCGCGACGAGCATGCGGCGACCCTCGGCGACGTCGAGGATCTGCCCGCCGCCGAACGGATCGACGAAGAACTCGGTCGCCTCGGTCTGGTACTTGACCAGGAAGTGCGCCGGGAAGCTCACGCCGTAGAGCGGCATGTTGATGCGCCGGGCGACGAGCAGGTACACCGCCGAGAGCGTGATCGGAATGCCGATGCGCCGCTCGAGCACGCGGTTGATGAACGAGTTGTCGGGATCGTAGAAGTTCTCCTGTCGACATCCGTGGAAGCCGAGCTCCTCGACCAGGTGCGCGCTGAGCTGTCGCACGTGCTCGACCGCGCCGGCCTCCGGACGCAGACGGGCGCCGATGTCGGCGGCGATCGCGTCGAGCTGCGCCTGGTAGGGCGCGATGTCGATCTCGGGATAGCCGAGATAGGCCACCGCGAAGATGCCGCGCTCGAGGTCGATGTCGCCGTCGGACCCGGCCGCGTGAAGCTCGTCGGCGAGCGCCATGCGGAAGCGATCGAGCCCGATCTCGCGCACGAGATTGCGCGCTGCCGTGCGCACCACCTCCTCTCCTCCCCGCTCGATGAGCGTGCGCAGCGCGGCGACGGCCGTCGGGCCGAGCTCGCGCAGTTGTGCGCGCACCGAATGCTGCACGACCGGCTCCGGATCGTCGAGCAGCGTCAGCAGCGCGGCCAGCTTTCGTTCGTCGCCCGGCTCTATGGTCGTCGGTTCACTCACGGCAGGGGATGGTACTCGTCGAGCTTCGCCGTCAGATACGCGAAGGCATCGTCGACGTCGTTCGAACGGTGAAACAGGCTCAGGTCCTCGACCGAGATCACGCCGAGCTCGGCCATGCGCTCGATGTTGATGACCTCGCTCCAGAAATCCGATCCGTACAGAACGAGCGGCACGTACTTCTGGACCTTCCGCGTCTGGATGAGCGTCAGCACCTCCATCAGCTCGTCGAGCGTGCCGAAGCCGCCCGGGAAGATCACCACCGCGTTGGCGAGGTTCATGAAGAAGAGCTTCCGCATGAAGAAGTAGTGGAACTCGAAGTTCAGCGTCGCCGAGATGTACTGGTTCGGCATCTGCTCGAACGGCAGCGAGATGTTCAGGCCGATCGACTCTCCACCCGCAAGATGCGCACCGAGATTCGCCGCCTCCATGATGCCGGGACCTCCGCCGGTGCAGACGGTGAACTTCTTCTGCGCGTCGACCTTCAGTCGCTCCATTCCCCACAGCGTGATCCGTCGCGAGAGCTCGACGGCATCGGCGTAGTAGCGGCTGGTCTCGCGCTTGCGGCGCAGCGCCTCGAGCGTCACCTGTGCGAGCTCGAGTCGCTCGCCGGTCGCCTGCGCGACCTGGCGCTCCATCTCTGCGATCTCCTCGTCGGCGGTCTCCGGCGGGACGATTCGCGCGGAGCCGAAGAAGACGACGGCGCCCTGGATGTCGTACTTCTCGAGGCGCGCGGTCGGCTCGATGTACTCGGCCATGATGCGGATCACCCGTGCCTCTGGGGAATTGAGGAACTCGGGATCGTTGTACGCCTTGCGCAGAGGCTGGTCCGGACCTTTCGTGTACGGCTGAATCATCAAGCGTCGATCTGTTCGTTGTGAGCGTGGCGAAGCGCCGCCGGGCGCACCCGCATTACTGTTGTGACGTCTCCTGCGCGATGCCGAGCCCGCCATCGACGACGAGCGTCTGACCGGTGATGTAGCTCGAGGTCGTCGCGAAGAACCAGACGGCGGTGAAGATATCCTCGACGCTGCCATAGCGGCGCATCGGGATACGCTCGGCATCGAGAAGTCCGCCGCCGGCGGGCTCCTCGGGAATCTCGATCGCGCCGGGAGCGACCGAGTTGACCGCGATGCGCGGCGCGAGTGCGCGCGCGAGCGACTTCGTCAACTGCACCACCGCGGCCTTCGAGACGTTGTAGGGGATCCGGTTCTTCCAGATCTGGAATGCGCCGAGCGAGCTGAGATTGACGATCCGACCCGCCTCGCCGCTTCCCTCGGCCCGCAGCATGACCTCGGCCGCCGCCTGTGCCGCGTAGAACTCACCGTAGAGGTTGGTCTCGACGACCGAGCGCCACATCTGCTCGCTCACGTCCTCGATCCGCGCCGCCGCCGGATAGACTCCGGCGTTGTTGACGAGCACGTCGATCGAGCCGAACGCGTCGGCCGCCTCGAAGATCGCCTCGCGTATCGCCTCGCGGTCGCGGACGTCGGCGCCGTAGAGCTCGCCGCGAACACCGCGCCCGCGAACCGCCTCGAGCGTCTCGATCGCCTCGTCGCGTGATGACCCGTAGTGCACCGCGACGTTCCACCCCGCATCGGCGAAGCCGAGCGCGAGCGCGCGTCCGATGCGTCGTCCGGATCCGGTGATGAAGACCGTGCCGCTCATCGGTCGAACGGCAGCTTCGTGATCGTCGCGCGAACGCGCGCCGACTCCTCGGCGCCCGCGCCGGAAAGCCACACGTCGGCTCCCGGAATCGCGTGCTGCGTGCGGACATACGCGAGCGCGATCGCCCGGCCGAGCGAGGGAGACCAGGCCAACGAGGTGACCGATCCGACCGCCGTTCCCGTCGCGGTCTCGTGCACCGCGAGGTCGCCCGCGTCGTCGCCGAGCGGACCGTCGACGAGCAGCCCCACGAGATGGCGCTGCACCTTGTCGTAGGAGTCCAGTCGCGCGATGACCTCCTGGCCGATGTAGCATCCCTTGGTGAACGAGACGAGCTGCACGAGCCCGGCCTCGAGGGGATTGTACTGCTCGGAGAGCTCGCGTCCGGGCGCCGGCTGTCCGGCCTCGATGCGCAGGGCCTCGTACGTCTCGCTCGAGAGCTCGCGCGCGCCGGTCGCGACCAGCCGCGTGGCAACCTCGTCGGCCGCACCGGCATCAACCAGGAGCAGGAATCCGCCGGCGCCGCCGAGACGCGTATCGCGCATGACGACGACTCGGCCGCCGTCGAGCGCCGCCTGGCGGAACGAGCCCGCATCGGGAAGGTCGGGTCCGATCGCCAGCGAGACCGTCGAGCGCGCGCGCCCGCCATAGACGCCGAAGACGGCGTACCCAGCGGTGACGTCGCTCGTGCGGAAGTCGTCCATGATCGTGTAGCGTTCGAGCCACGTCCTCACCATGTCGACATTGGTGCCCGAGAGGATCATCAGGATGTGGTCGGCGAACGCGGCGATGCGGACGACCTCGAGAATGCGTCCCTTGTCGGTCGTCAGAATCGTGGTGGTCTCGCCTCCGGCCTCGAGCTCGCGCGTCGCGTTGGTCGAGAGCCGATGCAGGAGATCGAGACGGTCGGCGCCCTCGCCGCGGATCACTCCTCGGTCGATGCGCACGAAGACGGCGCCGTCATGCGCGACGGCATACTCGGTGTCGGCGGGACGAAAGATCCTCATGCGGTGCGTTGTTCCTCGAATGAAAGAGCCCAAACATACGCCATCGACACAACAGTATGGACGACGGGCGCACCGCCATCGGCGGTGCGCCCGTGATATCCACCTTCGTCGAACCGTCGTCAGAGGCTCTCGCCCTCGACCATCGCCTGAAGCACGGCTTCGGGCGACTCGTCGAGGATGGCGTCGAGCATCTGCATCTCGTCGTTGCTGAGCATCAGGCTCTCGACGCCGTCGACCGAATACGGGTTCTCGACCACGTCGCTGCGCAATGCGTCGCGGCGGTCGATCGCGATGACGCCAGGCTGTGCCGGCGTGCGCTCGCCGAGCGGAAGCACGCCGCTGACGGCGACGACCACGACGAGCGCCGCGGCGGTCAGCGATGTCAGCGCGACCGACGGCGACCAGCGGCGACGGCGCACGCGATCATCGTCGACACGGTTCCGCACGTGGACGAGGAAGTTCTGCCAGTACGCCGGGTGCGGCTCGGCCGGCTCCTCGAGTCCGGCGAGCAGGCTGCGGAGCTCGGCGACATCGCGCTCGATCTCGTCGTCGGCCGGCTCCTTCGTTCCTTTCCAGTCCAATATCTTCATGACGCTAACCTGTATGCCGCCAGGGGCGGCTGCTGACCATGGTTGTTCAGTATCTCACACACGCATCCCGCACGCCGCACGATCGCTTCGGCGATCGCTCGCGGCACCCACGCTCAGTCGATTCCTGACTCCTCCTCCTCATCGTCGAGACCCTGCGAGCCCTCGCTCAGGTTGAAGCTCCCGTGGTTCTTCCGTACGAACGCCGCAATCTTCTTGACCGCGTGATGGAAGTTGGCCTTGAGGCCCCCGACCGACGTTCCGAGAATCGACGAGATCTGCTCGTAGGGCATCTCGTCGTAGTAGCGCATGATGAACACGGCGCGCTGTTTCTCCGGCAGCGTCTGGATCGCCCGCTCGATGAGCGAGACGTTCTCGTCGTGAATCACGTCGCGGTCCTGCTCGGCATCCTTCGACAGGAAGTTCAGGTAGTCCGAGATGTCGACGAGCTTCCGCACCTTCTGCTTGCGCAGATGGTTGATCGACAGGTTGACCGCGATCCGATAGAGCCACGTGTAGATGTTCGCCTCGCCGCGGAAGTCCTTCAGCGCCGCATAGGCTCTGACGAAGACCTCCTGGGCGATGTCGTCGGCATCCTCATGGCTCTTGACCATGCGCCGCGCCACCCAGTAGATGCGCGAATGGTAGCGGCGGACCATCTCGTTGAAGATCTGCTCCGCCTTCCCTGTCCGATACAGCTCGAGGAGCTGCTTGTCGTCAAGTTCGACCATTGCGCCAAAAGGCGGCGCCGCAGCGAGTGTCAGGGCTAGTGCTTGCATACACCGCCATTGACCTCGCGGGCTCCGATGCGTTTAATCTACCAGGCATCTTTTTTCGTCCCAAATCGGGCCATCCAGCAGGCTCCCACCGTCAGCGCGACAGCTCGAGGATCTCGATGCGCTGCATTCCGGCCGGAACCTTGACTTCGACGATGTCGCCGACCGTACGTCCCATCAGCGCCTTGCCGATCGGCGACGACACGGCGAGCTTCCCCTGCTCGATGTCGGCCTCCTCGGCCGAGACCATCAGATAGTCGATCGTCCGCCCGGTGGTATGGTTGAGGACCTTGACCGTCGAGAGGATGTAGACCTTGTCGTTGGGCAGGTTGCCCGACTCGATCAGCCGCGCGCGCGCCATGACCTGCTCGAGCCGGCGGATCCGGGATTCGAGAAGCCCCTGGGCCTCCTTGGCGGCATCGTACTCGGCGTTCTCCGACAGGTCGCCGTAGGAGCGGGCCTCGGCGATCTTCTCGGCGATCTCGCGGCGCTTCTCGGTCTTGAGCTGCTGTATTTCTTCTTCGAGCTCGCGAAGTCTCTCGCGAGTCAGATAGATCACATCCGACATGGTTCGAATCTCGTCTTCTTCGGGAATTGGGTTCTCGAGGGCGCTGCGGGCCCTCGGGCGGTCGGACCGGGGCTATGAACGTCAAAAGCCATTGCGCGCGGCAACGGCTTCGGTTCGACCTAGTTTAAGATAATTCCGGGGCAATCACAATATTGCGCGGCACCCGGGCGCCCCGAGGGGCCAACTCTTCTGACCAACCAAACCGATGCCGACCCAAGCACTGCACACGACCGATTTTCCCGATCTCAAGCTCTGGCGACGCGGAAAGGTCCGTGACGTCTACGACCTCGGCGAATCGCTGCTGTTCGTCGCCACCGACCGCATCTCGGCCTACGACGTCGTGATGGCCGAGGCGATACCCGGCAAGGGCGAGATCCTCACGGCGATGTCGCTGTTCTGGTTCGAGCAGTTGCGCGGGATCGTGCCGAACCACCTGATCACCGCCGACGTCGACCTTTTCCCGGCCGAGTGCCGCCGGCACGCCGACGTGCTCCGCGGCCGCTCGATGCTCGTCAACAAGACGCGCCCGCTGCCGATCGAGTGCGTCGCCCGCGGCTATCTCGCCGGCTCCGGCTGGGCCGAGTACCGCGCGAGCCGCACGGTCTGCGGAATCGAGCTGCCGGAGGGACTCGTCGAGTCGAGCCGGCTGCCGGAGCCGATCTTCACGCCGGCGACGAAGGCCGAAGAGGGTCACGACATGAACATCAGCTACGACGAGGCCGCCGCCCTCGTCGGCGAGGACACGGCCGCGCGCGTGCGCGAGCTCACCCTGGCGATCTACCGGATGGCCTCGAAGGTTGCCGAGCAGCGGGGCATCATCATTGCCGACACGAAGTTCGAGTTCGGCATCGACGAGGCCGGGGGCGAGCTGATCCTCATCGACGAGGTGCTCACGCCCGACTCGTCGCGATTCTGGCTGTCGGCCGCCTACGAGCCCGGCCACGAGCAGCAGGGCTTCGACAAGCAGTACCTGCGCGACTACCTGGCCTCGAGCGGCTGGAACAAAACCCCTCCCCCGCCGTCGCTACCGCAGGAGGTCATCGACGGCACGGCCCGGCGCTACCGCGAGGCGCTCGAGCGTCTGCTCGGCGTCGAGGCACCGCGGCCGAACGGGGAATAAGAATTGAAATCGAGTCGATCGAGAGGTATACTCCGCTCGATTACACGATGGGCCAGCGTCGTTCGCCATAGAAGAGTGGAGTCCCGTACGCTGTCCCCACGGCCTCGCCGCCTCTCCCCGGAGCAGCAAACACACACGAAATCACACTGATCCGTTGATGAAATCCAGAAGGAAAATGTGGTTCACCGTCATCGGGCTCGTCGTCGGTATCATCGTCGGGATCAGGATCGAGCCGTTGATCTCCGGCGACAACATCTACGAGCAGATCCGCAAGTTCAACGACGTGCTGTCGATCGTTCAGAAGAACTACGTCGATGACGTCGATACCGAGAAGCTCGTCGAGTCCGCCATCAACGGCATGCTCAACCAGCTCGATCCCCACTCGATCTACCTTCCTGCCGAGAAGCAGAAGAGCGAGGAGGAGAAGTTCTCGGGCAACTATGAGGGGATCGGCATCGAGTTCGACGTGCTCCGCGACACGATCACGGTGATCTCGCCGATCTCCGGCGGCCCGTCGGCGGCGCTCGGCATCCTTGCCGGCGACCGCATCGTCAAGATCGACGACAAGAACGCCGTCGGCATCTCGCGCGAGGACGTGCCGAAGCGCCTGAAGGGACCCAAGGGAACCCAGGTCAAGGTCACGGTCGTGCGGACCGGCTCGAGCGACCCGATCGTCTTCGACATCAAGCGCGACCGCATTCCGATGTACACCGTCGACGCCAGCTTCGTCGACGAGAACGGCACCGGCTACGTGCGCATCAACCGCTTCGGTGAGCAGACCTACCGCGAGATGATGACCTCGCTCGACCGACTGGCCGAGCAGGGCATGAAGCAGCTCGTGCTCGACCTGCGCTACAACCCAGGCGGCTACATGCAGCAGGCGATCCGCATCGCCGACGAGTTCATCCCCGGCGGCAAGAAGCTCCTCTACACCAAGAGCGAGCGTCGCGGCGTCGAGGATGAGTTCATGTCCGAGGATGGACAGCGCTGGGAGAACATCCCGCTGATCGTGCTTCTGAACTCCGGCTCGGCCTCGGCCTCGGAGATCGTCGCCGGCGCGGTGCAGGACCTCGATCGCGGACTCGTCGTCGGCGAGACGTCGTTCGGCAAGGGCCTGGTGCAGCTCCCCTTCCCGCTCTCGGACGGCTCCGCCGTCCGCGTCACGGTCTCGCGCTACTACACGCCGTCGGGCCGCCTGATCCAGCGCCCGTACAAGGATGGCGACGAGTACTACCGCGAAGCGTACACGCGCGACGAGGAGGAGGGCAACAACACCGATCACGCGCACGACGCGACCGACACGACTCGTCCGGTGCATCGCACCGCTTCGGGCCGCAAGGTGCTCGGCGGCGGCGGCATCACGCCGGACTACATCGTCAAGCCGGACACGATCATGCAGACCTCGGTCGACATCTTCCGCAAGAACGTGTTCACCGAGTACATCGACCGCTACATGCGCACGAGCCAGACCGAGCTGAAGAGCCGCTACGGCACCGACTCGCGCCGCTTCATGCGGGAGTTCCAGATCAGCGCGGCGCAGATGGCCGACTTCCTGAAGCTCGCCAAGGAGAAGGGCGTCGACGTCAAGACCGAGCAGATCGCGGCCGACGAGACCTACCTGAAGAACACGCTGAAGTCGCGGATCGCGCGCGTCATCTTCGGCGACAACGAGGCCACCGAGGTCGCGCTCGCCGACGACAAGCAGTACCGCAAGGCGACGAGCCTCTTCCCCGAGGCGCTGCGCATCTCGAAGCTGACCCAGCGCTAGGGTCCGCATCCCGGCGACTCGCCGGAACAGGCGATACGAAACGACGAGTGCCCTGTGGATTGCTCCGCAGGGCACTCGTTCGTTTTCAGGAGTTAGTCCGGCTCATCTCGGAGGGCTCGAGCAGTCGACGCCGTCGAGCTGTTCGGGTCACGCCCGGCTCACGGTCGCGAGCTCGTTCGCCGCGACCGTCACTCCTCGAGAACCAGTCCCATCCGCTCCTTGATCGTGCGGAGCTTCGGCATCGCGACGGCCCGTGCCTGCGCGGCGCCGCGGGCGAGCAGGCGGTCGAGCTCTCCGGGATCGCGCATGAGCTGCTCATAGCGTTCCCGGACCGGACGCAGCTCCTCGATGACGACCTCGGCGACGCGCAGCTTCAGGTCGCCGTAGCCGCGCGCGCTCGCGAACTCCTGTTCGATCGCCTCGCGCGATCGACCGGTGATCACCTCGTAGATGCTCAGCAGGTTGGTGACCCCGGCCTTTTCGGGATCGTCGGAGAACCGGATCTCGTTGCCCGAGTCGGTCTTCGCGCGCTTGAACGCCCACTCGATCTCCTTCGGATCGTCGAGCACGCGGATCGCGTGCCCGCGCACCGCGGTGCTGGTCGACATCTTCGCCGTCGGATCGTCGAGGCCCATGATGCGGGCGCCGACCTTCGGAATGCGTGGCTCGGGCACGACAAAGGTGTCACCGTAGAGATGATTGAAGCGCCCGGCGATGTTGCGCGCCAGCTCGATGTGCTGCTTCTGATCCTCTCCGACGGGGACCTCGTGCGCGTCGTACAGCAGGATGTCCGCGGCCATGAGCACGGGGTAGTCAAGCAACCCGGTGAGCACCGACTCCTGCCTGAGCGCCTTGTCCTTGTACTGCGTCATCTTCTCGAGCCAGCCGAGCGGCGTGACGCAGTTGAACAGCCAGCAGCACTCGGCGTGCGCGCTGACGTGGCTCTGGATGAAGAGCGTGCTCCGATCGGGATCGATGCCCGACGCCAGGAAGATCGCCGCGAGGGCGCGCGTGCGGGCACGCAGCTCGTCGGGATCCTGGCCGACGGTCAGACTGTGCAGGTCGACGATGCAGAAGAAGTTCTCCTTGTCGGCCTGCGTCGCCACCCACGGCTTGATCGCTCCGATGTAGTTGCCGAGGTGCTTGTCCCCGGACGGCTGCATGCCGCTGAAGACGCGTCGGCGCGTCGGCGCGGCGGTGTCGATGGCTGCGGTCATGGTCGTGTCGTGCGATTGCATCGTGAGTCGGTTCGGTCTGGATTGCATGATCGAGTTACTGGCGTCCGGCGAACGTGAGCGCGCCCTTGTCGTCGCGCGCCACATGCGCTGCGACGACGACCGAGTCGACGTTGATCTCGCCGTAGACGTGCGGGAAGGTGTCGTTGTCGGCCGGCTCGAAGCGCAGCTCCGACTGCAGCAGCGCCGGGTCGATCTCCAGGATGACGACCGCGTCGGCGTCCGAGAAGAACTTGTCGAGGCTGCGCTGCACCTGGTGCGCGAACGAGCAATGGATGAAGCCCTCGCTCTGCAGCGACGGCACCGAGTACATGCCGCCCTCGGCAGAATTCCGCCAGCCGGCGGGATCGGCGATGTGATAGATGCGCTGCGGCTCCGGATCGTTCTGTTTCACGTCGGTCTCGTCGTTGTTGTCGGGATGCGCGGCCGCGAGGAGGCGCGGACGGGCCGGGAAGATAGTGCCCCGGGACCACGCGACGGAACCCGGAACACGTTCGTGCCTCGCCCGACCGGTACGCACACGCCGCGCGGCTTCGGGTCGACGGCGGCGTCGTATACTTGGGCCATGAGAGTTGCGCTGGACACCGTCTCGAAACGCTTCGGCTCCGAGGTCGCCATCGCTCCGACGAGCCTCGCGTTCACCGAAGGACGCACCTCGATGCTCATCGGACCGAGCGGCTGCGGCAAGTCGACGCTCCTTCGCATGATCATCGGACTCGTCGCTCCGGACGACGGACGGGTTCTGTTCGACGGCCGCTCCCCGGAGCGCGCCGACTGGACGGCGCTGCGCCGGCGCATCGGCTACGTCATCCAGGAGGGCGGATTGTTCCCCCATCTGAGCGCGCGCGACAACGTCGCGCTCATGGCTCGTGAATCGGGATGGTCACGCGAACGAATCGACGAGCGCATCGCAGCTCTGCTTCCCCTCGTGCATCTCGACGCCCGACAGCTCGACCGGTATCCGATGGAGCTCTCGGGCGGTCAGCGACAGCGCGTCGGACTCATGCGCGCGCTCATGCTCGAGCCCGAGCTGCTCCTGCTCGACGAGCCGCTCGGCGCGCTCGACCCGATGGTCCGCTACGAGCTCCAGCGCGAGCTCCGCGACGTGTTCGACGCGCTCGCGACGACGACCGTCATGGTCACGCACGATCTCGCCGAGGCGGCGTTCCTCGGCCACACGATCGTGCTCATGCGCGAGGGCCATGTCGTGCAGCAGGGCTCGATCGACGAGCTCCTCGGCTCCCCTGCGGAGCCCTTCGTCAGCCGCTTCATCACCGCGCAACGCTCGCATCTGGAGGCGCTTCGATGAGCCGCGCGATCATCATCGCGAACGCATTGTGCACGGCCGTTTTACTCGCAGTCGCCATGCTCCTGGCGAGCTGTACCCACGCGCGTGCGCAGGTCGTGCGCGTCGGCTCGAAGGCGTTCACCGAGGGCGTCGTCCTCGGCGACGTGCTCGCACGGACGGCGGAGCGCGCGGGCGCCGTGATGGAGCATCGACGGAGTCTCGGCGGAACGCAGATTCTGTGGAAGGCCCTCGTCCGCGGCGAGATCGATGCATACGTCGAGTACACGGGCACGATCACCGAGGAGATCCTCGCCGGCGCCGGAGCAACCGGACCGGCCGACGTTCGCGCCGCGCTCGCGCGTGAGGGAATCCGCATGAGCGCCCCGCTCGGGTTCAACAACACGTACGCGATCGGCATGCTCGAGTCGCGGGCTCGCGCGCTCGGGGTCCGGGCCATCGGCGACCTCGCGCGGCATCCGGAGTTGCGGCTCGGTCTGAGCAACGAGTTCCTCGATCGCCGCGACGGCTGGCCGGGCCTGAGCGCGGCCTACGGTCTCGGGTCGATGAGCGTGCGCGGTCTCGATCACGACCTTGCCTACCGTGCGATCGCCGCCGGCGAGATCGACGTCGTCGATCTCTACTCGACCGACGCGGAGATCGCGTACTACGGACTCCGGGTGCTCGCGGACACCGCCGGGTACTTCCCTCGGTATGAGGCCGTGATCCTCTATCGTGCGGCACTCGATTCGATCGCGCCGGCCGCTGTGGCAGCTCTCCTCTCGCTCGAGGGCTCGATCGACGAGCGCGCGATGATCGCGATGAACGCCGACGCGAAGCTGCGCAAGGTCCCGGAGTCCGATGTCGCGGCGCGCTTCGTCGACAGCCTGCACGCGTCGACTCCATCCGCGTCACGTCGGGACGATTCGACGAGCGCGTCGACGAGCCCGCGGTCCGGACGTACCGATACGGCCTCACAGATCGCCGAGCGCACCGTCGAGCACCTGGGCCTGGTCGGGATCTCGCTGTTCGCCGCGATCCTCGTCGGCGTACCGCTCGGCGTGCTCTCCTCGCGCGTACGCTGGCTCGGCCAGCTCGTGCTCGCGACGACATCCGTGATCTACACGATCCCGTCGCTCGCGCTGCTCGTCGTGATGATCCCGCTCTTCGGCATCGGCGCACTGCCGGTGCTCATCGCACTGTTCCTCTACAGCCTGCTGCCGATCGTGCGCAATACGTTCGTCGGCCTCGGCGGGATCGCGGCGCCGCTCGTCGAGTCCGCGATCGCACTCGGTCTCTCTCCACGCGCGCGCCTGCGGCGCGTCGAGCTGCCGCTGGCGCTGCCGACGATTCTCGCCGGCATCAAGACCGCCGCCGTGATGAACGTGGCGACGGCGACGATCGGCGCGCTCATCGGCGCCGGCGGCTACGGACAGCCGATCCTCACTGGCATCCGGCTCGACGACATGGGGCTGATTCTCCAGGGCGCGATCCCCGCCGCCATCATGGCGCTTGCCGTCCAGGGGCTCTTCGAGCTGCTCGAGCACCTCGTCGTCCCCCGCGGCATGCGTGTGTCGCCGCCGGCCGCACGCCGCACCTGAAACGGATCGAGCCGGGTCGCCCCGGCTCGATCACGCACTTCAGAAAAGGCGAACGCTCCGGCCGGCTATCTCGCCAGCGTCCATCGCGTCCCCTCCTTCGTATCCTCCAGCACGACTCCGATCTCCTTGAGACGATCGCGGATGGCATCGCCGGTCGCGAAGTCCTTGCGCGCGCGTGCCTCCTTGCGCAGCTCGATCAGCACGTCGACGAG
>DATLHO010000221.1:0-30520 GCA_035539855.1 Kapaibacterium sp. (SeqCode) | reverse complement strand
GATGCTCACCGTCGGCCGGTATTCCTCCGGCCGGTGCAGGTCGCACTGCGTGTTGACGATCAGTGAGATCCGGTCGACGTCGTCGAAGAGCTCCATGAGCGCGTCGCGGAACTTGTTGATCCACTCGACGGGATCGATCGTGGAGGGAAGCGCATTGAGGAATCGCAGAACGTCTCCGGAAAACGGCCCTTTCGTGACCTCCGGCGCGGCCGCGCGCGGCGCCCTGCGCGAATGGTGGATCGTCCAGAGTCCGTGCGTGGCGCGCGTGCCGTCGCGCAGAAGACCCCAGAGGCCGCTGCGGCTGTAGGAGATTCCGTGACGCTCCTCGAGCCAGAGCCGGGCCTCGCCGAGACCCGCGAAGCCCTCGGTCTCGAGCTTGATCCGGAGCTCGTCGAGGGTCTCGGGCGAGATCCTGCGCGGCCTGCGGCCTCCCGGACGCCCGATGTGCAGCAGCGCGGAGATGCCGTCGCGCGCATAGCTCTCCCACCATCGCTCGATGCTCCGCTCGGATCGTCCGAGCTGGCGCGCGACGTCCGCGAGCGTCTGCGCCGGATGATCGCGGAGCATCCGGAGCATTTCGAGCCGGGGCTCCTGCGGCTGACCGTGATAGGTTCGGAGGAATTCCCTGATTTCCTGGGACGATTCGCGGATCTCGGCGCGTGGGCGGGCCATTCGGTACCTCGTTGAGAGCGGGGGTCAGGAGGATACGGGAACTTTCCGACACGAACAACTGGAAGGTGTTCGCCTGTTGTTGGCGGAAATGGGGAGACATTCCGATGGATGCTACCAAAACGAGTGCGGGGCGGTCCGCAATGGACCGCCCCGCGCGATGGTGTTCGTGGTCGATTCTCAGCGGACGATCGCGATCGGCACGCGCATCATAGCGCCGTCGATCGACGCGACGAGCGCGTAGCCGGCGCTGGCGAGGCCCGCCAGGTCGATCGCGATCGCGTGCTCGCCCGCGTCGAGCCGGCCAAGCGGGCGCGTGCCGAGCGTGCGGCCCGCGGCGTCGTGAAGGGTGAGCTCCACGGCCGATGCGCGCGCCAGCGTGAGCATGAGCCGCGTCGCCTCCGACGCCGGATTCGGCGCGAGCATTGGTCGCGACGCCGGTCACCGCTTCGGCGATGGTCGCGTCGAGACGGGTCGACGCCGACACCGCAGTGCCGCCACCGGCGCTGATGACCGCCTTCTCCAGCACGGTCTGCCCGACGGCCGGCAGGGCGGCGCAGAGGCCGAGGAGCGAGACCGCGGCGAGTGTTCGATGAGTCATGGTCGGGCATCGCATCAATCACTGGTTGACGATCAGGTAGTTGAAGCTGACGTCACCGGTAAGGGTGCCGACCAGAGCCGAGGCGAGTCCGACGGTGAACGTGCCGTCGCCCTGCGAGACGATCCGCAGCGGAACGGCATCGACGGCGTTGTTGACGGTCAGGAGAATGATCGAGCCCGACTTCGCGTAGACATTGCTGACGACGGTGCTGGCCATGCCCGCGGCGATCGTTGCGGTGCCGACGGGTCCGGTGAGCGAGAGGCCACCGGTGACCTTCAGGGCCGCCTCGCCGGCAGCGCTGGTACTGACATCGAGCGCGTTGCCGACGCTCGAGCGGATCGTCGTCTGGCCGTTTGCGGCGCCGCCCGCGGTGTTCTGGATGCGCACGCATCGGCGAAGCCGGCGGTTAGCGGATGCGTTCGAAACGACTGCGGAGGTGATTGAAGGTGCGAGACGACGAACTTTCCAGTCGTTGTGCCAGTGACGCACGCGCCCCTTCCGGATGGGAATCTCGTCGGTCCTTACGCACAAAGCGTAGTGAACGACCCGCTGGAACCAATCAACAGTAGAATCACCGTATTCAGGCTGAAACCGACGGGCGGGTTCAGGCTGAAACAGACGGGCGGCTGGTTCGGGGGGAAGGGGCCGCAAGATTTTCTCGGCCGATACTTGACAGGGGAGCCTCGCGGACGTAGATTCGCAACGTCCAAAGGGGTCCAAACGCAAAACCATCGCCGAGTCACGGGTCCAAATTGTGCTCGAACGGTGGGGTTTGGATCGTTCCCCTAGCAACGGTCTATCCCATCGAGGTCCACGATGAACCGCCTACTGGTACGAAGTACCGGCATGTGCCTGCTTCTACTGTCTTCTCTCGTTTCCCTCCCTCTGCACGCTCAGTTTTCCCAGCAGACCGAATCGGTACCGGCCGTCAACGCAGCCGAGCCGACGATCAATGCGGTCAGTCGGTCGCTCGCGATCGATCCCCGCGTGATCAAGGTCAAGGGAATCAACTCTACCGATCGCGACAACAATCCGATCATCTCGGCTGACGGCAACGTCATCTTCTTCAACTCCACGCGAAAGGGAAGCCGCAACTGGGCGCGCTTCAAGCTCAACAACAATCGCTGGGACGACGACATCTACTTCTCGACGCGCGTCATGATGCGTCGCGACGAGGAGGTCTGGAACGAGCCGATCAACCTCGGTCCGCTGATCAACAGCAGCGAGGACGACGGCATCGCGGCGGTCAGCGCCGACGGCCAGAGTGCGTTCTTCAGCTCGCTGAAGCCGGGCTGGGAGCGCGACGGCGGTCCGTTCTACCGCGCGAAGCTCGCCGGCACCGAGTGGACGGAGGTCAGCGGCATGGGCGGCGGCATCTCGGAGTTCTTCCGCAAGCGCGACAAGAGCGGCAAGTTCCGCATGTATGGCGCGGCGATCAGTTCCGACGGCAAGCAGTTCTTCTTCGCGACGACGCTGCAGTCCCCGAGCGGCAGCCACCAGATCTGGGTCTCGGAGCTTCATGACGGCCAGTGGTCGTACCCGAGCAACCTGGGCTCGACGATCAACACCGAGGGCGGCTGCTACGCGCCGTTCCTGGCCAGCGACGGGAAGACGCTGTTCTTCACGCGCGGCTCCGGCGCGATCGGCGATGACGACATCTACGTCTCGACGTTCCGTGACGGGCAGTGGCAGGAGCCGGTCAACGTCGGCGCGCCGATCAACACGCCGGGCGTCGACGCGTTCCTCTCGGTCCCCGCATCGGGCGACCGCGTCTACCTCTCGAGCTCACGCGAGGGCGACGAGGACATCTTCCGCACACCGCTGCCGGAGTTCCTGCGCCCGACCAAGGTCGTGCTGCTGGGCGGACAGGTCATGGAGAGCCAGACCGGCGAGGCGCTCGAGGCAAACATCATCATCGAGGATCTGCAGAGCGGCGAGAAGATCTTCAACGTCAACAGCAACAGCGCCACCGGCAAGTACACGGTCGTGCTGCAGCCTGGCCGCGACTACGGCATCTCGGTCGCCGCGAAGGGACACGTGTTCCTCTCCGAGCGCTACACGATTCCCGAGAACACCGAGTACGTCGAGTTCCAGCGCGACTTCTGCATCGACAAGATCCGCGAGGGCCGCTCGTTCGTGGTGAAGAACCTCTTCTTCGGGTACAACTCCGACACGCTGACGACCGAGTCGCGACCGGAGCTCGACCGACTGGCGGAGTTCCTCGCGGAATACCCGAACGCTCAGATCGAGATCGGTGGACACACCGACAACATCGGCTCGGCCGGCTACAACGTCGGCCTCTCGCGCCGCCGCGCCGAAGCGGTGCAGCGCTATCTGTCGGAGACCAGGGGGATCGACCTCGGTCGACTCCGTACGCGCGGCTACGGCTTCACCAAGCCAACAGCGGCGAACGACAGTGACGAGGGACGCCAGCAGAACCGGCGCACCGAGTTCACGATCATAACCATGTAAGCGCTCCTTGGGCGCAGCAGGGGCCGGAAGCTCGTTGGGATGCTTCCGGCCCTTTTTCTTTTAACTTCGCCGCGATGAACCACTGGCTATTCTCCATCGAGCCACGACGATCGGGCGAAGAGAACATGCGCCGCGACGAGGCGATCGCCGAAGCCTGCCGCGTCGATGGCGTGCCGCGCCTGCGATTGTATTCCTGGCAGCCCTGGGCTCTCTCGCTCGGACATAACCAGGACGAGTCGCAGGTCGACCGCGCCGCCCTCGAGCGCGCCGGCATCGAGCTCGTCCGCCGGCCGACCGGTGGTCGAGCCGTCCTGCACGCCGAGGAGCTCACGTATGCCGTCGCGATGCCGGCGTCCGGCGAGGGCGTGCACGAGACGTACGCCCGTATCAGCGAGGCACTCCGACGCGGCCTCGCCGATGTCGGCGCCGTCGATGTCGAGTTCACACGGTCGCAGCCGGACTTCCGCACGCACTACGAACAGGAGGATTCCGCGAGCTGCTTCAGTGCCTCGGCGCTCAACGAGCTCTCGTGGCAGGGCCGCAAGCTCGTCGGCTCCGCACAGCGACGCTACGGCGCCGTGCTGTTGCAGCACGGCTCGCTGCTGGTCGGACCCGCCCATCTGAGCATCGTCGACTTCCTCTTCTCCTCGGCCTCGCCGGAGCGCCGCGCGGCCTTGATGCAGCGGCTCGCCGCGCGCACGGCGACGCTCGCGGACATGCTCCCCGACGCCATCCCCGCCTTCGAGATTCTCGCCCGCGCCCTGGTCGGCGGCTTCGCCTCGACGTTCGATGCGCTGATGAGCGAGAGCGCCGAGATCACACGACTCACGAACCATGCGGACGCACAGCCCGCGCATTCATGAACGATGTCCGCCGCGTAACCACGCGCGTCCTCCATGAGATGAAGCGCAAGGGCGTTCGCATCTCCTCGCTGACGGCCTACGATGCAACGATGGCGGCGCTGTTCGATCGCGCCGGCATCGACGTGCTCCTGGTCGGCGACTCCGTCGCCAACGTCGTGCAGGGTCACACGACGACGCTCCCGGTGACGCTCGACGAGATGATCTACCATACCCGCGCGGTCATGCGCGGGGTCACGCGCGCGATGATCGTCGTCGACATGCCGTTCATGACTTATCAGGTGCACGCCGACGAAGCGTTCCGCAACGCGGGTCGCATCATGAAGGAGACGGAGGCCGGAGCGGTGAAGCTGGAGGGAGGCGTCGAGGTGGCCGACGGCGTTCGACGCATGACCGCCGCCGGGATTCCCGTCATGGGACACCTCGGCCTGCAGCCGCAGTCGATCCATCAGTACGGCGGCTATCGTCCCCGCGGCACGACCGAGGAGGAGGCCGCGAAGATCCTCGAGGATGCGCGTGCGCTCGAGCAGGCGGGAGCGTTCGCCATCGTGCTCGAGAAGATCCCGGCAGAGCTCGCGGGCCGCGTGACGGCGAGTCTGTCGATCCCGACGATCGGCATCGGCGCCGGTCCGCAGTGCGACGGGCAGATCCTCGTCTACGCCGACATGCTCGGCCTGACGATCGACTTCAATCCCCGCTTCGTCCGCCGCTACGACAACTTCGCCGAGCGAGTGGTCGATGCCGCGCAGCGCTACCTCGGCGACGTGCGCTCGGGGGATTTTCCGAATGCGGAGGAGAGTTATTAGTGCCTCGTACGCAGGCGCGGGCGGCCACTATCGTTGAGTCCGTACCGATCGCTGCGAAGCGTCGACGGTCCGTGCGCCGGCAGCATCAACATCCCGTTCTCGAGCACCATGCGTTCATCGCGTCGAATCATCCTGCTTCTCTCGTCGGTCGTGCTGTGGGCGGCGTGTACCGATGATCCGGTGGCTCCTCCGTCGGTCGTCTTTCCGGAGCGCGGCGTCAGCTTCAACATGCACGTCAAGCCGGTGCTGCTGAACAACTGCGCGATCAGCGGCTGCCACGACGGCTACAGCTACGAGCCGGATAATCCTTCGAGACTGGTGGTGCGACTGGAGTCCTACAGCGATCTGCTGAGCGCGGGGGTCATCTCGCCGCTGGAGCCCGACCGCAGCCGCCTCGCACTGGTTCTGTGCGGCGACCTTCTGCATCCGGCGAGCGTCTACTTCAGCGCGCTCAACGAGAATCAGCGCGCGGGCATCATCCAGTGGATCCGCGAGGGCGCTCTCAACAACTAGATCCCGATCACGCGACGACGGGATCGACGACCTTCTCGAGCGTGAAGTCGGTATACACGTCGCCCACGCGCATGCCGTTGCAGTTCTCGACGACGATGCCGCGATACGGCGCCAATCGCTCGAGCTCTGCCGGCGAGAGCACGCCGATCTGCTCGAGCGCGCGCATCACCACCGGAGGCATCTGCGCGATGTTCCCGTCCTCCAGCTTCACGGCGATACCGATCGGACCGTAGCTCAGCGTGTCGAGTCCGATGACGAACACGGCCATTGCGCCGCGCTTGGCGATGCACCGTGGTCCGAGCGCGCGGATCAGCTCGCTGTCGAACCCACCATGCTCGTAGATCAGCTCCGGATGCTCCGCGACCGCCGCCATGATCCGCGACGACGCTTCGTCGCCTCGCCGCGCGTTGTCGACGTAGAGGGCCAGCGAGGTCGCGATGGCGTTGAGGGGGAGGTAGAAGGTGGGGAGCGAGCAGCCGTCGATCGCGGTGCCGATCTGCGATGCCGGCACCATCGTGTGCTCGGCCATGAGCTCGAGGATCCACTGCTGCAGCGGGTGCTCGAGCGACAGGTATCCTTCGATCGGCCAGCCCATCGCCAGGCAGGTGGCCAGCATTCCTGCGTGCTTGCCCGAACAGTTGTTGTGCAGGACGGAAGGGGCGATGCCGGTGCTCATCAGGCGGGCCAGCTCCTGGCGATCGCCGGGCTCGTGCGCTCCGCATCCGAGCGCTCCGCTTTCCAGGCCGAGCTTCGCGAGCATGCCCGCCACGACATCGAGGTGGTAGCGTGCTCCGCTGTGGCTCGCGCAGCAGATCGCGATCTCGGCGCTGCTCAGGCCGAAGCGATCGGCGGCGCCGCTGCGGATGACCGGCAGCGCCTGGATCATCTTGTTCGATGATCGGATGTACGTCGCGAGTCCTATGTCCCCGATACCGAACAGCAGCCGGCCGCCGGCATCGACGATGGCGATCGACCCGAGATGGGTCGCTTCGATGCGCTCCGCTCGACGCGAGAACGCCAGGGGTACTCCAGACATGCGCCTGAGGATTTCGTGGGAGACCGGGCCGTGGTCAAGCTATCGGAACGCGTGGGAACGGCAAAGGTCCGGCGGGTGACGATTCGTACGCTCAGGCTTCGACGAGCGCGTAGGGCTCGAATCGATCGCGCAACGCCTCCGGGATGGGCATCGGCCGCTTCTCCTCGAGATCGACGGTCACCTGCCGGCACCAGCCGTCGGCCAGCAGCAGCCCGTCGCTCGCGCGCTCGAACCGGAATGAGACGGTGAACGATGTGCGGCCCCAGTGACTGACCCAGATCGAGATCGTCATCAGGTCGTCGAGGCGCGCCGGAGCGCGATACTCGCAGTGATAGGCGGCACGGATCGGAAAACAGCCGAGGCTGTCGAAGGCGGTGGCGTAGGGGAGCCCGACCGAGCGGTACATCTCGGTCTCGGCGATCTCGAAGAAGCGGATGTAGGCGCCGTAGTGGATGATGCGCGCGGCATCGCAATCGATCCAGCGAACACGCTCCTGCAGGCTGAAGACAGAGCTCATCAGTTGACGCGGCTCGGGTTGACGAACTCGATCGCCGAGACGCCCGGAGTCACCGCCACCGGACCGAGATCCCTCCCATCGACGTCGAGGCGCCTCAGCACGCGGGCCGTCGCGTCGTAGGCGTACATCAGATCCGTCCACTGGTCGGCGCCGATCACGTCGTAGGCGCCGTCGAGCCACGTCAGCGGTGAGGACGAAAGGCGTGACGAGCCGACGTCGATGCGATAGACCTGCTCGGCGGTGGCGATGTACAGGTAGTTGTCGCGAGTGATCGTCGCGTATTCGGGGACGGTGCCGATGCGCCCGGTGAGCGGCGCGGCGTTGAGCGCGCGCTCGGCGGTCTGCTGAAGTGTCGTCGCCTTGATCGAGTGCACCGTCGGCTTGCCGCCGGCGGCGCCGGCGCTCACCAGGATCATCGCATCCTCGTTGCCGTTGGCGTGCATGAAGATGATCGGCGAGTCGAACCGGAGCTGGGCGTGGATGCCGAACGTCGCGAAGTTGCTCTTGAAGATCGTCACCAGGCCGCTTCCGTCGGGGAGTTGCGATCCGACGAAGACGTTGTCGCCGATCGTCGCGACGCTCGTCGGGCGTCCCTCGATCGGCAGCGTGTCGACGAGCACGGCGTTGACGGCGTCGAACTGATAGACCGACGGCCTGTCGTGGTCGATCGCCCAGCCCTGCGAGAGGTTGCTGAAGGCGATGCCGCAGAGGCTGGAGGTCGAGTCGGAGAAGCCGGTGATCTCCGCGCGCTTCTGTCGCGTCGACAGCGCGACGATGGAGATCGAGGCGCTCTCCCGATGAAGCAGGAACAGTCGGTCGAACGACTCGAAGATCCCGTCGATCCGGCGACCGAGCGGCGCTCCGTTGGCGTCGCTGTAAGCCGTCGTGCTTCTGACGCCGTCCGGCTCCTTGACGATCGCGAGGTCGCTACCGCCGTCGCCGTCGATCGCGAGGATCGACGTCTGGGTGCGGTCGAAACTGCTGGGATCGACGACTTCCGGCCCCTGTCCAGAACAGGCGGCGAGGGCGACGCCGAGCAGGAGCATCGGCAGGAGCTGGAACGCGTGAATGCTCATCGGTCGATCGAATATCCTGGCGATGGAGTGATCAATCCTCCTCGACCGCCGAGCGGCGGTTGACGAGGACTCGGGTGACGAGCCAGAGTTTCACCGCGATCCAGATCTTGTGCGGGACGCTGACGGTGATCTTCTTGCGCGCGAAGACATTGAACTCGTTGAGCTCGATCTTCTCGAGCATCCGGTAGTAGATCGCGTCCATGATCTCGGCGGCGAACATCGTCTTGCGCTCGTCCGGACGCAGGGCTGCGCGGGCGCGGCCGTAGAACTCGCGGGCGCGCCGCGTCTCGTAGCGCATCAGCTCGATGAACGGCAGGTTGTAGCGGCAGGCGAGCAGGTCGGCCTCGGTGTAGCCGAACATCGCCATGTCCTCGAGCGGCAGGTAGATGCGCCCGCGCGCCGCATCGCTGCGGACGTCGCGCAGGATGTTCGTCAGTTGCAGCGCGATGCCGAGGTTGACCGCGTACTCCTTGGTCTCCTCGTACTTGTAGCCGAAGATCTCGATGCAGATCAGGCCGACCACCGACGCGACGCTGTAGCAGTACTCCCGCAGATCGTCGAACGTCCGGTAGCGATTGCGCACGAGGTCCATCTCCATGCCGTCGAGCAGCGTCAGGAAGTACTGCTTCGGGATCTGGAAGCGCTTGACGACGGCCGACAGCGGAAGCAGGATCGGGTGGCGCGACTCGCCGCGGTAGCAGCGCTCGACCTCGATGCGGAGCCGGTTGAGCCGCTCCCGCTTGCGGGCGACGCGGTGCTCCGGGACCGATACGTCGGTCTCGTCCTCGTCGATGATGTCGTCGGCGTAGCGGCAGAAGGCGTAGACCGAATGCATCGCCTGGCGCTCGTCACGCGGCAACAGCGAAAACGAGTAGTAGAAACTCGTCTTCGATGGCTGCACGAGGAGTGCGCCCTGTTCCTGGTCGCTGATGATGAGATTCGGCATCGGGTCGTGGTATCGCTGCGAACGGTCGAACGGATATAAGCAAAAAGGCCGATCGAGGCAAGGCCGCGGGCCCCAGCCGTCGCGACGCTCAGCCGGCGGTCCCCATCTTCGAGAGAATCCACGCCTTGTCGCGCCAGCCGAGCTTCGGGCGCGACGACAGCACGTCGTAGTCCAGCGCCTTGATCCGGTGCAGCACCCGGACGCCGCCGAGGAACGTCAGGGTCAGCTCGCTGCGCAGCCTGCGCTGCGGGATCTTCCGCAGCAGCGGGTAGCCCTCCTGGAACAGGTTCATCGCGTGATCGACGTGATAGGCGATCATCTCGCGAAACGCGTCGTTGACGACGCCGCGCTCGAGCTCGGCGACGGTGTAGCCGAAGTGCTCGAAGCTGTCGCGCGGCAGGTTGATGCGGCCGCGAGCGGGGTCGACCGAGAGGTCCTGCAGGAAGTTCGCGATCTGCAGTCCCGAGCAGATCTTGTCCGAGAGAATCCGTCGCTCCTCGTCGTAGATCCCGAAGAGGTGAAGCACGAGCCGGCCGATCGGGTTGGCCGAATGGTAGCAGTAGTACAGAAGGTCGCTCAGCGTCTGGAATCCCTCGTTGCGCGCATCCATGCGGAACGCACGCAGCAGGTGACGCAGCGGGTCGATCGGGATGTCCCGCTCGGCGACCGTCGCCGCCAGGGCAATGAACACCGGATGCGACGCCCGCCCGGCGCATGCCTCGACGAGCTGCCGCTCCCAGTCGTCGAGCAGCTCGATGCGCTCGGCGACCGCCATTGCGCCCTCGTCGGCGATGTCGTCGGCGATGCGGCTGAAGGCGTAGATGCTGTGGACGTGCCGCCGGAGCTCCTTCGGCACCAGCAGCGAGCCGACGGGGAAATTCTCGTAGTGCTCCCGGGCCATGCGCTCACAGTACGCAAACGCCTCATCGACGCTCATCGTTCCGGGCGCAACGCTGTCGAGCAGGGGATGGGAGGCCATGGCACCAAGCTACGGCAATCGAGGGGTATATTCCGTCGGCACAGAGCATTCACAACGGATCCAGGGCTCCGGCGCGCGGGCGACCGGAGGATTTTTCGATGCGCATACATTTCATTGGAATTGCCGGTACCGCCATGGGCAACGTCGCGCTGATGATGCGCGAGATGGGCCACGTCGTCACCGGCAGCGACGAGAACATCTACCCGCCGATGAGCGATCTGCTGGCCGACGCCGGCTGCGCGATCATGAGCGGATTCGGGGCGCACAACCTTGAGCCGGCGCCGGACCTCGTCGTGATCGGCAACCGGATGTCGCGCGGCAACGAGGAGGTCGAGGCGGTGCTCGAGCGCAGGCTGCCGTACACCTCGCTGCCGGAGCTGCTAAAGCGCGAGCTCATCCAGGGTCGCACCTCGATCGTGCTCACCGGCACGCACGGCAAGACGACGACCAGCTCGATGATGGCGTGGACGCTGGAATCGTCGGGGATGCCTCCGAGCTTCATGATCGGCGGCGCTCCCGGCAACTTCTCCGCCGGATGGCAGTACCGGCCGGCGAGTCCTCACGTCGTGCTCGAGGGCGACGAGTACGACACGGCGTTCTTCGACAAGCGATCGAAGTTCGTGCACTACCTTCCGTCGGCGCTACTGATCAACAACATCGAGTTCGATCACGCCGACATTTTCGGCTCGCTCGATGACATCCAGCTCGCGTTCCGCCGACTCGTCAACATCGTTCCGCGCAACGGCGTGATCGTCGCCAACGGCGACGACGCGAACGTGGCCGCGGTGCTCGGCGGCGCCCGGACGCCGGTCGAGACCTTCGGCCTCGGCGAGGCCTGTCGATGGAGGGCATCGTCGATCGACTATCGGGCCGATGGGACGAGCTTCGACGTGGTGCGCGACGGCGCGGTCGAAGCCCGGCTGTCGATGTCGCTGCTCGGCGAGTTCAACGTCCGCAACGCGCTCGGCGTGACGGTGATCGCGCGCTGGCTCGGCCTGTCGTACGAGCAGATCGATCGGGCGCTCGGCAGCTTCCGCAACGCACAGCGGCGCCTGGAGCTCAAGGGGGAGTTCGGTGGCGTGAAGGTCTACGACGACTTCGCGCACCATCCGACGGCGATCCGTCAGACGCTGCGCGCGATTCGCGTGCGGCATCCGCAGGAACGGCTCTGGGCGGTCTTCGAGCCCCGGTCGAACACGACCCGGCGGCACGTCTTTCAGCGAGAGCTCGCCGAGTGCTTCTCCGAGGCCGACATCGTCGCGCTCGCGCGCGTCGATCGACTCGAGGAGCTGCCGGTCGACGAGCGGCTCGATCCCTGGCGGCTCATGGAGGAGATCGGCGCCCACGGCAGCGAGGCGCACTACCTCGAGGACGCCGCGTCGATCGCGCGCTACATCGGCGAGCACGCGCGGCCCGGCGACGTCGTCGTCGTGATGTCGAACGGCGGCTTCGACGGCATCCACCGCCGGCTCGCCGAGGCGCTGGCCAGTCCAATACCTCAGCCGTGAGCATCGCGGCCGGGTACACTCGAACGTCGCAGTCGCACCTGCGCAATCCGCACAACGCAACCGGATGACCGAGCTTCACACGACAGCCACCAACCACGTGCTCGACGGCGTGCCCGCGTCGAGCGGCATCGCCATTGGCCCGGCGCGGATCATCAGGCTCGACCACACCGACGAGCTCGACCTGCGGCTGCTCGAGCCGGAGGACGTGCAGCTCGAGCTCGAGCGGCTGCGCGCGGCGCTCGCCGACGCCGATCGCGAGTTGCAGCATGTCGAGGCGCTGACGCGCGAGGAGGTCGCCGATCGTGCCGGGATCTTCGAGGCGCTCCGCATGATGCTCCACGACACCCAGCTCGTCGCGGCGATCGAGGAGCGGATCACCGGCGGCAGAATCTCGGCCCATGCGGCGATCGTCGCGGAGATGACCCGGCTCGCCGCGGTCTTCCTCGAATCGAAGGATGACACCATGCGGTCGCGCGCCGAGGATGTGCGCGCGCTGCAGACGCATCTCGTCGCGTGTCTTTCGAACAGTCCTCTGCCGAGCGGCGTGCATCACGACGCGGTGCTGGTGATGCACCAGCTCTCACCGCGCGACGCGGTCGTCTACTCGCGCGGCCGCGCGGCCGCGTTCGTTGTCGAGGTCGGCGGCATCAACTCGCACGCGGCGATCCTCGCGAGGTCGTTCGGGGTGCCGATGGTCGCCGGCGTGCGCGACGTTACGCGACTGGCCGAGGCCGAGCAGTCGATCGTCGTCGACGGCTACACCGGCCGCGTCATCGTTCGTCCGGATGCGGAGATGATCGCGCAGTACGAGGCGCGCAAGTCGTCGCTCGAGGTTCAGCGCGAGCGCTACCGCGCCGTGCGCGATCTGCCCGCGGAGACCGCCGACGGCGAGCGCGTCGTGCTTGCGGCGAACCTCGACATGATCGACGAGATGGAGGCCGCGATCGAGAACGGCGCCGACGAGATCGGATTGATGCGCACGGAGTATCTCGTCATGGGCCGCGACGGCGACATCTCGATGGAGGAGCAGCTTCACTACTACCGTCAGATCGCCGAGCGTGCCTACCCGATGACGGTGACCTTCCGCGCTTTCGACATCGGCAGCGACAAGCTCGTGGGCGAGGTCTGGGGCCGCAGCGATTCGCCGCTCGGTCTGCGCGGCATCCGTCTGCTGCTGGTGCGCCAGGAGGTGCTGCGTCGCCAGCTCGAAGCGCTGCTGCGCGCCTCGTCGACGAAGAACCTCCGGCTGATGCTCCCGATGGTCACCTCGGTCGACGAGGTGCGCCACGTCAAGAGAATCGTCGAGGAGATCCGCGCGAAGCTTCGGTCCGAGAAGGTGGCCTTCGACGAGTACATGCCGATCGGCACGATGATCGAGGTGCCGGCCGCGGCGCTGACCGCCGAGACGCTCGCCGGAGAGAGCGCGTTCCTCTCGCTCGGCACGAACGATCTCGCGCAGTATACGCTCGCGGTCGACCGCGAGGACGAATCGCTCGACGCGTACTACGACGAGCTCCACCCCGGCGTGCTCCGGCTGATCCGTCACACGATCGTCGCGGCGCGGCGCAGCGGTGTGCCGGCGACGATCTGCGGCGAGCTCGCGGCCAATCCACTGGCGACCGGATTACTGATCGGTCTCGGCATCCGACGATTCTCCGTGCCCCCGCTGCAGCTCGGTCCGCTGAAGATGCGCGTGCGCTCGATCACGACGCACGAGGCCTTTGCCTGGGCCCGCGCCGCGCTGCGCATGCCGACCGCCGGCGAGGTGCGGACGTTCCTCGCATCGTGCAACGGTGGCGGAGAAGGCGACTACTGATTGCCGATGCAGTCCTCAGGCTTCGCCGAGCCACCGAAGCACCTCGCGAACGGTTGGTCGCTTGCCGTACATCAGAATGGCCGTGCGGAAGATGCGGCTGCACGCCCAGGTCAGCACGACGGTGCTGACGACCATGAGCGCCAGCGTGCCGACGATCTCTGATGTGGGCGGCATCTTCGTGACGATGCGCAGCATCATCAGCGAGGGAGTGAACGTGGGGATGTAGCTCAGCACGCGCAGCCAGGTGGCGTCGGGATTCGAGATCACGCCGATCGCGATGATCGTCGGCGTCATCAGCAGCATCACCAGGTATGAGGTCATCACCTGCGCCTCCTGCTCGGTCGTCACGAGCGAGCCGAGACCGATGAACACCGCCGCGTAGAACATGTACCCGAGCATCAGGTACGCCGTCAGCAACGGGAGGATCCCGATGAGCTGCCCAAGGTGCGCGACGACGCCTCCGCTCGCGAGATAGGTGACGCCGATGGCGCCGAGCAGCAGCCATGCCGCAAGCTGCGTAATGCCAAGTCCGCTGAGTCCGATGAGCTTGCCCCACAACAGCTCCTGCGGCGTCGCGCTCGAGGCCAGGATCTCCATGATCCGGTTCGACTTCTCCTCGATCAGACTGCGCACCAGTGTGCCGCCCGTCGTCAGCACGAGGATCATCAGGAGCATGCTCAGGATAAAGGACGTGAAGAACATCTCCTTGAATCCCGACGAACCTTCGACTCCGCTCTCATCGATCTTGAGTGTCGTCAGCTCGACGTCGGGCGCGAGTCGTGCGTACTGCGCGGTGTCGATGCCCGCCTCGGCCAGGCGACGCGCGCGCGTGATGGTCTCGATCGCGCGCTCGAGACGCCCGACGATGCGGGGGTTTCCGGGATTCAGGCTGCGGTACGACGCGAGGACCGCGCCGGCGCTGTCGTCGACGACGACCGCGCCCTCGAGCGTGCCGGCAAGCATTGCGCTGTCGGCGCGTCGGATCGCGGCCTCGCGCGGCGTGCCGGCCCCGGCGTAGTTCGCCAGCACGTAGGCGGGCTGGCCGCTGGACAGCCGCGCGCTCTCGTCGAGATGCGCCCTCAATGGCCCGTAGAGCGCGCCGCTGGTGTCGATCAGTCCGATCATGACGGTCTGCTCCGGCTCCTCCTCGGCGAGCATGCCGGGCACGACCGTGCCGAAGCCGATGATCATCGGCGTCAGCAGCAGACCGAGAACGAACGACTTGGCGCGGACCTTCTGCAGGTACTCCCAGCGAGCGATCTCGAGCATGCGTCTCCAGTTCATGCCGCCACCTCCTTCTGCTCGTCGAGCATTTCCGCCGGAACGTTCGCGCGTCCGACCGTGTCGATGAAGATCGCGTTGAGCGTCGGCCGCACCCGCTCGATGCGGCCGATGCGGAGGCGACCGACGAGATGGGGGAGGAGGTCGTCGAGCGAGGCATCCGCGCGAAGCTCGAGCTCGGCGTAGTTCGGATAGACCGTCCCCCATCTGACCGGCGGCAGCCCTTTGAGGAATGCGCCGTCACCGGCGAACTCGACGATGACGCTGTTGCCTCCGTGGCGCCGTCGCACCTCGTCGACGGTGCCCTCGAGCACGACACGGCCCCGGTTGATCAGCGCGATCCGCGTACAGAGCCGCTCGGCCTGCTCCATCTGGTGCGTCGAGTAGAGGATCGTTCGACCGGATGCGCGCAGCTCCTCGACCACCGTGCGCAGGAGCTCCTGATTCACCGGATCGAGCCCCGACGTCGCCTCGTCGAAGATCACGTAGCGCGGCTCGTGCAGCAGCGCCGCGATGATCTGGAGCTTCTGCTGGTTGCCCTTGGAAAGCTCCTCGACGCGGCGGCTGGTCGAACCCTCGATGCCGAAGCGGTCGATCCAGCCGAGCGCGCGCGAGCGGGCGGTCCGCTCGTCGAGACCCTTGAGGCGTCCCATGTAGACGACGGTCTCGAGGATGCGCGCCTTCTGGTAGAGCCCGCGCTCCTCTGGCAGATAGCCGATGCTCTGGCGGATCGCGTCGCTGAAGGGCTCGCCGTCGTAGGTGATCGTGCCGGCGTCGGGACGGATGATGTTCGTGATCATGCGGATCGTCGTCGACTTGCCGGCGCCGTTGGGTCCGAGCAGGCCGAAGATCTCGCCGCCGGGGACCTCCAGCGAAACGTCGTCGACCGCATGAACACTGGCGAAGCGCTTCTGGAGGTGGTGTGCTGCAATCATGCCGGGCAATCTACGAAGGTTGCGAGCGCCCGATCGGGCCTCGCTAACCTTTGATTCCGACCCTCGTTCTCTCACAGGGGCGAGTGTCGGTGGAAGCTTTGAGGAGGGCTTCGGAGGACACCGACACTCCCCCTCCCCCCGGGGGTTCTGCACATGGGACAGCACCCGGACCTACCCCGAGACCGACGAACCGTCGGACCAACACCGCGAGGTACACCATGCAGACGCAGCAGCTTGCTCTGACCAATCGCGCGTCGATCGCCCGTCATCAGGAGCCACCCGCAATCTCATGGCGCGGCATTCTCGTCGGACTCTGGCTGACCTGTACCCTCGTGATTCTCGTGTCGCTGCTACCTGGCGTTGGCTTCAGCCTTGGTAACTTGCCCGGCGACATCGACGCCGGCAGCCATGGTGGCAGCGTGCGGGTGCCTCTGGCGACCATCGCACTGCTGCTCGTGACGCTGACCGGTATTTACTACCGGGTTTCCAGTTACCTGTCACGACATTGAGCACTGACGAGTATCCGCAGCTTCTTCTGGAGTTCCGCCGCAAGGCCGCCGCACGAAACCTTCGCATCGCCCTTCCCGACAGTGCCGACGAGCGCACCCTCGTAGCGGCACGCCAGCTCGCTGATCAGCACATCGCCCGCCCCGTTCTCGTCGGCACTGCCGGCGAGATCGCCGCGCATGCCGCGCGGCTCGGCCTGTCCCTCGACGGCATCGAGATCGTCGAGCCTGGCGGACCGGATCGCGAGCGGCACGCCGCCGAGCTCCAGCGCCGACGAGCGCACAAGGGCATGACCATCGAGGCCGCCCGTGCGACGCTCGACGATGCGCTGTATACGGCCGGGATCATGGTCGCGCTGGGCGACTGCGACGCCTGCGTCGCGGGCTCGCTCTCGACGACCGGAGACGTCATTCGTGCCGCGATCCAGACGATCGGCATGGCCGAGGGCATCGCGACCGTGAGCTCCTTCTTCCTGATCGTCTTCCCGGAGAGCATTTACGCGTTCGCCGACGGCGCCGTTCTGCCGAGCCCGACCAGCGAGCAGCTCGCCGACATCGCGCTGACGACCGCCGTCAACTATCAACGGCTCGTCGACGCGGAGCCCCGCGTGGCGTTCCTTTCGTTCAGCACGAAGGGCAGCGCCGACCACGACGACGTCGCAAAAGTCCGGCGCGGCTTCGAGCTCGCGGTCGAACGGGCTCCGGCCGGTCTGCGCGTCGACGGCGAGCTGCAGCTCGACGCGGCGATCGTGCCGTCGGTCGCCGCGCGCAAGGCGCCGGGCTCGCCCCTGGAAGGCGCCGCGAACGTGCTCGTGTTTCCCGACCTCGATGCGGGCAACATCGCCTACAAGCTCGCGCAGCGCATGGGCGGCGCGCTCGCGATCGGACCGATCGTCCAGGGCCTGGCGCGCCCGATGTTCGACCTCTCGCGCGGCTGCTCGGTCGACGACATCGTCGACGTGGCCGCGATCGCGAGCGTGATGGCGTAACGCCGCCGCCGAACGTGCTCAAACGACGGGGACCTGCACCGCGCCTTCCGGCGGTGCAGGTCCCCGTTTGTGTTTCGTAGATGCGCGACGAGTGCGGGCTCCCCGGCAAAGTGCCGCGCGAAGTGCAGGACGATCAACCGCGCGAACTGCAGAACGATCACCCGCTCGGGCTATCGGACGCGGCCTCCTGTGTCGACACCCGTCGGCTCTCCGTGGAGTGTCGGTGCGGGCGCCGGGAGACCCATTTCGGGATGCGCGGTCCGGCTTCCCGCCTCGGTCGACGTCGGCGTCGGACGCGGCGCCGGGCGGACATGTACGCGGGTCGCGGCGATCGTGTCGATCGTCCGGACGTGCTCGGTGACGACCGGCGGCGTTCGACGACGCGCGCTCGTCGATGCAGTGCCACGACGCGACGGCGGAGCCGACGCGCGCGAGCGACGCGGCGCCTCGGTTCGCATCGAAGCGGTGGACGGAGCGATCGATCCGACCGGAGCCGCGGCTGCCTCGACGGCCTCCTGCGGCGTCGCGGCGAGGCGCGACCGGTCGACGGAGCTCGGCGAGGCTGCGCCAGCCGGCGACACGACGGCGGCCGGCGACGTGGCGACGACCGGCGCACCAGTGGTAGCGCTCGGATCGCCGGTGCTCATGAACAGCCAGCCGCCGGCGACGACCACCGCCGCAACGGCGGCGGAGACGGCGCCTCCGATCCACTCTGCGCGCGCGCCGGTATGCAGCACGCTGAGCACGCCGCGGCGGCGGCGAATGCCTGCGACACGACGCATCAGCTCCGGCTCGAAATCGCCCGGCGCTTCGCGTCGCGGTAGCGAGCGGAGCAGCTCCCGCAGCTCCTCCTCGCTGGGTCTGTTGGTATCGAAGTCGTGTTCACTCATGCGGCATTCGGTACCCGGCTTTCCTGGTAAACGTCGCGGAGCAGCTTCTGGAGCTGGGCCCGCGCCCGATTGATGCGCGACTTCACCGTGCCGAGCTCGACACCGGTGATCTCGACGATCTCCTCGTACGACATTCCCTCGATCTCACGGAGGATGATCACCTCGCGCAACGGCGGGGAGATCTGCAGCAATGCCTTCTGAACGAGCTCGAGCGTCAGAATCGATTCGGTGACGCTGTCCGGGCGGTGCGCGGGGTCGAGCGGATCGAGCTCACCGGCACGCACCGCGAAGCCGCTGAGAAGACCGTCCTTGAGATACCGACGGCGGCGCGTCTGGCGCCGCAGCTCGCTCGCCGCGAGGTTCAGCGCGATCCGGTAGAGCCACGTCGTGAACTTCGCGCTGGGATTGTACGCGTTGCGATGGCTGTAGACGCGGACGAAGGCCTCCTGCACGACATCGGCGGCCTCGTCCATTTCTCCGAGTTGGCGATACACGAAGTTTGTCAGCCGGTGCTTGTACCGGCGAACGAGCTGCACGAACGCCTGCTCCTCGCCCTGCTGGAAGCGGCGAAAGAGCTCCTCGTCGGAAATGGCAACGAAGGCGTGAGCAGTCTGGCTTTGCATAAGGACCCTCCAGGGGCGAATGCGTTCGGGTCGAACTGGTCAGGAAGATACGCGGCGACCTCGCAGAGCGCAAGGAGTCGAGCGCGGTAACCTTCCACCGTCATCTGCCTCCTCCCATATCTGACCTTTGACGGTTCCGTCGCCGTTGTCATCTTATGCGACTCAATTCGAGCTATCTCGACGAATGAAGACCTATCGCACTCCGCTTCGCAAGGCGTTCGACGAATCGCGGTTCATCCTGCTTGGGGCCGTTCTGCTGGCGATCGCCTACAACGTCTTCGCCGAATCACGTGTCCCGTGGGTTCGCGCGCTGCCCGGCAGCGGCGATACGACCTCGCTCGAGGAGCTCCTCGGGCAGGACACCGCCGCAACGGCGATCGACACGTCGATCACGACGATCGACACCGCGGCGATCATCGACTCGACGCTGCTGGTCGACTCGAGCGCGCTCGGCGCGGCCGAGCGGGCGCGCCTGCTCGAGGACTCGCTGCGAGCGGCGCGAGCGGCTCGCGAGGCGTTCGTACGCGACTCGATTGCGCGGGCGCGGCCGAGCGAATCGAGCGTTGACGCCGAGGTGGCCAACCGCGAGATCAGCACTGCAACCGCGAAGCAGATCTTCGATCGCAAGGCGGCGGTCTGGTTCGACGCGCGCAACGCCGACGAATTCGCCGAGGGACACATCCCTGGCGCGAAGCACATCTACGCCAACGACTTCCAGCAGCACATCCCCGAGCTGCTGCAGATGAACATCCCGCGCGACCAGCTCATCGTCGTCTATTGCGGCGGCGGCCTCTGCGAGCTCAGTCACGACCTCGCGAAGAACATCCGACTGCTCGGATTCTCGAAGGTCGTCGTGTACACCGGCGGGACGACGGAGTGGACGAAGAACAACTATCCGATGACGAAGGGAGAGTAATGGCCAACGACAGAACCGTGGTGATCGAGAGAGTGCCGCTACCCGGGACGCCGCCGGTGCATCTGGCGCAGGAGGAGCATCCCGGCTTCCGCATCGCCGCGCTCGTCGCGCGCGTCGTGCTCGGCGTCGTGATGTTGATCGCCGGCGCGGAGAAGCTCGGCGCGCTCGAGGCCTTCGGCGCGAACATCTACAACTACCAGATCCTGCCGGTCGAGCTCGTCAACATCGCGGCGCTGCTGTTCGTGTGGGCCGAGATCGCGGTAGGAGTCCTGCTGGTCGTCGGCGCCGGAGTGCGTGGCAGCGCGATGCTCTCCGGGCTCATGCTGGCCCTGTTCATCGTCGCGATCGGCTCGGCGATGGCGCGCGGCCTGAAGATCGACTGCGGATGCTTCGTCGGCAAGGACGCGGCCCAAAGCGCTGCCGTTGGTTCCTCAGGTGTCCCGCCGACAACAACGCCAACGACCTCAACGGCGACGACGACACCATCGACGACGACACCCGCGCCGACCACCGCAACACCGTCCGCCACCGACGCGGACGCGGCGACCGCAAAGAAGGAGCCACAGCAGGTAGGCTGGCCGAAGATCTTCGAAGACCTCGGCCTGCTCGCCCTCGCAGTCTTCCTCGTCTACTACCCGCGCTCGCCCCTCTCGGTCGACGCAATGCTCCGCCGCGAAGACACAACGACCCCCGTAGTCGCCCAGGTCCCTTAGTCCCTTTTATCACCTTCACCATGTTCGACATCCGCAACTCCCACCTCGCCGACAAGCTCATCACGTACTCGACGCGCGCGCAACCGGGCGAGAAGGTGATGATCGAGCTCTTCGGCATCAACGGCATCCACCTCGTCCAGGAGCTGACGCGCGCGGCGCTCGACGTCGGAGCGATTCCGTTCCCGGTCATTCGCGACACCGACACCGAGCGCATCCTGCGCGAGCGCGGCACGCGTGAGCTCTGGGACGTGATCCGCGACACCGCGGGGCTTCCGCTGATGAAGGAGATGGACGTGTACATCGGCGTGCGCGCGGGTGAGAACATCTACGAGCTCAGCGGCGTCGGCGGCGATGCGAACAAGGCCTACGCCGAGGGCTACCAGCATCCGGTGCACATGCGCGAGCGCGTCAACAACACGCGCTGGTGCGTACTGCGCTATCCGTCGCCGGCGTTCGCGATGAACGCAAGGATGTCGACGAATCGCTTCGCCGACTTCTACTACAAGGCCTGCCTGCTCGACTATGCCGACCTCGGCGAGCGGATGAAGCCGCTGCATGAGATGCTCGCCGGCGCCCGCGAGATCCACATGAAGGGCAACGGCACCGACATCCGCTTCGGCATCGAGGGACAGAACTGGATCCCCTGCATCGGCGACCTGAACATCCCCGACGGCGAGATCTTCTCCTCGCCGCTGCTGACCTCGGTCAACGGCACGATCAGCTATGCGCCGAGCGTGTATGAGGGCAAGCCGTTCGAGTTCGTCCGGCTGGACGTTCGCGACGGCGTCGTCGTGGATTTCGATTCGAGCAATCGCGCCGGTCTCGAGCAGATCCTCTCGACCGACGAGGGCGCGCGCCGCTTCGGCGAGTTCTCCTTCGGCACCAATCCGCACATCGATCAGCCGATGTACGACATCCTCTTCGACGAGAAGATCTGGGGCTCGAACCATCTGACGCTCGGGCAGTCCTACGACGTCGCGCCGAACGGCAACCACAGCGCGATCCACTGGGATCTCGTCTGCATCGGCGCCGATCTCTACCTCGACGGCGAGCTCATCCGCGAGGGACGCACGTTCGTGCACCCGAGCCTCGTACAGCTCAACCCCGAGGCGTTCGTCGAAGCGGTCGCGGTATAGTCTGGCGCGCAACGACAACGGGGCCAGGAGTGCGGAGTGATTCGCGTTCCTGGCCCCGGTTCATTTTGCGACCCTCGAGAGGAGGTTAGCGCTCCGCCCGCTTCACTCTCTTGAACTCGACGCGGATCCGCCGCTTCTCCGCGAGGTTGTTCCCGCCGGTGATCTCGTCGACGTTGCCGCTGACGACGCGCCAGCGAATGAGTCCGCGGTCGAACAGCTCGAGGTACTCGCGATGGCCGGTCGCGGCCGCGGAGCGGAAGCGCGCCTCGAGATACTGCTGCGCGTAGTGCGCGCGCAGGCCAGCGAGCTTCAGGTTGTCGAGCGAATCGCCCGGCGACACCGTGTGGCTGCGGCCGTCGGTATCGAGGAAGCTCACCGCTGTCTCGTCGTAGGTGCCGATGATCGGCCGAGGATCGGCGTAGCCGGAGACGATGATCTCCAGCGATTCGCCGTCGGCGCGTCGCTCGCTGAAGACGGGAAAGTCCTCGTTGATCGCGCGCGTGATGAATTCGTCGACGGTCGTGTGCACGCGCTCGGCCATCGCCCGGTACTGCTCGTAGGCGCGCCGGTCGGTCGCGACGTTCGTGATGTACGTCTCCCCTTTGAGATCCCCACCCGCCTGCCGCGTGCGCAGATCCTCGAGAAGCTCGGGCATGTTCAGGCGGTAGTAGCCGCTCACGAACAGCGGAACGCTGATGCCGACCAGGCGAAAGTCACGCGGTGGCGGCGGCGGCTCGGGCGGAGGCGGAGGCGGAGGCGGCGGTGCGCTCGCGAACGTCACGCGACGGTCGATCGATCGATCGGCGACCAGATCGTCGACGATGAGCGTCGTGTCGGCAAAGCCTTCCGGAAAGAGCTCGACGCGGTAGTCGAACCCGGCGAGCATCGGCACTTCAACACCCACCTCCGGATCGATGGTCGTCTCTGCGATGACGCCGCCGCGCGAGGTCTCGACGATCCGCATGCGGCCGCCGATGCCGCGGCGCGTCGTCGTGTCGCGGAGCTGCCAGCGGACGGTCGAGAAGCCGGGAGCGAAGATGTTGGGCGTTCCCTCGTAAAGATCGAGTCCGCCCATGCCGTCGTCACGGTCGCTCGCGAAGACGCATCGCTCGCGCCCGGCGCCGTAGAAGAACACCTCGTTCGCCGATGTGTTGATCGCCGGACCGAGGTTCACCGGAGGCTCCCACGTGCCGTCGTCGCGCAGTCGTGTCCGAAAGAAATCCGCGCCGCCGAAGCCATCGTGCCCGGTACTCGAGAAGAACAGCGTGCGCCCGTCCGGCGCGATGTGCGGCGAGAGCTCCTCGCCGCCGGTGTTGACGGGCGCGCCGAGCGATCGCCCCTCGCCGTAGCCCCCGTCCGGCTCGCGCATCGAGATGAACAGGTCCATGCCGCCTTCACCTTCGGAGCGGATGGACGTGAAGATGATGAAGCGTCCATCGGGAGCGATCGACGGCTGCGAGTCCCAGCCGCTCGTATTGATCTCCTCGAGCGGCGTCGGCTCCGCCAGCAGCACGCCGTCGTGGCCGACACGGATCAGGTAGATGTCGGCGTCGCCCTCGCCGTCGGAGCGCCGGCCGCTCGTCATCAGCGCAAGCGGCGGCGCGTCGAGCGCGCGCGACAGCTCGGCGTCGAGCGGATAGAGCTGCGCGACCGCCGGGAACGGGCCGGAGAGCGCTCCGTCGTCGACGACGGAGTTGACACCTTTGAGCTGCAGGTACGTTGGCACCGACCAGTCGTCGCCGGCTCGCAGCGAGACGTAGAGATTCGCCGAGCCGCCGCGCGAGGACGTCAGCATCAGCCGCCGTCCGTCCGGATGCAGGAACGGCGCGTAGTCGTCGCTGGTCGAGTTGACGGTCTCGAGGCTGCGCACCGCGAAGACCGGATCGGCCGGCTGTGCCGTGCCGATCAGCGGCGCGGCCGAAGCGAGGGATCCGATGACGAGTGTTCGAAACAGGGGGGTCATGCGTGCGCGAAGAGTTGGCGTCGGGAGCATCAACGAAGCTCCCCGAAGTTGTAGAGCAGTCCGAACGACGCTGAGAATCCGCGCTGCTTCATGAGGTCGGGAGGTGCCAGCGACGACGTCATCGGCCAGGTGTAGCCGCCCTCCGGGTTGATGACCCATCGCCCGAGCGCGACCGCGAGTCCGGCGCCGGCGCGCAGGTCGATCGCGAACGTCTCCTGGCTGTCGAAGCTGCGTCCGGTGGCCAGGACATCCTCGTTCGAGCCGTTCTCATCGTGCACGAAGCCGGCCGGTCCGGTGATCCGTTCGGTGAAATCGTAGAATCCACTGCCCATCAGGTTGAACGCGGGTCCGCCGCAGAGGTAGAAGCCGCTTCCGAAGAGATCGATGGCCAGGCGAACGTCGAACGTGAAGCTCGAGACGGTCGCGTCGGCCTGGGCCTCGCGGGTCAGCATGACGATCGAATCGCGGTCGTCGCGGGCGGGCTCGGGGTCGAGCGGGCCGATGAAGGTCAGAATCCGCGGCTCATAGCGCACGCGGGGCGACAGGGCAATCCACTCGGTGAGGTAGATCAGCGAGCGCATGCCAATCGCGGGCCCGCTCCCGCTGCCGTTGGCGAAGGCGGCGCACGCAAGGCTCCCGTCACTGACGACGAAGCTCGCCTCGGCGTCGTACCAGCTGTATCCCGCTTCGGGGCCGATGTAGATCGGAAGGACAGGCTGCGGATACAGGATGTTGTCGCCGCTGCTGCCGCCCTGGGCCATGGCAGGCGTCGGAGCCAGCACTGCGAGAGCGGTCGCTGCGACAACGAACGACAGCGAAACGAACGCACGCCCGAGTGCACGCGCAACGATCGATCGGGGTGAGGGGAGCTCGATCATTCAGTCACCAGGACGCTGCGGAGATGAGTGGCGCCGGAACCGTCCTCGACGCGGAGGAAATACGCGCCGGCAGGAAGCGCAGCGGTCGGAATCGTGATCCGTGTGTCGCCCGCATCGAGCACGTGCTCGATCGTCGCGGCCGCGAGCGCGCCGCCCGTCGTGTAGACGGTGATGCGCACGACGCTCGGGTCCGCGGCGGAGAGCGTCAGCGCGATCGGATCTCCGCGCCGCGCGGGCACGGGCGCCGCGTCGAGCCGCAGGAGAGCGCCGCCGGAGCCGCGGGTCGAGATCGCCTTGCCGTCGCGGAAGCAGGTGCTGTCGAACGCGACGAGCCCGGCATTCTTCATCAGCGGCTTCGGATTGCCGTCCTCGAAGTTCAGCGCCGTCAGCATCACCTCCGACGCCAGCGAGTCACCGCGGAGCACCATGAACTCGAGCTCCGCAAGCGCGCCGACGGGATCGCGGAAGCTGCCGGTCGCGACGAGCTGCGCGATGGCGTCGCCGCCCTCGAAGCGCACCGGCGCCGAAAGCGAGACGCTGCCGGTCCCCGCGGCCTCGCGCGGTCGCACCGTGCGCAGGTCGAGCATCGACTTGTTCCAGCGCACCTCGAAGGTGATCGAGGATACCTCGTACTCCGCCAGTGACGTGTCGAGGTACACCGGCATCGTCGCCAGCGAGCCGGGCAGTCCGATGCGCTCGTCGTCGATGCGCATGCCGGCGCGCGCCCAGCCGACGCCCGACAGGCGCGAGGCGACGACGATCGGCTGGCAGCTGTTGAACGTGAACGAGGTCCTGCCGCCGCGCTGGCGCAGACCGTTCGGCGTGAAGCAGACGTCGATGCCGACCTGTCCGCTCTCCGGGATACGAAGCGGGAAGCCCGTTCCGGTGCCGAAGGTGAACTCCGGTGTGGTCGCCCCGAGCGCGTCGCGCAACTGGATGCTGTCGATGACGACATCGCCCTCGCCGACGTTCGTGAGCGTGATCGGCCGGCAGGTCGTCGTCATATAGTAGGTGGAGTCGAACGCGAGGTCGCCGCTGGAGATCACCATCGGAGCGGTCACGCGGATCGCAAAGGGCTCGCGCACGATCTGGCCGCGGCTGATCAGGTCGGTGATCGACTCGAACGCCTGCTGCAGCGAGCCGCAGTCGTTCCCGTCGTAGGCCTGGCCTCCGGTGTTGACCGCGAGGCGCGTCAGGTACGCGCTCGCGGCGGGATCGCCCGAGGTGCCGATGCCGATCGTGAAGATTCTAATACCGAGCGACCGCGCGCGAACGGCCAGCGCAGCGTCCGTGTGATCCGGGAACGCGATGGTGTCGTCGTTGGCTCGGCCGTCGCTCAGCAGCACGATCACGCGCTTCTGCAGCGGATCGGTCGTCAGCGTATCCATCATCCGGGCGAGCGCCGCGCCGGTGAACGTGCACAGCGTGCGGCAGATCGACGGCCGCTGCGGCGTCAGGATGTCCTGCGCCGTGACCTTGAGGGCCTCGGTCACCGGCTGCAGCGGGAAGAGCATTTCGATCTCGGTGTCGTACGAGTAGCGCATCACCGCGAGGTGGTCCTGCACGCCGACGGCCGGCAGGTGCAACAGCGTGCGGCCGATGAAGCGCTGCGCCTGCTCGATCGCCTGGCGGTAGCGCGTCGGCGTGAAGCCCGTGCCGCAGTTCATCGTCTCGAGCATGCTCTGGCTGAAGTCGAGCACCATGCCGAAGGCGATCGACGTGCGCGAGTTGCTCCGCACTACGAGCGTGTCGGCCAGGCGGCCGCGCGAGCGACCCTCGAGGCAGACCTCGAATGTCGTCGAGCTGTTCGGCGGCACTATAAGGGGAAGGCTCGGAACGTTGGTGATCCGATAGCCCGCGGTGTCGATTCCCCAGTAGACCGAGTCGATCACCAGCGGCGCGTTGCCGGCGTTGGCGACCGTCACGTCGGTGCAGCGCGAGATCGCGCACGGGGTCTCCTCGTCATTGACCGGGTTGAACCGCAACTTGCTGATGCGCAGCACCGCGCCGGTGCCGATGAGCTCGGTCGCGCCGTTGAGGCCCACCTGCAGCCGCCGCACGCAGCCGGCGCGCAGGTCCGCCTCCTCGGCATAGACGCCGCTGGCGACTGGAGCAAAGTCGATGTCGATGTCGATCGATCCACCAGCGGGGATCACGATCGGACCCGGAGTCGCCAGTTGGAACGGAGGAGGAATGGTGATCGCCGACGCATCGAACGTGTAGGGAAGCTCGCCGACATTGCTGAGCGTCACCTTCATCCTCGAGCTCGACCCGGGATTCGTGCGGGGGAAGTTCACCGCAAAGGGCGCGGGCTCCAGCTCCGGCCCGATCCCCCTGCCCGTCACGCGCACCCTGAACGTATCGAGCAATGCGCCCGTGCGGACGACGACCAGCAGCGAATCGGTGATCTGGCCGCGGCGCGACGGCCGGAAGCAGATCGGAACGACGATCGGATTGCCGGCGGCAATGGTGTCGGCGCCGAGCGCGGCCGAGTCGAGTCGGTACGCGACGCCGTCACGGAAGCGATAGAGCGTTCGGATCGATGGCTCGGTCCGAGCCAGCTCGAGCGTGATCGACGAGCAGCTGAGCGAGTCGCACGGCGTGTCGGGGAACATCAGCAGCAGCGGCTGCGCCGCTAGCGTGCCGCTCGCGATCGTCACGAGCATGCTCGCGAATGCGATTGCAAGCGCGGGGAGGAGGTTCCGTCGCATAGGATTCGCCCGTCGAGAGTGGGAGCAGGGTGCCAGGCCGGTGAAGATAGAAGAGATGCGGCAAAGGCGGAATGGAGGAATGCGGCGACCGCCGAAACGGGCCGGCAGGACCGCAAATGCGACGGGCGCCGCCCGATTCGGCGGCGCCCGTCGTGATTCTACCGGCTCCGGCGCCTGTCAACGCACGACGATGATGCGCGCGTCGGCCTGCGGCCCATCCTCGAGTCGCACGACGTACGTGCCGGCGGCCAGCCCCTGCAGCGCGACGCTGCGGCGGTGCTCGCCAGCGGCCAGTCGCTCGCCGTCGACGATCGTTCGGACGAACTCGCCCGTCGGCGCGTACAGCGCCAGGCGGACGGCAGCGCGGCCCGATGCCGCAAAGACGATCTCGCTGGTGATCGTCGCCGGGTTCGGGGAGATCGTTCGGAAGCCGGTCGTCGCGGCGATGCTCTCGTCGTCGACGCCGCTGATCGCCTCGTTGATCGCCCACTTGATCTTCTGGGTCGCGTTGCTGAGCTCGACGAGCACGAGCACGACGCGATCGTACGGGAAGCCGGTCCCGAGCGACAGCGTCGCTCCCGGTCCCTCGTCGATCACCTCGACGCTGTCGCCGCTGTAGCACAGCGCGATCGTCCGATAGCGATAGCGCCCCTCGAACTTCATCACGAGCGAGCCGGGATTGTCGTAGACGATGTAGCCGATGCCGTACGGCTTCAGCGACACCGAGTCGATGCTCCGGTACGACGTCGCGGTGTACGTGCGCAACGGCCGCGCCTGCCGCTGCGAGCTCGTCGTGAGCTTCACCCGGTAGGAGTACCGTGGATCGCTGTTCGTCTGCAGCCAGTTCGCGATCGCAAAGGGTCCGCCCACCGTCTGCCACGACGCCGACGAGTCAACCGTCGCGATCGCCCTGTCGATCGCGATCATCCCCCAGGCGTTGGCGCGCGGCAGCCCGCGGAGCACGCCGTCGCCGAACTGCTCGTACAGGTAGTGCACGACCGTCAGTGCGCGCTCGTACGCCTCGTTGGCGCCGGTGGGATCACCCATCGGGAAGTCCAGCATGGACGTGTTCGTGTTGCGCAGATAGCTCGTGTTCGCGCGATCCGGATAGCCGCACATCAGGCCCGCGACCTCGCTGCATCCCTCGTTGATGAACAGATCCGAGTTCTGATTCAGTCCGTGATGGATCAGGTGCTGGAACTCGTGCGCAAGCGTGTTGAGCACGCTCGTCGTCCGCGTCATCCCCTCGCGCGAATCGATGTAGAGCATGTTGCGCCGGTTGCTGAACTCCTCGCTACCCTGATCGCCCGGGAGGAAGAACCCGAGAATCGACTGGTCGCTGATGTCGAACAGCAGGAAGTCCTGGTAGCCGTCACCGACGGTCGTCGGCGTGGGTCCGAAGACCTCGACGTCGTTGTCGATGATCCCCTTTCCCGGGTCGCGCGAGCCCGGCGCTGTCGAGTCCTCGAGCGCCGTGATCAGGATCTGCAGCTTCGCCTTGAGATCTGCCCTCGCCGTGTCGCGGACGTCGACCCAGATGCGCGCAAGGCGACCCATGTGCACGCGCACCGCGTTGACGCGTACGAACCGCTGGGTGACATAGTCCGGAGCCCAGAACGACTCGACCTCGGCCGAGAGCAGCCGCGGCGCATCGGCCTTTGCCTCGGCGACCGCCTGGCGGTAGAGCTCCGGCGTGCGCTCGGCCGTGTTGCGGATCGCCCGCGCACGGTCGAAGCCGCCCATCATCCGCATGGTGCCGCAGTCCGGGATCTGCGGCGCGACCGCGGCGTAGGGCTGGGCACGCAGCGGCCCGATGGCCACTATGGCGAGAATGACTGTCCGTAGGAATCGGTAAGAAATCGGAAGCATCGATGCCGGAGCGGTCGAGACCGCGGTAGGATGAACATTGGTGCGAGGGGACCGATGCGCCGGTAGGGCCCGGCGACGGTCTCGGCTTGACGTTGCAAGCTACGGCGCTATTGCACACGGGAAAGGGGCCCCCTTCGGAACCCCTTTCCCATCGAATCCGATGTCGATACGACTCAGCGCGCGACGAGGATCATCGTCGATACGACCGCTCCGTTCTGCACGAGACGCGCGACGTAGCTGCCGGATGCAAGATCATCGAGCGCGACCACCTCGCGATGGCTTCCGGCCGCGCGCGACTGGCCGTCGACGATCGTGAGGACACGCTCGCCGCGGACGTCGAAGAGGTCCAGACGAACCGGTGCGCTCGATCCGACCGTGTAGTCGATCGTCGCGGTGGCGTTCGCGTCGACGTGGGCCGCATCGATACGCATCGTGCTCGCCGCGCCGGCCTCGCCGGCGACGCCGCTGGTGAGCGCCGAGGCTGTCCAGCTCGCTTCGCGAACGCCGCCCGCCGTGCTGATCAGCGCGACCACCACGCGGTCGTAGGCGCCGCCCTCCCACAGCGGGAGCGTGTAGTCGGTGTCGGGCTGCAGCTCGACGACGGCGGTGTCGAGGCTTCGAATGCCGATGAGCATCGCCTTGATCTCGCTCGAGCCGCTGAACCGGAAGCGCATCGGGCCGGGATTGCTGTACTGGATGTAGTACGTGCCGTACGGCTGGATGACCGCGCTGCCGGTCGCCGGGAACCCCGTGCCGGTGGAGGTGCTGTGCGGCCGTGCTGCGCCGCCCTTGAGCTTGTAGTCGTAGCCGAACGACGGATTGCTGCTCGTCTGCAGATAGTTGGCCACGGCGAAGCCCTTGAGGACCTCCCGAAAGTCATAGCTCTCCGGCAGTCCGTACCGTCGCAGCGCATCGCTCAGTCGCGGCATGTTGTCGAGCGTGGAGCCGACGAGCTCGTAGAGGAAGCGCTCGCCGTAGTGCTCCGACAGGTAATGCGCGAACGTCATCGCGCGCTGGTAGTCGGCCTCCTGCGCGTTCGCCTCGCTGTAGTGCCAGTCGAACATGCTGATGTTCGTGTTCGCGAGGTACGACGAGTTCGAGCGGAAGTGGTAGCCGTTGAGAATGCTCGCGACCTCACTCATCCCCTCGTTCAGCGCGACGTCACGGGCGATGTCGTCGCCGCCGGTGCGCGGATGCCGGCCGTAGTGGATCAGATGCTGGAACTCGTGCGCGATGATCGCGAGCAGCGTCTGCATCTGCTGGAAGCCCTCCTTCGAGTCGATGTACAGGAGGTTCATCTCGTTCGACTCG
>DATLHO010000220.1:0-3539 GCA_035539855.1 Kapaibacterium sp. (SeqCode) | reverse complement strand
TCCTCCGGCTGCGAGGATGCTCTCGCGCATCGCGGCGACGACCTTCGGGAGCAGGTTCGAACCGATGTGCGGATGCGCTTCGACCATGATCTCCGGCGGAGCTCCGTGCGCCACGAGCGTTCGCAGGACGTCGTCGATGCTACCGCGCTTGTTCGCTCGGGTGTAGAGCTTGCCGTCGGAATACGTTCCGGCTCCGCCCTCGCCGAAGCAGTAGTTGCTGTCGGGATCGACGATACCCTGCCGTTGGATCTTGACGAGATCGCGACGTCGCGCGCGCACGTCCTTGCCGCGATCGAGAACGATCGGTCGAATGCCGAGCTCGATCAACCGCAGCGCCGCGAACATCCCGGCCGGACCGCAGCCGACGATCACCGCGCGACGATCACCGCGCACTTCGCGATACTCCGGCTGCGGCATATCCTCCGCCGGAGGCTCATCCGTCACGTAGACCTCGACGCGCAGCAACACCTTGACGATCGCCTGCCGCGCATCGATCGACCGCTTGCGCACGCGGATGCCGGTAATCTCCTCGACAGCCACGCCGAGCCGATCCGCCGCCTGGCGGCGCAAAGCGTCCTGGTTGTCTTCGTCGTCGAGACCTACGACGAGCTCGAGGAGGGTCATGATGTCAGATGTGAGATGTTAGATGTTGGATGTCACGAGGCGCGTGGGCGGTATTGGTTTTTTGTTATTTGTTATTGGTTGTTGGCTGTCGATTCTGTTGGTCGCATGGAAAGGCGTTTGCTGGGTGCCGCATGAGAACACATGGTAGCAAGGTCCCAACAACAAAAACCCAATAACCAATAACCAATAACAAAAACCCACCACGCGCAAGCCGCGCCAACTCCCCGCCTCGTGACATCTGACCTCTAACCTCTAACCTTTGACACCCGCTCCCGCTCCGCCCGACTCAGACCCGCGACGACCAGTTCGTAACTGTGATCGATCATGCCGCGGATCTCCCCGTCGGATATGCTGCCGTCGAGCGTCACGGTGTTCCAGTGCTTCTTGTTCTGATGGTAGCCGGGCTGCACGGCGTCGTAGCGCTCGCGCAGCTCGATCGCCCGTTCGGGGTCGCACTTGAGGTTCACCGTTGTCGGCACTCCTTCGGTGTCCAGGAGCGCGTACATCTTGTTCATGACGCGGAAGACCAGGGTCACTTCGTCGAACGGCGTGTCCTCGGTCGTGCCGGGCTTCTTCAGACAGTAGGCGCGGAGGGCGGCGGAGTCAATCATGGTCGTGGCTGATTGGTCGTCGGCTTCGGGATCGGCGCAATGTAGTGCTTGCATCGCGATCGCCGCGGTGCGTCATTGGGACATTCCGTTACCGACCGTGCAACCGAACCACACTCGTACCATGCGCTCACGACTCGTCCCCAGTCTTCGCACGCTCCTGTTCGCCCTTGTCGCGCTGGCTCCGCTCGCCGGCTGCGAGGAGACACCGACGCAGCCCGATCGCGTCTCGCTGCCGATCATGCCCCTGGCGGTCGGCAACATGTGGATCGGCCGCTCCTACGGCCTCGATACGCTTGGCGGCGCCATCGACATCGAGGCCGACACGCTCTCGATCGTCTCGACCGAATCGATCGCCGCCGAGACGTGGTACCGCACGAGCGACGGGACGCTGCTGGCCAATCGCGCCGACGGCCTCTGGTGGCGCTCCAGCAGCACCGCTCCCGCGACCCTGATCGCGAAACACCCGGCGTCGGTCGGGGAGATCTTCGGCCGCGAGACGGCCCGCATTCTCTATCCCGACACGCTCGACCACGAGATCGACAGCCTCGTCTACGGACACGTCGTCATCGCCGTCGGCACGCGCCTGACCGTCACCGCCGGCACGTACGACGTCAACGGGTACCAGGAGCACCTCGAGACGTTCGATGGACAGGTGATCACCGAGGATCACGAGCTCTGGATGGGCGACCAGGAGTTCTACTCACCCGGTGTCGGACGCGTTCAACAGCGCCGGTACCAGATGACCCCCGACGGCAAGACGCAGTGGGGAGTGTGGGAGCTCGTCGAAGCGCGCTTGAAGTGAGCGTGCCGCGCGCGTGCGCACGTGAGTGCTAGACCGCGAGCGCTACGTCGTGAGCACGCGAGCGCTACGTCGTACTCGCATCGCTCGTCGATGCCGCCGATACCGGCACGTACTCGACGGGCATCTCGCCCTTGTTCCACCAGATCCAGAAACGCTTGCAGCTCGGGCAGAGCACGGCGTGCTTCATGAGCCGCACGAACTCCTCCATGCCCGCTGTCTGCGGCAGCGCGCACTGCTCGGCTTCGGAGAAGAAGAACCACGAGATCGGGTTCGCGGTGCCGCCGAAGTCGAGCGGGGTTCCGCATGTGCATTTCAGTGCTGGCATCGTCGGCCGCTCCCTTGAGTGTTGTCGGATGTCTCCGTGTCGTCAGATCGTCTCCCACGCGCCGGCGCCACGCCTGCGCCACAGAATGCTCGGGTGCACCGTGCGAATGATCTCCGGCCCGAACGCCTGCGCCGGCGAGAGCACGCCCTTCGGCCGATCGGCGATCAGTCGCTGCGCGGCGGTCACCGTGATCTGTCGCGTGTAGTCGTAGCCGCTCGGCGCATCGAGCAGCAGCTCGACGCTGTCGGCGCCGCGGGTTGCGCGGACCCAGCAGTGCGTCCGTGCACTGGCGCGCGCGGCCTCGTCGGGTCCGTCGACGAAGCGCCCGATGATCGCCTCGGCGAGCGCGCGCACGGGCGCGAACGACGCGAGCCAGCCTCCGGCGCGAGCAGCGCCCGCCGCTACTCCGCGGAACGACGACGGCACCATCAGGTACGTCGAGATCGTCGCGATGCCGGTCGAGTGAAATGCCGTGACGAGGTCGCTCAGCGGCGCCGAGACCATCCCCATCTCCTTCTCCGGAAGCCTCACCGCGAAGACGCGCTCGCCGACGGGCTCCTCGACGATCACGCCGTCGCGACGCGCTCTTCCGCCGAGGCCCGAGACGCGCACGGTCGTTCGCAGCGTTCCTCCGCTGGCGCCACCGGTCGTGCCGATGCCGATGTCGAGCGCGGTCGCCCCCGGCAGCTCGCGCGCCGCGAGGACCGCGAGCGAATCGGTCGGCACGACGTCGAAGCCGATGCCGGGCACGACGGCGATCCCAACACGCCGCGCCTCGTCCTGCCGCTCGAACATCTCCTCGAATGCGCCGAGCTCGCCCGCGATGTCCGCGTAGCTCGTGCCGATCTCCAGACACGCGTCGAGCATGGGCCGGCACGTCTGATCGAAGGGTCCCGCGGCGTTGAGCAGCAGCTCGAGGCCAGTGAGCGCACGAAGCGCTCCGTCACGGTCGTCGAGCGCGAACGCGCGCCAGTCGAGACCGAGCTCGGTGCCCAGAGCGCGCAGCTTCGGCTCCGATCGCCCCGCCAGCAACGGCCGCTCTCCGCGCCGCACCGCCTCCTCCGCAATGAGCCGTCCGGTGTAGCCGTACGCCCCGTAGATCATCCATGCCATGGTATGCTTCTTGAGCCTCTGTGAGTGGGGGGAGACCGAGCCTGGCGTTCAAGAACGGTGCCGC
>DATLHO010000219.1:0-31840 GCA_035539855.1 Kapaibacterium sp. (SeqCode) | reverse complement strand
AGTCCCTCGGCGCGGGCGATCTCGACGTAGCGCTCGACGTCGCGCTCGGGGTCGATGACGAGGGCCTCGCCGGTGCGCTGGCAGCCGATGAGGTACGCCGCCTGCGCGAGCGTCGAATCATAGATCTGGCGAAAGAGCATGAGGAGGCCTCCGGCGGAATCAGAATCGAGTTTTCGGTCAAAGTGCCAATCTAACGCCGGAGAGCGGTTTGCGAGGGGGTTATCTTCGAGGACGCGCGGTCGCGGGTCGATTCCCCGCCGGCCGGCATTCACACATGACGATCCGTGCCCTCCCGTTCGACCCCACCACGTGACGCGGCCTCCGTCGTCGCCCGGGCCCGTGCGCTGGTGATGCGACACGGGTGGAACGCCACGTGCTACCAGATCATCAACCCCGGCATCGAACACTGGTTCGACGGCGAGGCGGAGGCGGTCGTCGGCTTCGTGCGCAGCCGCGGGTATCGCGTCGTCGCCGGCGCGCCGGTCTGCGCCCCCGAGGCGCTCGCCGGCGTGGTGACGCGCTTCGAACGCGACGCCGCCGGCGCGGGCGAGCGCGTCGTCTACTTCGGCGCCGAGGCTCGACTCGAGGCGCTGACGCGGGACGATCCCGCGCACAGCCGCGTGCTGCTCGGAGCACAGCCGGTATGGGCTCCGGCGGACTGGCCCATGATCCTCGCCGCGCACGCGTCGCTGCGTGCACAGCTCGCGCGAGCGCGCAACAAGGGGGTGCGCGTCGAGGAGTGGCCGGCCGCGCGCGCCTCCGAAAGCGCGGAGCTGCGCCGCGTGCTCGCGCGCTGGCTGCGTGGCCGGGGCCTGCCGCCGCTGCACTTCCTCGTCGAGCCGGAGACTCTCGACCGCCTCTTCGACCGTCGGACGCTCGTCGCGCTCGTCGGCGATCACGTCGTCGGCTTCGCGGTGGCGAGCCCGATTCCGTGCCGGCACGGCTGGCTCGTCGAACAGCTCGTCCGCTCGCCGGACGCGCCGAACGGAACCGTCGAACTCCTCGTCGACGCGACGATGCGCTCGGTCGCCCCAGACGGCGCCGGGTATCTCACCCTCGGGCTCTCTCCACTCTCCGATCGCGGTGGACGCGCTGGCCCGCAACCCGCGTGGCTGCGCCTGCTCCTGGCGTGGACCCGCGAGCATGGGCGTCGTTTCTATAACTTTGCCGGCCTCGATCGCTTCAAGGCGAAGTTCCATCCCCAGCGATGGGAGCCCGTCTACGCGATCGCGAGCGAGACACGCATCACGCCGCGGGCGATGTACGCGATCGCGAGCGCCTTCTCCGGAGGCTCTCCCGTCGTGCTCGTTGCGCGAGGCGTGCTCCGATCGCTCGTCGGCCGCATGCGGCCGTCGCTCTCACCAGGAACCGTATCGATCGATCATGTCCGACATCAACCGCCTCTTCGGAAATAACCGCGCGTGGGCCGAGCAGATGCTCCAGCGCGATCCCCGTTTCTTCGAGACCCTCGTCGACCAGCAGGCGCCCGAGTATCTCTGGATCGGCTGCTCCGACAGCCGCGTTCCAGCCAACGAGATCGTAGGTCTCGCGCCCGGCGAGCTCTTCGTTCATCGCAACGTCGCCAACCTCGTCATCCACACCGACTTCAACTGCCTCTCGGTGCTCGAGTTCGCGGTCGAGGTGCTCCAGGTCAAGCACGTCATCGTCTGCGGTCACTACGGCTGCGGAGGCGTCCGTGCGGCGCTCGAGCAGACCCAGCGCGGTCTGGTCGACAACTGGCTGCGCCACATCAAGGACGTCCACGACGGCCATCGCGAGCTCGTCGACCGTCTCGACGATCCGGAGGAGCGCATCACGCTGATGTGCGAGCTCAACGTCCTGGCCCAGGTCAAGCACGTCTGCCAGACGTCGGTGGTGCAGGATGCCTGGCGACGTGGACGCCAGCTCGAAGTGCACGGCTGGATCTACTCGCTGCGCGACGGCCTGCTGCACGATCTCGGCGCGGATACCAGCCGCGACACGCAGATCGACCCGATGTATCGCCTCCAGAGTCGCAATCTCGCGCAGCCCGGTCGTACCTGACCTATCGGCAGCATCGGCCTCGAAGCGTACGGGTCCGTGGCGGTGGCTCCCATCCGTGGCCGCGATCCCCTATCTTTGGCGCAACCCCGCATCGTCCGTTCGCACACCACGTCCGCCGACTCCGTCGGCCGGACACCGGCGTCATATCAGCCATTCCCGTCGCAATGTCGCAGTCCGCAGTACCGCTGCTTGCCACCAAGCTCCACGTCGTCCGCCCGCAGCCGGACATTATCGTGCGCGAGCGCCTGTCGCAGCGCGCCGAGGAGATCATGCGCCGCCGGCTCGTGCTCGTGTCGGCGCCCGCGGGCTTCGGCAAGACCACGCTGGTCAGCTCGTGGATCGAGGAGCACGCCTTCGCCGCCGCCTGGCTGTCGCTCGACCGCTCCGACAACGACATCGCCCGCTTCCTCCGCTACCTCGTCGCCTCGCTGCGCACGATTGATCCCGGACTCGGCGCGGGCGTCGAGTCGGCGCTGGCGATGACGCCGCGTCCTGCGATCGAGACGATCCTGACCTCGCTCGTCAACGAGCTCTCGACGATCGAGGAGCACTTCCTGCTCGTGCTCGACGATTTCCACACGATCGATTCGGAGGCGGTGACCGCGGCGGTCGTCTTCCTGCTGGAGCACGGTCCGGAGCACCTGCACGTCGTGCTGACGACGCGCGCCGATCCGAGCTTTCCGCTCTCGCGCTTTCGCGTGCGGGGCCAGCTCCTGGAGATCCGCGCGGCCGAGCTGCGCTTCACCGACGACGAGACGCGCTCGCTGTTCAACGACCTGCTCGCGCTCGGTCTGACACCCGAGCAGCTCGCGGCGCTCGAGACGAAGACCGAGGGGTGGATCGCCGGTCTGCAGATGGCCGCGCTCTCGGTCCAGGGCCGCAGCGACGTCGACGCGTTCATCGCCGCCTTCGCCGGCACCGATCGCTACGTGCTCGACTACCTCGTCGAGGAGGTGCTCAACCGCCAGCCGCAGGAGCTGAAGCACGCGATGCTGCAGCTCTCGATCCTCGAGAGCTTCAACGCGGCGCTGGTCGAGGCGGTCACCGGCATCGGCAACGGCGCCGAGCTCATCGACCTGCTCGAGCGCGGCAACCTCTTCGTCGTCTCGCTCGACAACCGTCGCGAGTGGTTCCGCTACCACACGCTCTTCGCCGACCTGCTCGAGCACCATCACAAGCGCCTGCACGCCGACGAGGTGCCCGAGCTCCATCGTCGCGCCAGCGCATGGTACGAGCGCGCCGGACGCATCGACCGCGCGGTCGAGCATGCCCGCCATGCCGACGACGTCGAGCTGATCGTCCGCCTGATCGAGGATCACTGCATCGCGCTGCTCAACAACCGCGAGTACCCGCAGCTTGCCGAGCTCGACCTGGTCCGGGCAATCCCCGAGGCACGACTGCTGGCGAGCCCGCGCCTGGCGATCGTGCTCGTCGGGATGCTCGAGCCCAACGAGCACGCCGCCCGCATGGCGCAGTTCATCGCCGCGGTCGACGAGCGCGCCGAGACCATCGTCGAGGACGCGCTGCGCCACGAGATCCTCGCCAACGCCCGCTTCTACGCCGCCGCCGTCGACCTTCACTCGGGTCGCTGGACCGACGCGCTCGACCAGTGCGAGCGCGCGCTCGAACAGCTCGAGATCGTCTCGGCCACGCGCCGGCCGACCTCCGTCGACCGCCAGGCAGTGCTCTCGTACCAGGGCCTCGCCCTTTCACGACTCGGCAACTGGGACCGCGCCGAGCGGGTCTGGGAGGAGGTGCTCCACCTGTCGCGGCGCTCCGGCAATACCGCGCTGTCGGTCTCGATGCTGCACAACCTCGCGCTGTGGGAGATGAGCCGTGCGCGCCTGACCGCCTGCTGGTCGCGCTGCGAGGAGATCCTCCGGCTCAAGGAGACCGTCGACGCGTCGATGAAGGTGCGCAACACCTTCCAGGTCGACGTCGCGCATGCTCATCAGAAAATGGCGTCGGTGCTCTACGACCGCAACGACCTCGAAGCGGCGCAGGCGCTCGTGCGCACCGCGCTCGAGCTCTACCCCGCGGGACTGACGCTCGAGCTGACGCCGGCGCTCAAGACCGCGACGTTCATCGAGGCGGCGCTGGGGAACGTCGATGAGGCGTTCCGACTGATCGAGCAGTGGGAGAAGATCCCCTTCCCTTCGCACGCCGCGGCGTGGACGTTTGCCGGGCGCACGATCCGCGCGCTGCTCGAGCTGCAGACCGGCAACCTCGACGGCGTCGAGCGTTGGGTCGAGACGTTCTACGGCCCGGGCTCGGAGAAGCTCCCGCAGCGTACGTTCCTGATGTCCGTGTTCGAGGAGACCACGTACGCGCGCTACCTCCTGCGCGCCGGACGGCCCGCCGAGGCCCTTGCGCGGATGGAGCCGCTGGGGAAGCATCTGCAGGAACGCTCGCTGATCCGCACGATGCTCGACACCCTGGTGCTCGCCGCGCTCGCACAGAAGGCGCTGGGCCGTGAGGACGAGGCGTTCGACACGATCGCGCGCGCGCTGGCCGTCGCCGCGCCGGAGCGGATCGTCCGCGCGTTCCTGCTCGACGGCGCCGATGCGGTTCGGCTCGTGCGCGCCTGGCGCAGACAGGCCGCGGCGGTCGATCCGGTCGTCGCGCGGCTCGCCGACATGATCGACGCCGGCTTCGAGCCCGGTTCGACCCGCATCACCACGATGGAGACCGGTGTCGGCGCCGGCGCGGGGCTGATGGAGCCGCTGACGAGCCGAGAAATGGAGATTCTCAACCTGATGGCCGCGGGCTATTCGAACCAGAAGATCGCCGGCAAGCTCTACCTGTCGGTCAACACGATCAAGACGCACGCCTCGAATCTCTTCAGCAAGCTCGGCGCCTCGAGCCGCATGGAGGCGATCACGCGCGCCCGCGAGGAGCGCATCCTCTCGTAGAATCACCCACCCCGCTCACCCGATCGGGTGACGCAGCTCACCTCCGCGGGTCCGTACGTTCGTAGCGTAACCGGGCGGCCTGACGCCCGTCCTTCAGCGACTTCCGCTTCGACGCAACGAACCGACCGCGTTTCAACCACGGAGTGTGCGCCATGATGAACAGCAATCCCGACTCCCCGATGTCCCGCCGTGCCACGATGACCGACGCTTCCGCGATGCCCCGGGTGATCGCGGCGATCTGGCCCGGCGAATGGTGGCCCGTCCTGAATCTCTATCTGCTCGTGGTCCTGCTTCTCGTCGTCGCCGGCTCGGCGCTCGAGATGTAGGGAAACGCCGGAAACGGCGCCCGGCCAGCAGCCGTGCGCACTCGACAGCCCCGAACGTTCGGGGCTGTCGTCGTTGAGGGAGCCTCCTCCCTATCTTCGCCCCATTTCAGGGACACTGCCATGCGTCTCGAGACCCTCGCCATCCATGCCGGCCGCGAGCCCGACGCCGTCACCGGAGCCGTGGCTCCATCGATCGTGCAGTCGACGACGTTCGAGCGGGACGCGTCGGGAGCGAACCGCGAGTTCAGCTATTCGCGCAACGCGAACCCGAACCGTGACTCGCTCGAGCGCGCGCTCGCGGAGCTCGAGGGTGGCGCGGCCGCCGCCGCGTTCGCCTCCGGCTCCGCCGCGACGATGTCGCTGCTGCAGACGCTCTCGCCGGGCGACCACGTGCTGTTGCCGGCCGACCGCTATCACGGCACGCTCGCGATCGCGCGAGAGCTGATGGCGCGCTGGGGACTCGAGCACACGGTGGTTCCGATGACCAACGCGGCGCTCGTGGCCGCGTCGATCCGTGAGACGACGCGTCTGGTCTGGGTCGAGACACCATCGAATCCGCTGCTGAGCATCTCCGACATCGCGGCGGTCGCCACGGCCGCGCACGCTGCCGGCGCGCGTCTGGTGGTCGACAACACGTTCTGCACCGCGGCGGTGCAGCGGCCGCTCGAGCACGGCGCCGACCTCGTCCTTTACGCGACGACGAAGTACATCGGCGGGCACTCCGACGTCCTCGGCGGCGCGATCGTCGCGCGCGAGGAGGACGATCTGTGGTCGCGGCTGCGCTCGGTGCAGGCCCTCGGCGGCGCCGTGCCGTCGCCGTTCGAGTGCTGGCTGACGCTGCGCTCGCTGGCGACGCTTCCGCTGCGGATGCGCGCGCACAGCGACTCGGCGCTCGCGATCGCGCAGTGGCTCGAGGCGCACGCGGCGGTCGCGGCCGTGCATTATCCGGGACTGCCGTCGCATCCCGGACACGACGTCGCACGGCGACAGATGCGGGGGTTCAGCGGCATGCTGTCGTTTCAGCACGCCGGCGGCGAGGCCGCCGCGCTCGCGGCCGTCGGCCGCGCCAGGTTGATGCGCCGCGCGACGAGCCTCGGCGGCGTCGAGAGTCTGATCGAGCACCGCGCCTCGAGCGAGGGACCGCACTCGGCGACGCCGCGCGACCTGATCCGCCTCTCGGTCGGACTCGAGCACCCGGACGATCTCATCGCCGATCTCGCCCAGGCACTGGCGGGATGACGGCGCTCTGCCCGCCAATGCGTAGTTTTGCGGCCTTGCACACCAACCATCGACCGATTCAGACCATGGCCAACCGTACCGCAGTCATCGAGACCAACCACGGCACCATCCGCTTCGAGCTGCTCGAAGCCGACGCGCCGAAGACGACCGAGAACTTCATCACCCTGGCGGAGAAGGGATACTACGACGGCGTGATCTTCCATCGCGTGATCAAGGGATTCATGATCCAGGGCGGCGATCCGACCGGCACCGGCCGTGGCGGAGAGTCCGCATGGGGAGGCCGCTTCAACGACGAGATCGATCGCGGCTCCGAGGTCTACCAGCGTGGCTACAAGGCCGGCACGGTCGCGATGGCCAACGCGGGACCGAACACCAACGGCTCGCAGTTCTTCATCATGCACGTCGACTACCCGCTGCCGCCGCAGTACACGATCTTCGGCCGCGTGACCGAGGGACAGGATGTCGTCGAGGCCATCGCGACGACGCGCACCGGCGGTCAGGATCGTCCGATCGACGAGGTCGTCATGAAGAAGGTCACGATCGAGAACGGAGCCGAGTGAGCGAGCTCGAGCAGGCCGATCGCGATGATGCGTCCGACAGTGCCTCGTTCGACCGACGGGGACGCATCGTCATCACCTGTCCGAACCGCATCGCGCCGATGCTCGCGGAGGAGATCCGCGCGCTCGAGTTGCCGGTCGTCGAGGAGCTGCCGGCCGGCGTGCTGACCGAGGGAACGCTCGTCGACGCGATGCGCCTGAACCTGCACGTGCGCACGGGACATCGCGTGCTCTACCTGCTTGCCGAGTTCGAAGCGTACGATCCCGACGAGATGTACGACCGGGTGTGGGACGTTCCGTGGGAGGAGTGGCTCGACGCCGACGGCTACGTCAGCGTGGTCTCGTCGGTCGACACGCCGAGCATCGACAACACGCAGTACGCCAACGTCCGCTGCAAGGACGCGATCGTCGACCGCATGGTCGCGAAGCTCGACCGGCGACCGGACTCCGGCCCGCGCACCGATCGCGCGGTCGTCTTCCTCTACTGGCACGACGAGCACTGCGGTGTCTACCTCGACACCTCCGGAGAATCCCTCTCGAACCGCGGATACCGGCGCATCCCGTGGAAGGCGCCGATGCGCGAGTCGCTCGCGGCGGCCGTCGTGCTGGCCACCGGCTGGCGCGGCGACGGCAACTTCCTCAACCCGATGTGCGGCAGCGGAACGCTCGCGATCGAGGCGGCCATGATCGCGACCGATCGGGCTCCGGGAATGCTGCGCGACAACTTCGGGTTCATGCACCTGCGCGGCTTCGACGAGGCCGTCTGGAAGTCGCTCCGCGCGCAGGCTCGCCGCGACGCGCGACGCGCTATCGACGGCGTGATCGTCGCCTCGGACATCAACCCGGAGGCCATCATCGCCGCGCGTCGCAACGCGGCGACCGCGGGGGTCGACGGGCTGATCGAGTTCCACGTCGCCGACTTCGCCGGGTCGCCGGTGCCTCCGGGAGGCGGTGTCGTCGTTCTAAATCCGGAGTACGGCGCGCGGCTCGGCGACGAGCGCAAGCTCGAGGGCACGTACGCGGCGATCGGCGACTTCTTCAAGCAGCGCTGCGACGACTACACCGGCTACATCTTCACCGGCAACCTGCAGCTTGCCAAGCGCGTCGGCCTGCGCGCACGCCGGCGCATTCCGTTCTTCAACAGCACGATCGACTGCCGCCTGCTCGAATACGAGCTGTACAGCGGCACGCGTCGCGTCCGCGCGGACGAGCCGAAGCCCGAATGATCGCGCCCACCATAATTACACGACGATTCGCCCGATTTCGACTCCGCCGGACCCTCGCGGGACCATGTGCACGGTTTTTGCACAGCGTGTGTCGTCACCTAACGAGAGGCCACGATCACGCACGCAATGTCCAACGAAACCCTGGTTCTGACCGATCCGGTCTTCCACGCGCGCGAGCGCCGCAGCATCGCCGACCGGATCGCACTGAAAATGATCAACGACGAGCGGGACATCCCCTTCGTCAAGCTGATGGTGATGCTGTCGCTCATCGTCTTCCCGGTCGCGACCTACTTCTACGTCGCGCCCGCGTTCCCGTGGTGGGCCGCGGCGATCTGGCTCGTCGCGCTGTTCACGGTGCTGCTCGGGCCCTACATCCTGATGCTCCACAACACGAGTCACCGCGTGCTGTGGAAGCCGAAGTTCATGTGGCTCAAGGGGTACATCCCGAACGTGCTCGGACCGTTCTTCGGCGAGACGCCGAACACCTACTACGTCCATCACATCGGGATGCACCATCCCGAGAACAACCTCTACGGCGACCTGTCGACGACCATGCCGTACGACCGCGACCGTCTCGCGCACTTCGCGAAGTACCTCGGGCGCTTCTACGTGCTCGGCGTCGCCGAGCTCGCGCGCTACATGTGGGTGCGCCGGCGGTTCAAGCTCTTCCGCAAGGCGATCGGCGGAGAGATCGCCTACATCGGCCTGGTCGCCGTGCTGGCGATCATCGACTGGCAGGCGACGCTCGTCGTGTTCGTCATCCCGATGCTCTTCGCGCGCTTCGCGATGATGGCGGGCAACTGGGGCCAGCACGCGTTCATCGATCCGAGCGATCCGGCGAACCCGTACCGCAACAGCATCACGTGCATCAACTCGGGCTACAACCGCCGCTGCTTCAACGACGGCTATCACATCGGCCACCACGTCAAGGCGAACCGGCACTGGACCGAGATGCCCGTCGACTTCCTGGCGCAGCGCGAGCGCTACGCCGCCGAGGATGCGATCGTCTTCGAGAAGATCGACTTCTTCGTCGTCTGGGCGTTCCTCATGCTCAAGCGCTACGACTGGCTCGCGAAATTCTACGTCGACCTCGGCGGTCCGCGACGCACGCGTGAGGAGCTCATCGAGTACCTCCGCCTGCGCACGCGAAGCATCCCGCAGGCGACGCAGACGGCGCCGAACCGGGACACGGCCCGGGCTCCTCAGACCGCGTAGTGCGCGGCCGGCATACGCATTGCTTCATCGCGACGGGGAGCCACCACGGCTCCCCGTCGCGCGTTCAGCGGCAGATCACCACCATCGCGGATCAACGGAGACCACCAGACCATGCGTAATCTCTTTCGCGGACTCATCGCCGGCTACGGAGCGAAGAAGCTCGGCGGCGGATGCATCTCGACGATCATCATCTTCGTGATCCTCTACTGGCTGCTGGGATACGTCTTCTAGACCGGCGGGCTATGGCAGACACAGGTCGATCGACGTGATGCGTCGTCGCTCGATGCCCGAGCGCGGATCGTGCTCGCGGAGCGTGCAGCAGAAGCAGCGCGGCGCGCCTCGCATGCGCTCGTGCAGCAACGACTCCGGAAGCACGGTCGCGGCGATCACACGGTCGCCCTCGAGCCGCAGCCATGCGCTCGCGCGGCGGATTCCCTCGACGGTGTACACGCGCACCGGAACGGGGTTGACGAACTGCGGCGCGAGCTCCGGCGGATCGTCCGCGCGTGGCGTCCAGCCGATCACGGTCACGACGAGATGCAGGGGGGAATGCATGGCGGGATGATAGCCCGGCCGCGCGCGGCGCTCGGTCGCCGGATGGCCGTCGCGGGGTCGCGGAGGAGTCGCGAAAACCTCGTAACGTTCGCCCATGCGACTCCTCATCAACGGCCGCGAGGCGAAGGGGCCGGGATCGTTCGTGATCGCCGGACTCGTGATCCTGCTCGTGCTCGCGGTGCTGCTGTTCGTGATCCTGCCGATCGTCGGGATCGCCCTTGCGATCGCCGCCGGCGCCGGCGCGGTCTACCTCGGCGCGCGCGCCCTGGGCCTTGCCGGGTCTCGCCGTCACCGCATCGGCGACGAGGAGGCCGACTATCGCATCGAATCCTCGCGCCGCCTCGACCGACGCGACGACACAACCCTCTGACCCTCACCCGCAGAGCACTCCATGGCCGACGTCTCGACTCCCGCCCGCTCCTCGCACGACTTCGCGGCGCACCGCGTCCGCGGCGGCGGCACGACCATCTTCGCCGAGATCACGGCGCTCGCGATCGAGCACGGCGCGGTCAACCTCGGCCAGGGCGCGCCGGACTTCGACGCTCCCGAGTCGGTGCGCGACGCGGCGCGGCGCGCGATCGACGCCGGACGCAACCAGTACGCGACGTCCACCGGCGAGACCGCGCTGCGCGAGGCGATCGCGCGGCACTCGGCGCGCTTCTACGGCGAGACGCTCGACCCCGTGCGCGAGATCACCGTGACCACCGGCGCGACCGAGGCGCTGTTCTGCGCGGCGATGGCGTTCGTCGATCCGGGCGACGAGGTGATCGTCTTCGAGCCCACGTACGATTCGTACGTGCCGGGCATCCGCATGGCCGGCGGCACGCCGGTGCCCGTCGCGCTGCGCGCTCCGGACTTCCGCTTCGATCCCGACGAGCTGCGCGCCGCGTTCACGCCGCGCACGCGGGTGATCTACGTCAACACGCCGCACAACCCGACCGGCACGGTCTTCAACGACGAGGAGCTCGAGCTGCTGGCGGCGTTGTGCATCGAGCACGACGTGCTCGCGGTCACCGACGAGGTCTACGAGCACATCGTCTTCAGCGGCGCGACGCACCGCCGGCTCTCGTCGCTGCCCGGCATGCGCGAGCGCACGCTGACGATCTCGAGCGCCGGCAAGACGTTCTCGGCGACCGGCTGGAAGATCGGCTGGACGCTCGGACCCGAGCCGCTGCAGCGTGCGATCCGCGGCGTGCACCAGTGGACGACGTTCGCGACGAGCACGCCGATGCAGCACGCGATGGCCGAGGCGCTCGATCTTCCCGACAGCTACTACCAGACGCTGCGGGACGACTACGAGGCGCGCCGCGACTTCCTCATGGACGTCGTCGCGGCAACACCGCTGGTGCCGATCCGTCCCGACGGCTCGTACTTCATCGTCGCCGGCATCGACGGCATGGGCCACGCCGACGCGCGCTCGTTCGCGCGCTGGATGGCGACCGACGTCGGCGTCGCGGTCATCCCGTGCTCGAGCTTCTACCTCGACTCACGCGAGGGCGACCGCTACGTCCGCCTCTGCTTCTGCAAGGGATGGCCGACGCTCGAGGCGGCGGCCGAGCGACTCCGCACGCTCAGCGCGTAGCCGCATGCGCACGCTCACGCTCAGCCCCATCGGCACGATCGCCACGCCCTTCACCGACCGCTACCGCGCTCCGCGCCAGCCGGGAGCCGCGGCCGTCGCGGCCGAGGGACTCGTCACGCTCGAGCCCGGGATGAACTTCGAGCAGGCGCTGGGGGACCTCGCGGGCTTCGAGCGGATCTGGCTGATCTACTGGTTCGATCGCAACCCCGGCTGGAAGCCTAAGGTGCTTCCGCCGCGCGGACCCCGCGTGCGCCGCGGTGTGTTCGCGACGCGCTCGCCCCACCGCCCCAATCCCATCGGACTGTCGCTCGTGCGCCTGCTCGAGGTCGACGGACGCACGCTCCGCGTCGGCGACGTCGACCTGCTCGACGGCACGCCGATCCTCGACATCAAGCCGTACCTGCCGTACGCCGAGGCCTGGCCCGACGCCCGCATGGGATGGCTCGACGCGGTCGTGCGCGCCGAGGCCGCCGGCGACGGCGCGCGCCATGCCGTCGTCTGGAGCGAGCTCGCGCTCCGACAGATCGGCTGGCTCGCGCACGAGCACGGCATCGTGCTGCTCGATCACGCCGAGGCCATCCTCGCCGCCGACCCGACGCCGCACCCGTATCGCCGCATCGCCGAGCGACCCGACGGGCGGCTCGAGCTCGCGATCAAGTCGTGGCGCGTCGTCTTCGTCGCGCACGCGTCGACGGTCACCGTCGAGAGCATCGAGAGCGGCTACGCGGCCGAGCGGCTCGCGGAGGCCGCGCCGGGAACGCTGCATGACCACGAGGCGCATGCGGGATTCCATCGGCGGTGGGATTCGACGGGGCGCCCGCTGTGACGCGCTCCGGGACGCCACGGGGATTTTCTCGATCGGAGTGCGCGACGCAGATCGCATCCGCGTAGATTTGCCCTCTGCCTATGATCACGAGACCATCGTTCCTCCCCGCATCCGTTCGCTTCGATCGAGCGCTCGCGCCGCTGGTCGCGGTCGCGCTGGCGCTGCTCGTCGCGGCGTGCGCCAGCGGCCGCGACATCGCGCCGATCGGCGGACCGCCGGACACGACGGCGCCGCGCGTCGTCTCGACCGATCCGCCGAACGGCACGCTGAACTTCGCCGGCGATGAAGTCACGTTCGTCTTCAGCGAGTACATGCAGGAGGGACAGCCCGCGAGCAACGTCGTGGTCACGCCGATCCCCGCGCGCCAGCCCGAGCTCGACTGGAGCGGTCGTCGTCTGACGATCGAGTTCCGCGAGCCGCTCGTCGCCAACCGCACGTACGCGATCACGCTCAGCGGCGCGCTCAACGATCTCGCATCGCCACCGAATCGACTCGGCCAGTCCTACACCCTCCGCTTCTCCACCGGCTCGACGATCGACAGCGGCGTCGTGCGCGGTCAGGTCCTGGGCGTGAACAAGCGGCGCGCGTACGTCTTCGCGTGGCGCGTCGAGCCGGGCGCGCCCGACACGGTGCGCCCGGAGATGACGCGCCCCGACTTCATCGCTCCGGTCGCCGACGACGGTCGCTTCGCGCTCGAGGCGCTGCCGCCCGGACGACTGCGGATGATCGTCGTCACCGACGAGTTCGGCGACCAGCTCTACAACCCCGGCACCGACGCGTTCGGGGTGGGCCCCTCCGACGTCGTCGTCGACAGTGCGTACACGCCGATCGGCGGCATCGCGATGCGTCTGGCGCCGGCGCCGCTCGACCTGGCGTCGCCTGGTCTGTACTCCGTCCGCTCGATCGACCGCACGACGACGGAGCTGCGCTTCAGCGAGCCCGTCGACACGACATCGTTGCGCTCCGGCGCGATCTCGATCGAGAGCGGCGGCGTCTCCGCGACGGTGCGCGAAGCGTGGCGTTCGACGTCGAACTGGCTCGCGGTCGTCGTCGCCCACGATGCCCTCGTCGGCGCCGAGGGCACCGTCATCGTTCGCGGCGTGCGCGACACGGTAGGCAACGTGATCGCCGACACGATGGGACGCGCGACGTTCACAGTCGCCGACGCGCGCGACACCATCGCTCCGTCGATCGCGCTGATGAGCGTCGACTCCGTGCGCGCATACGCCTGGCCCGACTCGATTGCGATCGGATTCACCGAGGCGGTTGTTGCGACGAATCTCACCGGAGCGGTCACGCTGCGCGACACGCTCGGTCGCACGCTGCGCTTCGGCATGCGACGGATCTCCGCCGCGCAGTTCCTCGCCTATCCTCTCGACACGCTCGCCGGCGCGGCGCGCGGGACGATCGAGATCGACCTGGGTCGCTTCAACGATCTCGCGGGCAACCGGCGCGATTCGATCGCGCGCGTCCGCGTGCCGATCGGCGCGGTGCGCCAGGCGGGCTCGATCAGCGGCACGCTCGTCGATTCGCTGCATCCGGCTGCGGCGCACGTCATCATCGTGCAGCTCCTCGGCACCAGCAGGAGCTTCCGCCAGGTCGTTCGATCGGGAGCGTGGGAATTCCCGTCGGTGCCCGAGGGCGACTATCGCATCACCGCCTTCCGCGACGACAACGGAAACGGCATGCACGACTACGGCGCGCTCGCGCCATGGCGGGCGCCGGAGATGCTCGTTGAGTGGAGCGGGAGCGTGCGGGTGAGGCCGCGCTGGGCGACCAGCCGGGTGGATCTGGTGTTTGGCGGCTAGATCAATCCGCGGGTCTGATCACGCGAATCGCCTCGATGACGCTGCTGCGACTGGAGACCGGCACGAGCGGTCGGTCGACGAGCGGATCGCGCGCCAGGTATTCGTATCCCTCCTTCGCGACGATCAGCACCCAGTGCGTCACCGCGCCCTCCAGCCTGATCTTCGCGATCACCGGCCAGCCCTGGTCCAGCGCGGCGTCGATGTCGTCGTACGCCGGCCGGCTCGGCAGCTCGACCTCGACCGCGCCGCCGGTGAGCTTCTCCACCCACGTCCACTTCAGCCATCCCTCCGCCGTGAAACCGCCCGTGCCTTCGAGCCGGCGATTGAGCTCGCCCGGAGGAATGTCGATGCCGTAGCGGGCGATCGCCATGCTCACGCAGCAGACCGTGCAGCCGGAGAGCGACATGCGCTCCGACGTCGGCCCGAGCCGGTCGGTGGCCCAGCGGTGATCGGTCTGTGTGAAGTGAGGGGTGGGAATCTCGGCGACGCGCATCGCGCGGCCACCGGCGGAGTCGATGGGCGAGCGGTCGAACGGATGCCGCGCGAGCATCGCGGCGAGGACGATCGCGCCGAGCAGGCCGACGGCGAGTACAGTGCGCAGGATGGTGGCGCGGCGTGGCATGGTGATCGTCTCAGACGCCGAAGAGCTTCTTCCATTCGTCGATGTCGTCGTCGTCGACCCGGTTCGGCTTCTCGGAGCGCTCGCGGAGCTCCTCGATGCGGTGGGGCCGAAGCGCCTCGCGGTCGACCATCGTCGAGGCGAACGAGAGCTGCTCGAGAAACGCGCGTGTCGCGACGACGGTCGCCATGCACGTGCGGGCGGTGGCGATGATCTCGAGGTCGTCGGTGACGACGACCAGTCGCCGGCCGCTGCGGCGTGCCTCGTCGCGAATCAGATCGTCGGCCGATCGTCCGCGGCTCGAGACGACGCGCACGCCCGCCGGCTGCATGCCGGCCGCGACGCCGTCGAAGACGACCGTGCAGTCGCATCCGCCGCGACGCGAGAAGTCGGCGATCGCCCTGAGCATGTCGGTGCGCGCCCGGTCCATCCCGAACGCCGTGACCGTCCGCGCGAGCTCCGGGCTGGCGTTGAGAAGGTTGAAGCCGTCGATCATGTACGTCTTCCTCACTCGCTCCTCCGCTCGATTGCGGCGTCGCCCCGCTCGCGTGCCATGAGCTTCTCGATGTCGTCGGCGGTGCGCTCCAACGCCACGGAGAGATTCTCCGGCGCTGCATCGGTTACGAGGATGTCGTCCTCGATGCGCACGCCGATGTTCCACCACCGCCGGTCGCACGGACTGCCCTCGGGGATGTAGATCCCCGGCTCCACCGTCAGCACCATCCCCGGACGTAGTCTGCCCTGCGCGCCGACGTCGTGGACGTCGAGGCCGAGGTAGTGCGACGTGCCGTGGTTGAAGTACCGGGAGGCCTGTGACTCCTCCTCGATGATCCCGAGCGCCATCAATCCCTCGGCGATGATGCCCATCGCGACGAGGTGCGGCAGTCGGAACTCGTTGCCCTTGCGGCAGGCGGCGATCCCCCCTTCCTGCGCGCGCAGCACGAGGTCGTAGATGTCGCGCTGCTCCTGGGTGAACCGCCCGCTGATCGGAAACGTGCGGGTGATGTCCGCGGCGTAGCCGTGGTACTCTGCGCCGCAGTCCATGAGCACGAGCTCACCGTCCTGCGTGCGCCGGCGATTGGTCGAGTAGTGAAGGATGCAGGTGTTCGGACCGGATCCGACGATCGAGGGATACGCGGCATCCTCGGCTCCGAGGCGCCGGAACGTGTACTCCATGATCGCCTCCAGCTCATACTCGTGCATCCCCGGCCGCCCTTCGGAGATCGTGCGGCGATGCGCCTCCATCGTGATCTCGACGGCGCGCCGCAACAACGCGAGCTCCGCGCGCGACTTGATCAGGCGCCGCTCGTTGAGGATCACTCCGGCGTCGCGGACGACGACCGACGGTCCGTGTGTCTGCAGCGCGGCGGTGTTCTCGCTGTCCCAGAAGTAGGTCTGTCCCGTCAGCGGCTCGTAGGCCGCGCGATGGACCCAGCCGTCGTAGTAGAGTGTGTCGATCGACGGCACGAGTCCGGCGACGATCTCCGGCAGCATCGAGTATGAAACGGCAACGGGCACGCCGGTGACCTGCGCGCCGATCTCCGGTCCCATCCGCTCGCCCTCGTACGACTCGAACCGAGGGTTGCGTCGCGCGACGAAGAGCACTTCGCGCACGAGGGTGTCGCCGATGCGGACGCCGCCGGGAGCCAGCAGCAGCGCACTCTCGGGCTCGGGCATGCCGGTGAGGTAGAGCATCGAGCTGCGCTGGCGGAACTCGTGCTCGACGTCGTTCGAGCGCACGCGGACCTCGGCCGCGCGCACCAGCATCGCGCTGCGCGGCGGAAGCGAGGCGAGCACCGACGAGCGACGCGACGCGTACTCCTCGCGCGGCAGCAGATCGGCGTCGTAGATGTCGTAGTGGCCGTAGACGCCAGACTGCTGCGCGTCGGCTTGCGAAGCCGACGCGATCAGCGCGACGAGCGTCGCAAGTGCGAGCGCAATGCGCTTCGAGCCGGCGATGGCGAGCGTGCCCCTCATCGGAGCGCGCCGTTGAGAGCCTCGTCCGGCGGCACCATTGCGAAGTGGGTGCGGATCATCTGGCGGCCGGAGGCGAGGTCGCCGTTCGGTGCTGTCAGCGTGAGATTGGTCGTGGCTTCGAAGTCGCCGGCGACCGGGAAGCCGAGCATGGGTGAGAACCAGATGCGCGCCGCGCCGTTGATGATCGCGGCGGTCTCGCTGGCATTCGGCGCGAGGTACTTCGCGCGCCCGGTCTCGGCGATCGACAGCAGCACGGTCGGCACGCCGAGCGTGTCCTCGCGGGCGACGACGGTGCGGAAGACGGAACCGCCGTAAAGGATCGACGGCGCGACGTTGTCGAGCAGCCAGTGGTTGAGCTCGAACTGTTGTGATGCGCCGACGCGGGTCCAGGGCTCGCCGAGGTACGGCAGGAGCATCGGCTGGAACGGGCCGGCCGGCGACACCGCCGGTGTGTCGGTCGACGAGAGGAAGCGGATGCGCCGGCCATCGTCGTTCATGAGCATCGAGAACGTGCGATCGGTCCACGGGTGCGCTGTGCGCACGACGCCCGGAAACGTGTCGCGCCACTCGCGCGCGACGTACCCGCCGTAGCTCATCGTCAGCGCGATGCCGTCGTAGGTGATCGAATCGCAGCGCCACGTCACGTGATAGGTGCGCTCGGCCGCCTGGATGAACGAATTCGCGCCGTGAAAGAACAGCGTGTCGACCGTCGTGACGCGATACGTCACGCTCTCACCCGGCTCGAAGTCATAGACGAGGCGAACCGTATCGACCACCCCGGAACGATCGTCGCGAGGCGTCGCCGTCGCCCCCGGACGCAGTGGCTGCGAACACAGCGGAATGGTCCCGACAACGACAAGCACCGCAATGATCAAAGAAGCACGGAATCGAAAAGCCATGACGACGTCGATAAACGAGGGGAAGGAGAACGTCCGCACATGCGCCGGACACACGCCAAGAATATGCGAAACACGGGGCGGATGGCAGGGGAAAACGCGTGTCCCCTGGTCCCTTTCGCAAGGGACGAGGGGACGAAGGGACAGTCGGCCGCGCTTACAGTGCCTGCTGCGTTAGCGTCGGGTCGATTCTGAGCGCAGGCGCCAGGTCATTGGGATTACGCCGCCGCCGTCGCCGGGCGAGACGCGGATGTCGACCACGTTCTCGCTCGAGCTCGCCAGGAGCAGTCCGTCGATCGTCGAGTAGTACGAGGAGCCCTGATGGTCGCCGTCGCCGAGCACCGGCGCGACGACGCCGTCGATCGTGCGCGTGCCGTCGATCGCCATCTCCTCGGCGCTCCACGAGATGCGCACCGCCTTGCCGCCGAGCGTGTCGATGATGCCGTCGAAGCGGTAGACGACCGTGTAGCGCGCGCGGACGTCGATGCCCATCTCGGCGATGCGCAGACGCTCGTCGCGCTTCTCGCTCCAGGTGTCGCCCGGCCGCTTGCCGCGCAGCAGCGTGGGCTGGAACCACAGACGGACGAGACTGCGGTGCATCGCCTCCATCATCGCGGTCAGCGACGCGTCGTCACGACCGGCGCGCAGTCCCGCGACCACCCTTCCCCTCCCGTCGGTCGCGAGGCGGCCGGCCTTCGCCTGCACCATCGTTTCAGTCGACGCGCCCGGCTCCATCGTGCTCGTCACGCGGACGAGCTTCACCTCCGGCGTCTCGTAGCTCCATTCGATCTTCTGGCGGGTGACGCGGCGCGCGTGCAGCTCGGCGACGCCGCCGGTGACCGCACGCAGAACGGCCTCACGATCGCCGACCACCTCAGTGACCTCGAACTCCGCGCGGACGTTGTATTCGAGCGTCTCCCCCTGCTTGATCCTGATGGCTCCCTGCTGCGCGGGGAGGAAACCCGGCAGCAGCAGCCCGAGGGCTGCCATCGCAAGTCGTAGCGTTTTCATCGTGGCGTACCTGGACGTTGGTGTGCACTGGAGAAGACCCCGAGTGCAGAGGCCGTGCCAGAGGAGGCCGCAGGAGGGTTATGCGTGCAGGGTAGATATTTCTGCCAGTCTCCGGCGGCGTCACGGCGGGTCGCCCGCCGCGTCACCGCCGACATCACCGTTCGAAGATGAACGCCGCTTTCGGATCGTTCGGGTCGACGCCGGTGAAGCCGGGTCGTCCGGGGCTCTCGGAGACCATCCAGGCGGTGCGAAAGGCGAGCCGTGCGACCTTCGCGACCTTGGCGTTGTCGAGGCGGTCGGGATTGTCGCCGACCTTGTGGTAGTCGGAGTGCTCGCCGGAATGGAAGAAGAGGACGGGGATGCCGGCGCGCGCGAACGGCGCCTGGTCGCTGCGGTAGAAGTCCTGCTCGATGTCGTCGAGCAGCACGAACGGCTCCGGCTCGTTCGCCGCGGCGAGGATTGCCGCGAGGTCGGGCGAGCGGCTCAGCCCGCCGACGGAGATCGTGTCGATGGCGTTGCGCCCGACCATGTCCATGTTGAGCATCGCGACCATCTGCCGGGTCTCGACCGGAGGATTCGCGACGAAGGCGCGCGAGCCGAACAGGCCCAGCTCCTCGGCGGTGAACGCGACGAACAGGATGCTGCGCGACGGCTGGTCCTCCGGCGCGAGCGACGCGAACGCGCGCGCCGCGAGAATCACCGCGCTCGTGCCGCTGGCGTTGTCGTCGGCGCCGTTGAAGATCGTGTCCTCCGGAGCGCCGCCGGCATGCGTGAGCGCTTCCTCCGACGAGCGCGTGCCGACGTGATCGTAGTGGGCGCCGAGCACGACGTATTCCTCCGGCAGCTCGCGGCCGCGCAGCATGCCCATGACGTTGCGCGCCGGCACGAGCGTCCGGGCGATTCGCACGTCGACGAGAGCGTGCCGGCCGAGCTCTCGCGAGCGCGGCCGGCCGGTGGAATCGATCGCATCGAGCACCCCGACGAGGTTCTCGACGGGACCAAGCAGTGCGCGTGCGACGCTTGCGCCGACGCTGACTGCGGGAATGGACTGGATCGAGTCGTCGAGCCGGAGCTTCAGCCTCCCCTCGCGAGGCATCGACGGATACAGGGCCGGCCACGGAAAGCCGCCCGGCCGCATCAGGCGCGAGACCGTCGGGTTCGGAACGATCAGGATTCCAACCGCGCCGAGACGTGCGGCGGTGAGCATCTTCTGTCGCGACGTCGCGAACCACGACGTCCGCAGCGAGAATCCCGCGGCCTGGAAACGCTTCGGCTCCCCCGCCACGACGAGCACGACCCTGCCGCGCACGTCGATGCCGTCGTAGTCGTTGTAGCCGCTGTCGGGCATCGCGATGCCGTACCCGGCGAAGACGACGCTCCCCTGGGCGACGCCGGAGCGCGAAAAGTCGAACGGGATGAAATCCGCCTTGAGCTCGAACCGTCGCTGGTCGATCGCCACCGCATTGCCGCTGTCGAGATCCTCGCGCGAGAGGTCGAAGCCGTGGTACCACGAGCCTTCCACGGGCTCGAGCCCGGCGCGCTCGAACTGCCGGACGATGAACGCGGCGGCGCTGTCGAGTCCGGGACTCGGCGTCGCGCGCCCGGCCATCGCATCGGAGGCGAGCTCCTCGACGAGGTCTCGCGAGCTCCCGGCCGTGATCGTCGCCTCGGCGGCGGCCGGCGCGGGTCGCACGCCATCGGCGCGAACGGCGGAGCCCGTCGCGAGCGCGAGAAGCACGATCGATGCGATGAGAATCCTGCGAGCCATGGTCGGTGATCCCTGCTTCGGTGGCGTCACGTCAGACGAGGACGATGTGCGTGACTTCGGGCGGACAGTTGACCCGCACCGGCACGCCCACGGTGCCGACGCCACGCGTGACGTAGAGCTGCGAGCGCTGATTGCTGCGCGCGCGATAGAGTCCCTGCACGTAGCGCGAGGCCAGCGACGCGAACGACAGGTTGATGTTGTCGAGCTGCGCGAGCACGATCTGTCCGCCGTGCGTGTGGCCGCTGAGCATCAGGTCGATGCCGAGCTGGCTGTACTCCTCGAACGGATAGGGCTTGTGGCACAGGAAGATCGACGTGCCCGCCTCGTCGACACCCTTCATGAGATTCTCGATCCGTCCGGTCTCGGTTTTGCCGCTCTCGAGGTATCCGTTGATCTCGTAGATGTGCGGATCGTCCATGCCGAGCAGGTGGATCTTCTCGCCGTTCTTCTCGAGCGTGATGTTCTCGTTGCGCAGCAGCTTGATGCCCGCCTGCTCGACCTCGCGGCAGACCGTCTCGATGTCGCGCGGATAGTAGTCGTGGTTGCCGGTGACGCCGTAGACGCCGAGCGGCGCCGACATGCCCGAGAACGCCTCGGCGAACGGATAGACCTCGCCGAGCTTGCTGTTAATGAAGTCCCCGTCGACGACGATGACGTCGGCCTTGAGGTCGTTGACGGTCTTCCTGTAGCGCTCCATCTCGTCGCGCGGCATGTACACCGACGAGTGGATGTCGGAGATGAGCGCGATCGTCGTGCCACGCAGCGCCGGCGGCAGGTTCGGGATGCGAATCTTCACCACGTCGACGCGCGACTCCTCCGAGCGCATCGCCGACAGCGACGAGGCGCTGGCGACGTAGCCGGTCGCGGCAAGCGCCGCGGTGCGGATGAAGCGGCGGCGCGGCTCGCTCTCGGCGCGTCTCGTCGACAGGCGCTCGAGTCCGGCACGTGCCGGCGCCATCAGGCGCGACTCCGCCGGGATGCGCTCGGCAAGGCGCGCCAGGCGCGCGCCGCGCGCGCGGCGCTCGCGGCGGATCGTCCGAAGCCGGATCGGTCGAACCACGAAGTCACGCACAAGCAGCCCCAGGCCGAACACCAGCACCGTCAGGTGCAGCGCGAGGAAGGCGCTCGAGACCGAGCTCATCACGGTATCGATGAGCTCCGGCGAGTAGTGCTTGTACAGCAGGAACGAGTGCGCCAGCGGCGCGTCGATGATCGCGACCGCGATCAGCAGCACCGCGCGCATGCGGGCACGGCGCCGGCGGTCGCCACCAACGACGATGCGCAGCAGCCTCCGCGCCACGACGACGTGGAAGGCAACGAGAAGTCCGACGAGAAGAAGCTGCGGGAGAAACGGCACGACACCTCGGTGCGATTGGTACCCTTCGGAGACGGATCGGCGGGCGCCTTTCGTGCAGTCGGCCGGGGGATCTCCGTCGCGCGCCCTCGGTCCGGTGCCGTGTAATCTGGAGGTCATCTGACGAGTCGAGCTTTGCAGCAGCTTCAACGATATCGAACTGGCGTCATGTGGTGCGGCGCCATTCGAAGAACGTCCGGCCGGTCAGGGGTGAGTTGGCCGGACGTTCGCCCTACGACAAAACCCGCCGAGTCCAACGTGACTCGGCGGGTTTTGCTTGTTGGGCCTATGCGAGCGGCGTGATCACCCGACGATCATCCCCGTCCTCTCACCACCTCCACCGCACACGGCGCGCGCTCGGCGATCGTGAACGCGATCGAGGCGATGTGGGAGTTGTCGTGGCCGTGGGCGCTCGAGGCGCCGACGAAGATCGCTCCGGCTCGCCAGGAGATCGCCGCGTCGAGCAGGATCTGCAGCGGGTCGCCGACGCGGATGTTGCCAGCGGCGTTGAGACCCGCGCGCTCCAGGCGCGTCACCGCCGTTGCCGTCTCCTCGCGCAGCTCGCGGCGGCGGCTGTCGATGCGCTCGCGCTCGCTCTCGGGCAGCATCAGCGCCGCGATCGCGTGCTCCATGAACGGCGCGGTCAACGCGGCGACGACCTGCACGGTCGTGCCCGCGCTCCAGTGACGCTCGAGCACGGTGTCGACGGCGACGCGCGAGTTCGGCGTGCCATCGATGCCGATGATGATGCGCTTGGACTCGACCGGACTGCCCGGCGCGTGCCGTCCGATGCGCACCGTGCAGTGCGCGCTGCGCAGGACCGAGAGCGCGACGCTGTGATGCCAGAAACGCTCCTTCGGCGTTCGGTCGTTCCAGCCGATGACGATGTAGTCGGCGTTGAAGCGGCTCGCCGCGGTCAGGATGGCCTCGTCGGCCGGTCCGGGGTAGGTCTCCGATGCGATCTCCCACGCGGGATAGATCGCCTGCAGCTCGGCCGCACCGGCCGAGGCGATGCTCGCGGTGCGCACGTGCGACTCGTCAATGTCGTCGTGATCACCCGCCATCGCCATCGCAGCGGGACGGGCGACGTCGGCCGTCACCAGCAACACGCGGGCATGGGGTCCGAGCCCGGCGCAGCGCAGATCGTGAAGGGCGGCGTCGGCGCCGGCGGAGTCGTCGTAGGCGATGATGATTCGTGGCTCGATCATGTGTCTGTCTCCTTCAGCGGTGCCCATTTGATCAAATGGCCGGACGCTTGGGGCGTCCGGCCATCTTCCCGTTCAGCCCGCACCACCAGGCTGACCACATCATGTCCATGTCCGAGGGCGCTTCGTGCACCGTACGCCACGTATTCGACACGCATCACTCTCGAACCGTGGTCAACTTATCGCCGGCGCAACGGCCGGAACATGACGCCGGTCAGGTTTCAGGGATTTCTCGCGCGCTCAGTACGAAAAGCTTCCGATCCTCACCTTCCCGCGGAAAACCCGGTAGATGATGATCGTGTACGTCAGCACGAACGGCATCCCCAGCAGCGCGATCCACGCCATGATCCCGAGCGTCGTCGCGCTGGATGCCGCGTTGTAGACCGTCAGGCTCCAGGCCGGATCGAGACTCGAGACGACGAGGTTCGGGAACAGCGCCACGCCGAAGAGAAACGTGAGCGCGATGATCGTGCACGCGGAGCTGAAGAACGCGTAGCCCGGACGGTCCTTCATGATCGCCCGCGGGATGTTCGCGATCGCCAGCACGTTGAGCACGACCACGATCCAGCCGATCGGGTAGTCGGTGAAGTTGTGCGTCACCTCGGGCATCGTCGCCAGCGTGAAGATCGTCGTGAGCATGTACATCGTCACGAACACGCCGAAGGTCCGCCAGACCCAGTCGTGCATCCGCTTCTGAAGGCCGCCCTCGGTTTTCAGATACAGGTAGATCGACCCGTGCATCGCGAACGTCGCCACCGCGAGCAGGCCGACGACGATCTGGTAGGGACCGAGCAGATCCCAGAAAGTGCCGGCGAACTCCTTGTCCGGACCGATCGGCAGGCCCTTGATCGCGTTGCCGACCGCCACGCCGAAGAGCAGCGTCGCGACGATGCTCGCGGCCGAGAACGATACGTCCCACGAGCGGCGCCAGCGCAGCGACTGTCGCTTGCTGCGGAACTCCATCGACACCGCGCGGAAGATCAGGCAGCACAGCAGCAGCATGAACGCGAGATAGAACCCGGAGAACACCGTCGCGTACGCCTCCGGAAACGCCGCGAAGAGCGCGCCGCCGAAGGTCACCAGCCACACCTCGTTGCCGTCCCAGATCGGACCGATCGAGTTCATGAGAATCCGGCGCTCCTCGTCGTCGCGCACCGTCAGGTGAAGGATGCCGACGCCGAGGTCGAAGCCATCGAGCACGGCGTAGCCCGCCAGCAGCACGCCGAGAAGAACGAACCAGAGAATGTTGAGATCCATGTCTGTCCCCGCTCAGCCGCGGATGGAGTGTTCGGTTTCGGTGGATGTGTCCTCGGGCGATGACGACGGCTTCTGCACGGGCGCCTCCTCGCTGCTCCCCTGCGCGTGCGCGTCGGTGAGCGAGGGACCGCCCGGACCATGCACGGTCGCCGCGGCGGTCAGCAGGCTGCCGACGGCCAGGTCGGGCATGAGCGCGATCTCGTCGGGACCGTGCGCGATCTTGTTGTGGAGCACGAAGATCCACACCGCGCCGAGGAGCGTGTAGATGACGCCGAACATCCCGATCGACGCGAGGATCTGTCCGCCCGGGACGACCTTCGAGACGCCGTCGCTGGTGCGCAGCAGTCCGTAGACGATCCACGGCTGGCGGCCGATCTCCGCGGCGGCCCAGCCGACCTGGTTGGCGATGTAGGGTCCGCCGACCGCGAAGACGAAGATCCACATCAACCACCGCGACTCGAAGAGCACGCCGCGCAGGCGCAGCACTCCTGCGACGACGATCAGCGCGAGCAGCGCCAGGCCGAGCGCGACCATCAGGTGATAACTGTAGAACGTCGCCGCCACCGGCGGCCGATCCTCCGCGGCGAACGCGTCGAGTCCGGTCACCGGTCGATTTGCGTCGCCGCTGGTGAGGAAGCTGAGTCCGCCCGGGATCGCGACCGCGTAGTCGACGCGCGCCGCTTCGTCGTTCGGGATTCCGAAGAGGTACAGCGGCGCGCCGCCGGAGCCCGTCGTGTAGTGTCCCTCGAGCGCGGCGAGCTTCGCCGGCTGGTGCTCGGCGACGATCGTCGCCTGCGTGTGACCGCTGAACGGTATGAGGATCGACGCGACGGCGCCGAGCACGAGCGCGATCGTGAAGCTGCGCCGCGCGACCTCGAGGTGGCGTCCCTTCAGGATGTACCACGCCGAGATGCTCATCACGAAGAACGCCGAGAGGATCCACGCCCCAAGGATCACGTGGCCGAGCCGCGGCATGCTCGAGGGATTGAACACGAGCTGCCAGAAGTCCACGATCTCCGCGCGCGGCACGCCGTTGTTCATCACGATGTGATGACCGGCGGGCGTCTGCTGCCACGAGTTGGCGACGACGATCCAGACCGACGAGAACATCGCGCCGAGCGCGACCATGATCGTCGAGAAGAAGTGCATCCGGCTCGAGACGCGGTCCCATCCGAAGACGAGGATCGCCAGGAAGCCGGACTCGAGGAAGAAGGCGAAGATGCCCTCGGCCGCGAGTGCGGAGCCGAAGACGTCGCCGACGTAGCGGGAATAGCCGGACCAGTTCGTGCCGAACTGGAACTCCATGACGATTCCGGAGGCGACCCCGATGGCGAAGTTCAGGCCGAAGATCTTCGTCCAGAACTTCGTCATGCGCTCGTAGATTGGGTCGCGGGTCTTCATGTACATCCCCTCCATGACGACCATCAGCAGTCCGAGGCCGATCGAAAGAGGGGGAAAGATGTAGTGGAATGCGATCGTCAGCGCGAACTGGATGCGCGACAGCAGCACCACGTCGAGGCCGTCCATGCTCTTCCCCCGTTGAAGGTTGCGACTGTTCAGGACCCCGCCGCGCGCGGCGGGCCGGGAGCAAGTTTAGAGGCATGACGGACGACGAAACCTGACAGTAATCAGGCGACGTGGTTCTTTACGCTCGCTTCGGCGAGAGAGGTGGCGGATGAGACTCGAACGGGAGAAGGTTGCACGGCTCGAGCGGGTCGAGCGCGATGCGTGGCGTGATCTCTACGGCGCGGTGCCGGCGGAGGTCGCCGCGGCCAGCGGACTGCAGTCGCACACCGTCGACGGCGCGCTCGTCGCGATCTGTTCATCGGTCGACGTGCTCGCGTTCAACCGCATGATCGGCCTTGGCATCGACGAGCCGGCAGCGCCGGAGCAGCTCGACCGAGCGACCGCGCTGTTCCGCGCGGCGGGAGTGCGCCGCTTCTTCGTGCAGGTCGCGCCGACGGCCGAGCCGCCGGAGCTCGACGACTGGCTCGCCGAGCGGTCGATGATCCACTACAACAACTGGGCGCGGCTCTGCCGCGAGACCGACAATCCGCCGGTGGTCAACAGCACGCTGCGCGTCGAGCACGTCGGCATCGAGGAGTCCGAAGTGTTCTCGGCGATCGTCGAGAGCGCCTTCGGCTGGCCCGACGCGGCGACGCACTGGGTCGACGCGTCGTTCGGCCGCTCGGGCTGGCACCACTACATCGCCTACGACGACGACGAGCCGATCGCGACGAGCGTCCTGTACAGCAACGGCGAAGCGGGATGGCTCAGCTTCGCGGCGACGCTCTCGACGCACGAGGGCCGCGGCGCCCAGAGCGCGCTGATCGCCCGGCGCATCCGCGATGCGCGTGACCTCGGCATCGACGTCCTTTCGGTCGAGACCGCGGAGGACCTTCCCAAGAAGCCATCGCAGTCGAACCGCAATCTGCGCCGCCTCGGCTTCGCGCAGGGATACCTGCGCCGCAACTACCTGTGGACCGAGTCATGACGGTGCCTCCGACAAGCCTCTCGATCGCCGACTACGTTCCGGAGCATCGCGACGAGCTCGTCCGGATGTGGCGGGCGAGCTTCGAGCAGGCGGTCGGCATCGTCGACCCGCACCCGATCACCGAACAGATCGAGTACTTCGAGTCGACGGTGCTCCCGTCGAACCGCGTGCGCGTCGTGCTCGAAACCGGAGACCACGTCATCGGGTTCATGGCATCCTCGCCGCAAATCATCGCACAGCTCTACGTCGACGTTGCGCACCAGCGTCGCGGCATCGGCGCGTCGCTGCTCGAGCTCGCGAAGATCGAATCGACCGGCCGGCTCCGCCTCTTCACCTTCGCCCGCAACCTCACCGCGCAGGCGTTCTATTGCAAGCATGGCTTCCGCGAGATCGCGCGCGGCTTCGAGCCGGAGTGGGGGCTGGAGGATGTTCAGTACGAGTGGGAGCGCCGGTGATGCGATCGGAGTTCGGCCGACGACGAACGAGGTTCCGCGCCCGACGCTCCGAAGAATCAAGAACTTATCCTCGTAGCCCCTTGATCCTCCTTCCATTTAATGCGAAGTTCCTCCACCTGCTCATGCTGACGGGCCGCACGACCCACACCGACGACTCCAATTGTGCACCGAACAGTTAAGGGCAACATCCAACACTCGGAAGCGCCCAGCCGAGTTGTTCGCCCCCCAGCGAGCCCATGGATTAGACGGAGCAGCCTAACCCACCGACTCACCGCGACGACGAACAACCTGACCGCGAGTTGATATTTGGCTCCATGCATTGGCGCTAGCACTGGGCCGATGGATGCATCACTTCATGCGTCCTCACGAAAGTTGGGAGCATAACGCGACGCGTCATCAGCGCTCTGTATGTATTGGCGGTAATTGGTGAGGATCGCATCCATGGCTCGTCTGCTTTCTTATTGCCCAAGTAAATGCTGCTGGCTCCACAAGGGGCGTGCAGTCGCCATCGCGGTTGGGTTGGTGATGTTGTTGTGCAACGAAGCAGCGGCACAATCGTGGTCACGCATCGGAACGATCGAGTCCGCACGGTCAATCGACAATCTGGACTTCGTTGACGCCAGGCACGGTTTTGCGTTCGACCAGACCGGTGACATTTATCGAAGCGACGATGGCGGCCGGACATGGGTCATGACTGCTCGGGGCATAGCGGAAAGTGGACTTCAAATCCGATTCTTCAACTCGTTGGAGGGAGTGGTTGTCCGTTGGTTGCCTGACCCGACGCTTTCGGCGACACTTGCTGTCTATCGTACCGGCGACGCGGGTGAAACGTGGAGTCTTGTGTATGAAGATCGCGATACAGTCCCGTTCGCTCCGTTCGTTTGGGACGCCGCTGTCAATGGTCCCGATCGGCTGGCGTTGTCGGGGTATGGAGCCGTGTACACCACGCAAGACCGTGGAGTCACATGGAGGCGACGGAATGTGTTCTCGCCCGGACAATCGCATGTCGTCGAGGAATGGGTAGGCGTCGCTTATGTTGGCGATCGACTGTGGGTGTGTGGCGCGAAGACCAAGACAGTGCTTGCGTCCGATGACAATGGGGATTCGTGGCGTCGGATTGTCGTAGCGGGTGAGGATTGGACTGCCATTGCGGTTGCCGGGGCTGACCGCGTGTGTGTCACCGCATCCGGGGCTTTATATTGGTCGGAGAACAACGGCTTGGACTGGAACGTCACAAGGGCGAATCGTGACAGTTTCCCCGGAGCGGTGTTTGACCGTGTCAAAATCACCTCGTCAATGGACGCAGTCGTGGGAGCTCTAGCATATGCGTTTAGACGTGCACCATCAGGTGCACTAAGCGATGAGCGAGTGCCGATTGCTGCGGGCCAACGAGTGGACTATTTAACGTGTCTGCCAAACGGCATATGCTGGGTCGTCAATCGATATACGGGCGAGGTGTTCCAAAGGAGCGTGGCCAGCGGTGCGATTGTTGAAGTCTCAAACGAGCCTGACGGTAGGATGTTGTTCGACATGAGAAGCCAGCGGCTTGTGTTTCGCAGCAGCGCTCCTGATGCGAGAGTGAGAGTCTGGAGTCTGAACGGCGAATGTCTTGTGGATCAAACCGTCGTCCGAAGTCGGCTATTCGATGCGGTGGATCTGACGGGGCTACCTGCTGGAGTGTACGTGGCGACGTGCGAACAGGCAGCGCTCGTGTTTTATCATCCGTAAGTGTTCGCCAAGTATTACTGGTACCGCCGCTACCAGCAGGCCGTCCATACTGAGCCGCTTCTCTCCCGACTACGTCCAAACCCGGCGCGTCGTCGCTCCGCGCTATTGGTCGATGACGCTCTGGGGACAGTTTCTCGATAGTCGAGGCGGGATCAAGGAAGCCCCCGCAGCTCGCCGTCGAGGCGCGGTTTTGCCCCTTCGCTGCGTTCTGCCGCTGAGCCTGCGCCGCTCAGTCGAGTCGCATTTCGAGGGGCAGATCGACGTGATGCCCCACCCCCGATACCCCCTCCAGCAGTCGCTCGACCTCGCCCGGCATGTCGTGCGGCTCGCGGCGGAACCAGCCGTGCCATGCGGCGATGCGCCCGTCCGGACGCAGCAGCACCGCGTGATTCGCCGCCTGGCCGGAAACCGACCACCACTCGTTGCAGGGACCATCGATGACGATCGGCGGCGTGATCGCGAAGCGCGCGCGGAGTGAGTCGACGAGCGCCCGGCGCTCGCCGTAGGTCGTGGGCTGGCGCACGAGGACGTCTGCGTAGCGGTTCTGCGTCGTGACGTTTTCGACGCCGAAGTACGGCGACGCGTCGACGACGGGATGCGCCTCGACGACGTACACGATGAGGATCTCGAGGCGGTCGCGGTAGCGCTCGGCCATCTCGTTGAGCGCCGGGATCGACGCGCGGAAGACCGGACAGGAGAACGAGCCGGCCACCAGCAGCACGGGCCGGCCGCGCGCCAGCAGCGACGCGAGCGAGATCGGTTCGGCCTCGGACGTGTAGAGCGTGAAGTCGCGCACGAGCGAGCCGGTCGCCGGACCCGCGCTGTCGTACGTGGGACCGACCATCGGGATCGTGCAGATCGGTTCGCCGTCGGCCGGAGGATGGTCGACGCCGATCGAGGGAAGGAGCGTCGGAAGCGACGCGAGCGCCGGCGGCGCGAGGATCAGTGCGAGCGCCAGGACGCCCGCGGCGATGCGAATCTTTCGTACTGAACGCATGGTGCACCTCTGCTGTCCATTGAACCGGACCGCGAGGGGGCGAGACCTGCGTTGGGGAAAAGCGATCGGCGGGCATCGCCCGCCTCGAAGCTCAGCGCACGACGAGCGATTCGTTCCAACCGCTCACCAGCGCCATCTGCGCATCGGTCTCCGGCGACGCGAGATACGCGTCGGGCACCGCCGCGCGCAGCGAAGCGATGAGACCGAAGACCGTCTCGGCCGTTGCGAGCTCGTGCCGCATCAGCCAGCAGCCGATGACCGTGCCGGTGCGGCCGCGGCCGCCCCAGCAGTGCACGTACACCGGCTTGTCGTTCGCAAGCGACGCGTCGATCGTGTCGAGCATCGCGCGCATGTCCTCGGGGTCCGGCACCGACATGTCCATGATCGGCATGCGCACGAAGCGCGCGGAGCCGCGGTCGGTGCTCAGATATTCCGCGTAGTCGCCGAACGGCTCGCCGGCGAGATTGACCTCCGGCTCCTCCATCAGGCTGATCACCGTTCGGATGCCCGCATCGACCAGTCGGCTGCACTGCGAGCGCGCACGATCCTCGTCGTGATGGCCGGGGAAGTAGCCCGCCAGCAGGCGACCCGGCACGACCCAGTACGAGCGCGGGAAGGGAACGTCGGCGCGATCGCGTCCGTCGCCGCGGGAATCGAGTCCGGCACGAAGCGCCGTCAGGAGTTCGGAGGGCATGGGCAGACTCTCGTTTGGTTCGTCGAAGATAACCCGCGGGCGGCTCCGGCTGTGGTCCGATCGCGCGACATCCGGGTGACGTTTCCCTACGTTAGGGTAGGGCGACTCCCGACCCTATGACCAACGTCATGTTCGGCGACCGGAGGCGTCGGTAGGTTGCCTCAAAACGTGAGGCATGTGATGATCGAGCAACTCCTCGTCTGGCTCGGGTTCACCGTCGGCTTCCTCGTCTACAGCCTCTTCCGCCCGAACTGCGCCCGGATCGTCATCGGCCTGTTCTTCATCGCGATGTCGCTCGGCGTCAACCTCATGTTCGTGCTCGTCGACGCGCGCTCGTTCGTCGCGCTCGGCTCCGACTCGTTCCTGCCGTTCTACCGCGAGCTGTTCGAGACGCACGTCGCGGCGCACCCGGTGGCGTTCGCGCTGCCGGCGGTCGTCTTCGAGCTGGCGATCGGCGTGATGATGCTCTTCGGCGGCCGCGTCGCGCGCTTCGGGATGATCGGCGCGGTGCTTTTTCTCGTCGGCATCGCGCCGCTGAACCTCGCGACGACGCCCAACGTGATCCTCGCCTTCGCCATTCTACTCCTCGTCCTGCGTCACGACCCCAAACGCGCCGGCGAGCTCGTCGCCGCCAGCGCATCGAAGCCGGTCGTCGGCGTCTGACTCATTCTACCGCACAAGCGAAACGCCGCGCATACCCCCACTGGGTGCGCGGCGTTTCTGTTCGACGACCTCAGCGGGCCGCGACGCGGACGGGTGTCGCCGGCTTCGTCGTCGAGATCTGCGGCGCCGGCTTCGTCGCCGAGATCTGTGGGGCCGGCTTCGTCGTCGACGGCGCGCGCGGCGTGATCATCCGGAGCTCGTCGAGATTACGCAGGTCCTCGACGCGCTCACGCGGATAGCCGAGCTCCTCGAACGGCATGATCCCCCGCTCCTTCGGCGCATGGCACGACTCGCAGGCGAGCGCGTCCTTGGTGATCGAGTGATTGAGCATCAGCGTCGCGTCCTGGCGCATCCACTTGCCCTCGATCTTTCCGGAGAACGGAATCGTCCATCCCTTCTCGATCCCCATGTAGTTCATGAAGTCATCCATCAT
>DATLHO010000218.1:0-8500 GCA_035539855.1 Kapaibacterium sp. (SeqCode) | reverse complement strand
AGCGTGATCCGGTCGTGGCATGCGGCGTTGAAGACGCGGCCGGAGACGCCGCTCTCGGCGGTCGCGACGAGCAGGTTCGCGTGGACGACGTTGTCGACGTAGGTGAAGTCGCGCGACTGTTCGCCGTCGCCGTAGATCGTCGGGCGCTCGCCGCGTCGCATCATCTGGATGAATCGCGGGATCACTGCCGAGTACTGGCTGGTCGGATCCTGCCGCGGACCGAAGACGTTGAAGTAGCGAAGCGCGACGGTCTCGAGTCCGTAGAGCTCGTGCGCGACGTGCAGGTAGTGCTCGCACGTGAGCTTCGAGACGGCGTAGGGCGACATCGGCGCCGGGATCAGCTCCTCGTGCTTCGGCAGCACGGGGTTGTTGCCGTAGATCGACGAGCTCGACGCGAAGATGACGCGACCCACGCCGCAGTCGCGCGCGGCCTGCAGAAGATTGAGCGTGCCGTTGACGCCGACCTCGTGCGTCGTGATCGGATCCTTGATCGAGCGCGGCACCGACGGCAGCGCCGCCTGGTGGAAGATCACGTCGACACCCTCGACCGCTTCACGCACGATGTGGAACGAGCGGATATCCCCCTCGACCAGCTCGATGCTCTCGGCGATCTCGACGACATTCGAGCGCTTGCCCGTCGAGAAGTTGTCGAGCACGCGGACGCTATGCCCGCGCTCGAGCAGTCCGCGGACGATGTGGCTCCCGATGAATCCGGCGCCGCCGGTGACCAGACAGTTCATGCTTCGACCTCAGGCGACCGGTGCGGTGATCTCTTCGCGGATGGCGTCGACCGTATGCCGCACCATCTCCTCGGTGAGCTCCGGGTACATCGGCAGCGACAGCAGCTCGCCCATCTGACCGTTGGCGACGGGGAAGTCCTCGGGCGCGTGTCCGAGATGCGCGTACGCCTCGAGGCTCGGCAGCGAGATCGGGTAGTGGATCGCCGTCGAGACACCGCGCTCTGCGAGGCGCATCTGCAGGGCCTCGCGGCCGGCGACGCGGACGACGTAGAGGTGATAGACCGGCTCGGCGTACGCGGCCTCGCGTGGCGTGACGACACCATCGACGTCAGCGAGCAGCTCGCTGTACAGCCGGGCGTTGCGCCGGCGGGCCTCGCTCCACGCATCGAGGTGCGGCAGCTTCGTCGAGAGCACCGCGGCCTGGATGCCGTCGAGGCGGCTGTTGCGGCCCTCCATCACGTGATGGTACTTGACGAGACTGCCGTGGTTGGCAAAGGTGCGCGCGCGCTCGGCGGTGGCCGCGTCGCGGAAGACGATCGCGCCGCCGTCGCCGTAGGCGCCGAGGTTCTTGCCGGGGTAGAAGCTGAACGTGCCCGCGTCACCGATCGAGCCGACCCTGCGCCCGTTGTGGCGCGCGCCGTGGGCCTGCGACGTATCCTCGATCACCCGCAGTCCATGCTCGCTCGCCAGCGCCATCACCGCGTCCATGTCCGCCGGATGACCATACAGGTGCACCGGAATGATCGCGCGCGTGCGGTCGGTGATCTTGCGTCGCGCGTCGGCGATGTCGATCGCGTAGAAGTCCGGCTCGCTGTCGGCGAAGACCACCGTGGCGCCGGCCGCGGTGACCGCTTCGGCGGTCGCGATGAAGCTGTTGGCCGGGACGATCACCTCGTCGCCCGGGCCGATGCCGAGCGCGCGCAGGGCGATCTCGATCGCCTCGGTGCCGTTGGCGACCGAGACGCAGTAGGGCACGCCGAGGTAGGCGGCGAACTGCTCTTCGAAGTCCGCGACGGCACGGCCGCCGATGAATGCGGCGCTCGAGACGATCCGCTCGATGGCGGCATCCATCTCGGGCTTCAACGTTGCGTACTGGGCGCGAAGGTCGAGGAATGGGACGTTCATTCTCTATCGATGGGAATAGTAATCGGCGATCGAACCGACGACGTGCGCGAGCTGCTCGTCGGCGAGCTCCGGATAGATCGGCAGCGCGAGCACCTCGCGGCCGAGCCGCTCGCTCACCGGCAGCGGGCGTCCGTCCGCGTCGGAACGGAAGCACTCCTGCATGTGCAGCGGCACGGGATAGTAGACCTCGGTGCCGACACGACGCTCCGACAGAAACGCGCGGAGCCCGTCGCGATCGGCGACGCGAACCGTGAACTGATTGTAGATGTGCACGTCGTCGACGCCGCCCGCGCGGTAGACCGACGCCGGCAGCAGGACGCGGTTGGCCGCGTCGAACTCCTGGCGGCCCTCGCCCTCGGCGAGGCCGTGCTCGCGGAAGAGCTCGCAATAGCGCTCGGCGTTGCGCCGGCGGGCCGCGCTCCATCCGTCGAGGTGCGGCAGCTTCACGTTGAGCACCGCGGCCTGCAGCTCGTCGAGGCGGAAGTTGCCGCCGACGACGGCGTGATAGTATTTGGGCTCTCCGCCATGCACGCGCATGATGCGCAGGCGCTGGTAGAGCTCCGGGTCGTTCGTCGTGACCAGGCCGCCGTCACCGAAGGCGCCGAGGTTCTTCGACGGGAAGAAGCTGAAGCAGCCGATCGTGCCGATCGACCCGACGCGACGTCCGTCGCGGTAGCGGGTGCCGATCGCCTGCGCCGCGTCCTCGACGACGGCGAGGCCGTGCTCGTCGGCGACGGCCATGATGGCGTCCATGTCGGCGCTCTGGCCGAAGAGGTGCACCGGCACGATCGCGCGTGTCGTCGCGTCGATGCGCGTGGCGATCTGCGAAGGATCGAGATTGAACGTCACCGGGTCGACGTCGACGAAGATCGGTCGCGCGCCGAGGCGGCTGACGACCCCGGCGGTCGCGAAGAAGCTGAAGGTCGGGACGATCACGCTGTCGCCAGGTCCGATGCCGAGGGCCATCAACGCAAGCAGCAGCGCGTCGGTGCCCGAGCTGACGCCGAGCGCGTGATCGACCTCGAGGTAGCCGCACATCGCGCGCTCGAGCGCGTCGACCTCGGGTCCGAGAATGAATCGCTGGCTTTCGGCGACGCGCAGCATCGCGCCGTCGAGCTCGTGCTTAAGCGCGGCGTACTGCGCCTTGAGGTCGAGCAGAGGAACCGAAATCTGGGAATCCATCGAATGAACGGCGAGCCGGTGTTGGGACCTCGTACCCCGATCCCGGTCGTTGAGCGACAGAAGGATACCCGGCGGGGGACGTCGAGGAGGATCGATCGTCCTGGGGAGGGGCCGGAAGAGCCCAAGTATACTACGCTTCGAGGGTTCAGACCTATTCAAAATACGACTCACCGGGGCTCCGCTAGAGAACGTAACAGGCTGAATCGGGCGGCGATCGTATATTTGCACTCTTTTCATTCGAGCAGCCTTTGACGGCCTGGTGGTGGAACTGGCAGACACGCAGCACTTAGGATGCTGTGCCCGAAAGGCGTGCGGGTTCGAGTCCCGCCCGGGCCACGAGTAACGACGAAGTACGAACGTCGAAGGACGAACAACCACGACCTCTACATCATGGAATCTACTGTCCGCGAAACCTCCGGCGTCAAGCGCGAGATCGACCTTACGCTCAGCCAGGAAGACCTGTCCCCATACTACGATCGCGCCTACCGTCGTGCCCAGGATCGCGTGCAGCTCAAGGGCTTCCGCAAGGGGAAGACGCCGCTGAACCTCATCAAGAAGCTCTACGGCGACCAGCTCGAGGGCGAGGTCGTCGAGTCGGTCGTCCAGGAGGAGTTCAACAAGGCGATGCGCTCGACCGAGGTGCGGCCGATCGGCACGCCGTCGATCACGAAGCTCGATCGCAACCCCGAGGGCGGACTCGACGTCACGATCACCTTCGAGGTGCTCCCGCAGTTCGAGCTCGGCTCCTACAAGGGCCTCAGCGCGCGCAGGTTCTTCCACACCATCAGCGACGAGGAGCTCGAGCACGAGCTGCTGCATCTCCGCGAGCGCTCGATGGGAAGCGAGCCCGCCGAGTCGGTCGCCGACGACCAGCACATCGTCACGATCGATCTGCAGAAGCTCGATGAGAGCGGCGAGCCGATCGAGGGCGAGGTCTCGCGCGACGTCAAGGTGTACCTCGCGCGCCACGGCGTCAACGAGGAGCTCCGCTCGCTGCTGCTGAACACGAAGGTCGGCGACACGTTCCGCATCGAGCTGCCCACCGGCGAGAACGAGACGATGACCCCGTACGAGGTCAGCGTCCGCGAGATCGCACGGGCGGTGCTGCCGGAAGTCGACGACGAGTTCGCCCAGCAGATCACCGGCGATCCGACGGCGACCGCGGAGATGCTTCGCGGACTTGTGCGCGACAGCATCGCGGGCAACTACCAGCAGCAGTATCAGCGGATGTTCCGCGACGAGCTCATCAACGGCCTCGTGGAGAACCATCCGATCGACGTGCCCGACACGCTCGTGCGCGAGGCGCTCGATCACTTCGTCGAGGACATGAAGCAGGGCGCGAAGAAGGAGCTGCCGGCGGGCTTCGATCGCGCGGCGTTCGAGCTGCAGATGCGGCCGGTCGCCGAGCGCACCGTGCGCTGGGCGCTGCTGCGCGACCGCATCATTGAGGCCGAGGGACTTGCTCCCGAGGAGAGCGATTACGAGGGGCTCGCCGAGATGGAGGCCCAGCGAACGGGGATCGACTACGAGAAGCTCCTGCAGTACTTCCGCAACGCTCCCCAGGTCGCCGACCGCATCCTCGCCGAAAAGGCGATGCAGCTTCTTGAAGACTACGCGATCATCGAGGACGTCGAAGACACCGACCTCCCGACGCGCCACGAGCACGATCACGCGCACGATCATGATCACGATCACGACCACGATCACGATCACGACCACGGTCACGAGCACGCCCATTGATGACTCTCAACACCCCGCCCTTCCACCCCCTCTCCGTATTCGGAGAGGGGGCAGGGGGTGAGGTCGTTCATACCTAAACAGCATCGGAGCATTCAACATGATCATTCCACGGATTGTCGAGCGGACGTCACGCGGTGAGGAGGTGTGGGATCCATTCAGCCGGTTGCTGAAGGAGAGGATCATCCTGCTGGACTCGCCGATCACCGACGAGGTTGCCTCGATCGTGATCGCCGAGATGATCTACCTGGAGTCGGAGGATCCGGCGAAGGACATCATCATGTACATCAACTCGCCGGGCGGCTCGGTCTCGGCGGGACTTGCCATCTACGATACGATGCAGTACGTGCGGCCGGAGATCTCGACGATCTGCGTCGGCATGGCTGCGTCGATGGCGCAGGTGCTGCTGTGTGCGGGCTCCAACGGCAAGCGCATGGCGCTTCCGAACGCGCGCATCATGATGCACCAGCCCTCGGGCGGCTCGCAGGGACAGACGACCGAGATCGAGATCTACCTGAAGGAGATGATCCGCATGCGCGAGCAGCTCTATCAGATCATCGCCGCGCACTCGGGCCAGAACGTCGACAAGATCCGCAAGGACGCCGACCGTGACTTCTGGATGAGCCCGCAGGATGCGGTCGACTACGGCCTGATCGATCGCGTGCTCGGCAGCCGCAAGGAGGCGTCGAAGAATCTCCCGGAGATTCCCTCGACCACCGGCGACCAGCGGGTGATCATCGAGAAGGGGACCGACAACAAGACGGGCGATGCCCCGTCGACCAGCGGCGGAGGAGCCGGCGCAGCATAGCGCGGCCGAACCCTTGTTTCATGCGACGCGCGCGGCCGCTCCTGGTGGACGGCCGCGCGACGTCACGATCCAAATCCGAAGACGACGTCACGTATGAGCGACGACATGAACTCACTGGCAGCGGATCTCGTTCGATGCTCGTTCTGCGGGCGCACCGCCGACGAGGTCGCCTCGATCATCGCGGGCCCGGATGTCTACATCTGCGACATCTGCATTCAGAACTCCGTCGAGATTCTCCGCGCCAATTCGAGCCTCTTCCGCGCGCCCGAGCTTCAGCGCAATCTCACGCCGCAGATGATCCGCTCGATCCTCGACGAATACGTCATCGGGCAGGACCACGCCAAGAAGGTGCTGGCGGTCGCGGTCTACAACCATTACAAGCGCATCGAGTCGCAGGAGACGCTCGCCGGCTTCGACGACGTCGAGATCGAGAAGTCGAACATCCTGATGATCGGCCCGACGGGCGTGGGCAAGACGCTGCTGGCGCAGACGCTCGCGCGCCTGCTCGACGTGCCCTTCGCGATCGCCGACGCGACGACGCTGACCGAGGCGGGCTACGTCGGCGACGACGTCGAGACGGTGCTCGTCGCGCTGCTGCAGAACGCCGACTACAACGTCGAGCGCGCGGAGCGCGGCATCATCTACATCGACGAGGTCGACAAGATCACGCGCAAGAGCGACTCCCCGTCGATCACGCGCGACGTCTCGGGCGAGGGCGTTCAGCAGGGACTGCTGAAGATCCTCGAAGGGACCAGGGCGAACGTTCCGCCGAAGGGCGGGCGCAAGCATCCCGAGCAGCCGCTGGTGCAGATCAACACGCGCAACATCCTGTTCATCTGCGGCGGCGCGTTCGACGGACTCGAGCGCATCATCGCCGGGCGCATGCGCAAGAGCACGATGGGCTTCGGCAGCGAGGTCGCCGAGCGGGTCGAGGAGCGCGCCGAGCTCTTCCGTCATGTCGAGCCGGAGGACCTCATCCGTTTCGGACTGATCCCCGAGCTCATCGGCCGACTGCCGGTGATCGCGCCCCTGGAGCCGTTGTCGGACGAGGCGCTGCTGGAGATTCTGACGCAGCCGAAGAACGCGATCGTCAAGCAGTACCGGAAGCTCTTCGCGATGGAGGGTGTCGACCTCGAGTTCCGCGAGGACGCGCTCGCGGCGATCATCGAGAAAGCGAAGCTGCGCAAGACCGGCGCCCGCGCGCTGCGCGGCGTCGTCGAGGAATCGATGCTCGAGGTCATGTATTCGCTGCCGGATCGCCAGCACCTGCGCAAGGCGATCGTCACCGGTGACGTCATCAACCGTACGGGCGAGCCGCTCTACGTCTACGGCGAGGAGCGCAAGCGCAAGGTCGGCTCGTGAGCGAGCGGCTGCACCGAAGGGTCATGGCTCTCGGACTTGCACCGCGTCACGTCGCCGAGGTCGGCGTCTACCTTCCGGAGTCATCGCACGTCCTGGACTTCATCGAGGCCGGCTGTCGAGCCGACCTGGTGGAGCCCGATCCGATCTGCCTCGCGCGCCTGCACGAGCGCTTCGGCGACTACGCCGGTGTCACGATTCATCCCGTCGCAATTCACGAACGACCCGGACGCCTCGCGCTGTATCAGCGCGGGGCGTCGACGTTTGCGAAGGGACTGCCGAGCTCCCCGTCGATCGCCAACGACGGCTACACGCCCGACGAGGCCGACCTCATCGAGGTCGACGCGACGACGTTCGACACGATCGACGACGGAACGATCGACGTGCTGAGCATCGACACCGAGGGCTGCGAATGGTACGCGATCAAGGCGATGAAGAGCCGGCCGGCGGTGATCTCGATCGAGATGGGCTTCAGGTCATACCGCAATCCGTTCGCCGCGGAGATTGCCGCATGGCTGCGCGACAACGGCTACGTCCAGTGGTACCGCGACAGGTCAGACCGGGTGTACATCCGACGCGAGCTGAGGCCGGGGTTGTGGAGGAGGATGTTTCCCTTCTTCTACTACTTCTTCTTCCTTCTTCTCCTCCCCCTCTGAACCACGTCCTGTCTTTCCCGAAGGGAACCTCTCTTACGTCACGACGGCCGCATGTAGGTCGGTTGGGTAGTGCGATGGCGGCGGCCGGCGGCGATCTGTCAGCAGAGGCCCACACAGCCCCCATCACCACCGCGATCCGAAAGAGAGATGCCCTCCGGGCATGACAGTGGCGGGCTCTTGAGGGGTATGTCTACTCCCTCACCCTATACACCACCGCCCCATCGGTCGTCAGTTCGGGTGCGACCATGCGCTGGGCGGTGAGGCGACCGAAGACGGCCTCGGCGTCGGCGGGCGGCAGGCTCAGTTGTCGCTGCGCTTCGCCGAGCGAGAGCTCTCCTCCCTGTCGCCGCATCAGCTCGAGCACCGCGCGCTCCTGCCACTCGAAACGCTCACTCGCCTCCTGGCTCGACTGCCGTCGAAGCAGCATGACGCCCGCGCCGGTAAGCACCAGTCCGAGCACCGCGAACAGCAGCAACCCCATCACGGTCATGCGTCGGTCCTCCGGAAGGAAGCCGAGCAGGCTCGTGATCAGGAAGAGCACACCAATGATGACGAGCAGGATCGCGCCGAGCCGCAGGGCGATGTTCGTGCGCGGCGGGGCGGCGGCGCCATTGGTGTTGACGTGAACGCTCATATGCGAATGCTTCGCAAAGTGTGCGCCGGACGGCGCGCGGCGTGCACGCGCACCGGCGTCAGCTCACGGACACGGCTTGCGCACCAGCGCCGTAATGCGGCGGTTGGTCGAGCGACGGGATTCGAGCTCGGCGGCGGCGCCGGTCTCGGCGACCTTCGGCATGCGGTTGCCGTAGCCGACGGAGCCGAGCAGCTTGCGATCGGCGACGCCGTTGGCGCGTAGCCAGTCGTAGACGCGGCGCGCGCGACGCGCGGAGAGC
>DATLHO010000217.1:0-15179 GCA_035539855.1 Kapaibacterium sp. (SeqCode) | reverse complement strand
CCGCGCACTCTCGAGATCGATCGACTCGAAGCGCACGCGCGAGCCCGGACGCAACTGGCCGAGACGCGGCAGGTCGACCGACGCGACGTGCGCGACGACCGGATAGCCGCCGGTCGTCTGGTGCTCCGCGAGCAGCACGATTGGCCGTCCGTCCGGCGGAAGCTGCACCGCGCCGATCATCGCCGGCTCACTGGTGATCGCCAGCGCATGTGGGCCGAGCGACTCGATGAATCGAACGCCCATCCGATCGGCCGCGGCGCCCACCGTCAGCTCACCCGACGCTGACAGATCGAGCATTGCGCCCGAGCTCGCGATCGCTCGCACCACCTGCACGTCGTCGGTCGGCGTGCGCTCGTCCGGGCCGATCGTCCATCGAGCCGGCCGCACGGCGCCCTCGGCAATCTCGATGCTCGGCGCATCGCCGACCGCGAGGCGATCGCCCGCGGCGAGCGCGCGCCCCTCGAAGCCGCCGAAGCCCGCACGCAGATGAGTACTGCGACAGCCCAGCACGACGGGCACGTCGATGCCGCCGGCAATCGCCAGGTAGGCGCGCACTCCAGCAGTCGCACGTCCGAGCCGCAAAAGGGTCCCCGCACCGACATCCACGGCGCGCCATGCGGGCACTGGCCTCGCGATCGCGGTTGTCACGGGCGCGGTGCTCGCGGACGCGGTGCTCGTGGCCGCGGCGCTCGTGGCCGCGGCGCTCGTGGACGCCGTGCTCGCGGACGCGGTGCGCGCGGACGCCGTGTTTGCGCGCGACTCGTGCGCCTCTGTCTCGGCGGGCATCTCGGCGCCGCAGATCGCGATGCGCGCGGCGCGCTCGAACAGCAGGTGCGGTCCGTCGAGCGTCATCTCCAGCGCCGCGGCGTCCGGTGGATTGCCGACGAGCATGTTCGCCAGACGCAGCGAGACGACGTCGAGCGCTCCTCGCTCCGGTACGCCGAAGCGGCCCCACCCCTCGGCGCCGGCGTCCTGCACGCTCGTCTGCAGGCCGCCCCTGATCACGACGATGCTCATGACGTGCGCGCGAGCTCGTCCGGAGCGATCGCGCGGAATCGAACGCGGTCGCCGGCGGTCGCGAGCGCGGGAGGATCGGCGGCCGGGTCGAACAGGCGCAGCGACGTGCGGCCGATGATCCACCAGCCACCCGGCGACGCGTCGGGATAGATGCCGGTCTGTGAGCCTCCGATCGCGACGGAGCCGGCCGGCACCGTCTCGCGCGGCGTCGCCCGACGCGGCATCGCGAGCCGCTCGTCGAGGCCTCCGAGATACGGGAATCCCGGCGTGAACCCGACCATGAAGACGCGGTACTCTCCTGCGGCATGGATCGCTGCGACCTCATCCACCGTCAGTCCCGCATGCGCGGCGACGGCCTCGATGTCGGGCGCGACCGAGCGATCGTAGCAGACCGGGATCTCGAGCAGTCGAGTCGCTCGATCGAGCGGTCCGACGGCGGCGCATCGCGCGCGAAGCAATGACTCGAACCGCGCGACGCCGCCGGGCGAGTCCTCGAGCGCGCATGGATCGAACCGCACTGCGAGCGACGCGAATGCCGTCACGACGTCGCGCTGGCCGGGCAGAGGATCCCCGAGCAGCGACTCCGCGATCGCGATCACGCGGTCGTTGACGGCCGCGTCGATCGCATCGCCCAGTCGGACGATGAGCGCGCATTCTCCATGAGGCTCGATCACCGGATCCACATCCATGACGGGACTCTTCAGAACAACTCCGGGAAAAACACGAATGGCCGAGCGACCGAATGAACGAACATCCGGACGATCAGCCATTCGAAAACTGCGCCGCCGATGATGGCGGTGCCGCCGGATTACCACCCCGGCGCGATCTGCCATCCGAAGTGCCAGCCACGATCGGGGCGCTGGAACGGGAAGGCGTAGAAGACCTCGACGACGAGGTAGCCGAGGATGTTCGCGCGCGCGGCGACACCGGCGCTGAAGACCGGAACGCGATCGCTCGTGCGGCGGATGAAGTCGAGCCGCAGCGGCTCGCTGCGATTGTCCTCCTCGCCGTGCCAGGCAGCGCCGCCGTCGACGAAGCCGGTGATCTCCAGCGGCAGGTACGGGAAGTTGATAAGGCCGAGGTCCTCGTTGCCGAAGACCGGGATGCGGAGCTCGGCGTTGGCGACGGCCATGCGCGTTCCGAGCAGGCGCAGGAACTCCGGACAGCCCGGACCCGAGCAGTCGTCGCTCGTGAAGTCGTTCGAGCTGTAGCCGCGAACGAAGCCTTCGCGGCCGATGAACAGCGGTGAGAGCTGGTCGAGGTCCTCGGTCGCGCCGAAGCGGCCGAAGCCGAGGCCGCGCAGCGCGAACGTCAGCGGGTTGGCGAAGAAGTAGTGCCGGTAGTCGAGCAGTACCGAGCCGAACGTCACGGTGCCGAACGTGCCGCCGAGCTCGGCGCGGTAGCGCGCGCCGGCCACCGGTGAGGTGAAGCCGAAGAACGACCAGTCACCGACGTAGGCGACCTGCGGCTGGATCAGGTGCAGTCCGGGAGGGGACTCCAGCTGGGTCTCGGTGTAGCCGAGCACGCCCTGGGCGATCTGCACCTCGCGAGTGTACTCGAGGTCGTAGCCGATGTGCGTGTAGCCGACGCCGGCCTCGAATCGGTTGGTGATCGAGAAGGGATAGATCGCCGCCCCCTCGATCGCGTCCACGAACGTGCGCTGCACGAGCGTCTCGTAGATCAGCGACTGCACCTGCTGGCCGTTGAAGGTCGTGTCGCCGAGCGTGACGTTCTGCTCGCCGGTCACGTACGGGATGTGTCCGCCGGCGACCATCCAGTTCCAGCGGCTCGTGCGATTGACGTACTGCGCCTGACCGCCGAGATCCTCGAACGATCCCTGCATGTTCACTTCGACGCCGAGCGTGTGATTGCCGAGCATGTCGCTGAAGTAGCCGAAGATGCCGCCCCCGACGCCGGCGTTGCCGTAGCTGTCGACGCCCACGCCGACCGTCGGCGTGCCGATGTAGTCAAGGCGCAGCGACGGCGTGTACTCGGCGATCTCGTAGGTCGCAGGACCCGGCAGTCCCGTCACCGGATCGTCGAGGTAGCGGCTGACGATGCCGCTGTCGGCCGCGGAGGCCGGCGGCAGCAGCCCGGCGACGCCGAGCGCGTCGACGTTGGCGACCGGCTCGCCCCGCGCCTGCTCGGCCGTCAGCACGTGGATGCTGTACGTGTTGTTCTCGAACACCGAGAAGTAGACGCTGCCGTTGGTGCGCGCGACCGACATCGCCGGAGACGTCGCGGTGATGCCGCTGACGCCGCTGACCGTGCGCGTCACGCGGAAGGTCTCCCCGCCGAGGACGTGCCGGTAGATCTCGGTGAAGCCGTCGAAGTCCGAGATGAAGTACAGCTCGCGTCCGTCGGGCGAGAACTGCGGGTTGGTGTGACGGGCGTCGCGGAAGATCTCCAGCGGCGTCACTCGTCCGGACGCGACGTCGACGCTGGCCAGTCGCAGGTCGTCGTAGGACAGGCGCTGGAAGTTCGTCTCCTCGCCACGATCGGTCACGAACACGATCGTGCGGCTGTCCGGCGACCACGCCGGCTGCAGGTCGGTGTGCTTGTCGTCGGTCAGTCGCCGCACGCTAGAGGTCGCGACGTCGACGAGGTAGAGATCGCTGATGCCGCCGGAGGTGCCGGAGAAGGCGATGGTCTTTCCGTCGGGACTCCATGCGGGGTTGGTGATCGCGCCGACTCCGGCGACGCGAAGCTCCGCATCGTCGCCGCCGTCGACGCCGACGATCGAGAGCTGGTCGTCGCCCTCGGCGAAGAGCACGTAGGCAAAACGCTTTCCGTCGGGCGACCATGTGCCGGCGGAGTTGATGAAGCGCAGCGCGTCGGAGTGCGGACCGTTGCCCGCGCTCGCGATTCGGCGGTCGACGTCGCCGGTGAGCGCGTCGGCGATGTAGATGTCGGTCGAGAAGATTCCGCGGGACGAGAAGAAGGCGACGTGACGGCCGTCGGGACTGACGATCGGCGAGATGTTCAGATCGCTCTCGCCGCCGATCAGTCGGCGGCCGACGCTGTCCGGCGACACGCGATCGGCGATCACGGGCGCATAGTGCGCCTTGACCGCGGCGATCCAGTCGCGCGAGAGCGTCGTGTCGTTGACGCCGAGCGAGCGGACGAACGAGCCGCGCAGCCCAACCTGCAGCGCCTTGCGGAAGAGGTCGCCGACCTTCGAGTCGCCGAAGCGGCCCGCGACGTACGCCCAGAACGCCTGGCCGTAGCGATACGGGAAGTAGCGGTAGTTGCCCGACATGTCCTCGATCGACGGAACGTCGTCGCGCATCACCGCGTCGCGCAGCCACAGCGCCGTGTGAGGATCGTCGCGGCCGACCGACAGATACTCCGCCAGTCCTTCGATGAACCACAGCGGAAGCTGTCCGAGCGACTCGAGTCCGTTCCCGCGCGGCGAGCCCGCCATGTCGTACTGGAAGGCGTGGACGAGCTCGTGGCCGAGCACGTGATCGAAGTCAGCGAACGATCCGTTGAACGGCAGGATCACGCGGTTCTTCAGGGCCTCGGTCACGCCGCCGGTTCCCTCGCCCACCATGCTCGAGATCGTGTTCGTCTGCTGGAAGTCGCCCTGGTCGGCGTACAGGATGATCGGCTTGCGCTCGCGGAACTGGTGGTTGAAGATCCGCGACAGCCGCACGTACCACCGCTCGGCCATCCGCGCGGCGTCGCGCACCGCGATCTCCTCTTCCGGGTAGTAATGGATGTCGAAGTGCTCGGTCCGGAGGATCCGGAAATCGAAATCCTCGTACTGCACCTTGTTGCGCCCGAAGTACTGCGCCTCGGCCGGAGCGGCCGCGAGAACGACGAGAGTGGCGACGGTGATGGTGAAGGAAAGCAGGCGCGCGCCGTGCGCGCGACCCCATGCGATGCGCGGGCGTGCGTCGGTGACGACCCCGGGTGACGTCGACTTCATCGGCGTTCTCCGATCAGCGATTACGTACAGCGATAGACTTCTGCGAGTCTCGACGGCTTCCGTCGGACGTGGGGATACGGAGCCGCTGGTGGCGTACCAGTGCGATGCAACAATTGTAGTGCCGGTGCACGTCAGGCGCAAGGGCGCCCCGACTCAGTCGCCGTCGGAATCTCCGTAGTACACGCCCCGGATCCACTCGACGAAGTCGGCGTCGCCCATCTCGTGGCGGCGTGCGATGACGACGGTCGCGTCGCGACCGACCGGAAGGCGCACGAACGGCACGTCGCTGTCGACCGCCTCGCGGATCACCGCAACGACCTCGGCCGGATCCTGACGTTGCGCGAACAGCCTCGCCGTCGCGTTCGCCCGCCAGCGCTCGCGTAGCTCCGCGAACTCCGACGTGCCCGAGGTCTCGACCGCCGCGACCCTGGACGAGCGCGGGCCGAAGTCGGTGTCGTACGACCCGGGCTCGATGATCACCACTCGCAGGCCAAAGCCGGACTCCTCGAGGTACAGCGACTCGCTCAATGCCTCGACCGCCCACTTGCTCGCCTGGTAGAAGCCTCCGCGCGGCGTCGTGATCTTCCCGGCAATGCTCGAGAGGTTGACGATCGTGCCCGAGCGGCGCCGGCGCATGTGCGGCACGATCGCCTGCGTCGTCGCGATCAGTCCGAACACGTTCGTCTCGAACATGAGCCGGATCTGCTCGAGCTCGCCCTCCTCCTGCGTCGCGAAATACCCGTAGCCCGCGTTGTTGACGAGCACGTCGATCGCGCCGAAACGCTCGAGCGTCGTCGCGACCGCGTCCTGGATCGTGGTGCCGTCGCGCACGTCCAGCGGCAGGCGCAGAATCCTCTCCTCGTCATCGACGCCGAGGTCGTGCAGCGACTGCACCGAGCGCGCCGTCGCGACGACGCGGTCGCCGGCCGCGTGGAGCTGCTCGGCGAGAAGCCGGCCGAAGCCGGTGGAACAGCCAGTGATGAACCAGACGCGGGACATGATCTCTCTCGTTAACGATGATCGGGCAGCCGTCGGCGGCTCACTCCTCGGTCTCCTCGCGCAGCACGGGCGCGTCGCTGACCTGGGGATTGTCGACCGGTGGCGCGAGCGTCTCCTCGTCCTCGCGCCGCGGGAACACGAGCGAGAGCACCACCGACGCGGTCAGCACGATCGCGACGATGCCGAGCGAGAACAGCGTGTCGATGTGGATGTCGAAGGCGGTGACGATCATCTTGACGCCGATGTACGTCAGCACGATCGACAGCCCGTACTTCAGCAGGTGGAACTTGTCGATGACGTTCGCCAGCAGGAAGTACAGCGCGCGCAGTCCGAGGATCGCGAAGATGTTCGAGGTGTAGACGATGAACGGCTCCTTGGTCACCGCGAAGATCGCGGGGATCGAGTCGAGCGCGAAGATCACGTCGGTGCTCTCGACCATCACCAGGACGACCAGCAGCGGCGTCGCCACCCAGCGGCCGGCCTCGCGGACGAGGAAGCGCTGGTCGTGATAGCGGTTGGTGATCGGCAGGACCTTGCGCAGGACCTTGATCAGGGGATTGGCCTCGACCTCGATCGCGGTCTCCTTCTCGAGCGACATCCGGACGCCAGTGTACACGAGGAAGCCGCCGAAGACGTAGATCATCCAGTCGAACTGCTCGATCAGGTACGAGCCGACCCCGATCAGGAATGCGCGCAGCAGCAGCGCGCCGATGATTCCCCAGAAGAGCACCCGGTGCTGATAGCGCGCCGGTACCCTGAAGTAGCTGAAGATCATCACGAACACGAAGAGGTTGTCGACCGACAACGACTTCTCGATCAGATACCCCGTCAGGAACTCGATGCCCGCCTGCGGACCGAACTCGAGGTAGACGAACAGGTTGAACAGCATCGAGAGCACGACCCAGAAGACCGACCAGAGCGCGGCCTCCTTCGGCTTGACCTCGTGCGCCTCCTTGTGAAAGACGAAGAGATCGAGCAGCAGCAGCCCGACGACGAGGGCGTTGAAGCCCACCCACCACCATATGCCGGGATCGTGGTTCACGCGATTTGGTTGGTGTCGACCGTGAGAGGGGCCAGACGGGTCTCCTTGACCGTCTCGATGAAGGCACGGGCGTGCTCGACCGGCGTGTGCGGAAGGATACCGTGACCGAGGTTGGCGACATAGCCGCGCGAGACCGGAACGCGCGCGAGCATCGCCGCGGTGCGCTCACGGATCGTCTCGACGTTGCTCAGGAGGATCGTCGGATCGAGGTTGCCCTGCAGCGGGAAGCTCGGCGGGATCTCGCCGGCGGCGCGCGCGAGGTCGGTCTGCCAGTCGATGCCGAAGCCGCTGGCGCCGGTCATCGCGAAGCGGTCGTAGCTGCGGACTCCCTTCGGGAAGTACAGCACCGGCACGTCCGGCGCGCGCTCGCGCACACCACGCAGCACGGTCGTCGCGTGACGCAGGCCGAACTCGGCGTACTCCTGCTCCGGCAGGATGCCCGCCCACGTGTCGAACAACTGCAGCATGTTGGCGCCGGCGGCGACCTGGCCGAGCAGGTACTCGACGAGCTCGTGCGCGAGCGCATCCATCAGAGCGTGCGTCGCGGCCGGCTCGGAGAAGAGGAAGCTCTTGAAGGTGTCGAACTGCTTGGAGCCCTGGCCCTCGACCATGTACGAGGCGAGCGTCAGCGGCGCGCCTGCGAAGCCGATGAGCGGCACCCGGCCGGCCAGGCGCTTCTTCGTCTCGGCGATCGCGTCGAAGACGTACTGAAGCCGATCGGTCACGCCGCGGTCGAGGCCCTCGATCGCCGCAGTGTCGCGCAGCGCCTTCGGGAAGCGCGGACCCCCCTTGCCCTCCTCGACGATGAGCTCCATGCCCATGGCCTCGGGAACGACGAGGATGTCGCTGAAGATGATCGCGGCGTCGACGCCGACGAGATCGACGGGCTGGATGGTGACCTCGGCGGCGAGATCGGGCGAGCGGCAGAGGCCCAGGAACGAGGTCGTCGCGCGCACCGCGCGGTACTCGGGCAGATATCGTCCCGCCTGACGCATCATCCACACGGGACGACGCTCGACGGGCTCGCCGCGGAGGGCCCGCAGCAGCAGAGAATCGCGCTGGTCGTTCATACTCTCGAGATGTGGGCCGTGGACAGAGGAGTCAGCGCGGCGCGCTCCGGCCAGTGCCGTCGCGCGTGGCTCGTGCCGCGCCGTGCCGCTCTGAAGGATGAGCTCGGCACGCTACGCTCCCCGTGCTAGGGACCTGTCGATGGCCTCGACGAGCGACTCGCCCGTGCCACCGCCGGCCGTCGTGATCCGTTCGACTCCGAGCGCGCGAAGCGCCTCAGCAGTCGTAGGTCCGATGGCAACGAAGATACTATCCGAAGGAATATCAGAGCGTAACGAGAACCAGTTGGCGACCGCCGAGGGAGAGAAGAAAACGATGGCGGTGGGCGGCGTGGCCGCGGCGAGGATTCGCTCGAGACGAGCCGCGGCCCCGTCGGGCAGGCGCGGCTCGTACAGCGGCAGCTCGATGACGTCGACCGATCGCTCCGTCAGCATCGCGATCGCCTCGTCGCGGCGGGCCGTGCTGCACGGATAGAGAACGCGAGTGATTCCGGGCGGAAGCACCGAAGCCAGCCCCGCGGCCGAGGTCGCGACCGCGAGCACGGGAATCGATGGGTCGGCGGCGGCGAGCAGCGCGGCGCTCGAGGCGCCGACGACGAGATACCCCGACGGTGTCGCGGCGGCGAACGCTCCGTGACGAAGCTCGAGCCACCGACGGGTCGCGTGCGCGCTCGTCAGCAGCACGATGGCGCCGATGGTCGCGTGTGCGAGCGCCTCGAGCTCGGCCCGGTCATGCTCGATCGGCCGCAGCTCGATCATCGGCACGGATTCGACGAGCCAGTCGTCGCGCCGAAGCTCGCGGGCGGTCCGCTCGTTGTCGTCGTCGGCGCGCGTGAGGATGATCGTCGGCACGGGCGCGATCAGCTACGAACGTCGAGTCGCTCGCCCATCGCCCTGACCGTCGCGAGCACCTCGGCGGCGCCGGCGTCGAGCAGGTCGGCGGCGAGCCGCTCGCCGAGCACGTCGGGCCGAGCGCGGTCGCCGGCGATGCTGCGACGGATGACCGTGCTGCCGTCGAGCGCAGCGACGAGCGCGTCGATCGAAAGCGTGCGGCCGTCGAGCGTCGCGTGCGCCGCGATCGGCACCTGGCAGCCTCCCTCGAGCGACCGCAGCAGCGCGCGTTCGGCCGTCGTGCAGTCGCGGGTGTCGGCGTGGTCGATCGGCGCGAGCATCGCGATGAGCTCGTCGTCGCCCCGGCGTGTCTCGATCGCGAGCGCCCCCTGTCCGACGGCCGGCAGCATCACGCTCGTCGGAATGATCTGGGCGATCTCGTCGGCGAGGCCGAGCCGATCGAGTCCGGCGAAGGCGAGGATCATCCCCTCCCACCCGTTCTCCCGTCGGCGATCGAGCCGCGTCTGGACGTTGCCGCGCACGTCGACGATCCGCAGATCGGGGCGCATCGCCAGGAGCTGGGCGCGGCGGCGCAGCGAGCTCGTCGCAACGGTCGCTCCGTGCGGCAGCGTCTCGAGCGTCTGGCCCGCGGCGGCCACGAGCGCGTCCTGCGGACCGTGCCGCTCGCTGATCGCGCCGAGCGTGAGCCCGTCGGGAAGCTGCGTCGGCATGTCCTTCAGCGAATGAACGGCGAGGTCGATGGTGCCGTCGAGGAGCGCCTGCTCGAGCTCCTTGGTGAACAGTGCGCGATCGCCGATGCGGCTGAGCGCGACGTCGAGGATCTTGTCGCCCTTGGTATGAATGATCTCGACGCGGATCGCGATCGAGGGATAGAGCTGACGCAGCATGGCCTCGACACGGTGCGTCTGCCAGAGGGCGAGCGCACTGCCGCGGCTTCCGATTACCAGATCACGCATTCTCTCGAACCTCCTTGCGCAGCGTCCCGTTGGCGGGCGTGCCGCCGGCCGCGGCCACGGGGATGCTGGCGTGTGCGGGTCGCTCCGTCGATGGGAGCACCGGGGGATTATCGTCCTCGGCGGATTCGTCCGCGGCGGTCTCGTCGAGGTGCAGGTTGAACAGCAGCGAGACGTACTCGGCCTTCTGCATCGTCTCGTGGATGTCGGCCTCGCTGTTGAGCAGGTGGGCCATCGGCATCCCGATGATCTTCTTGACGACGCTGGCGACGAGCTTCTCGACGTTGCGGAAATCGCTCTCGCTGAAGCGCCCGCGATTGCGCTCGAGCTCGGCGCGGAGGATCTGTTCGGAGCGCTGCTGAAGCCGCGCGACGACCGGTGTGACCGGCAGCAGGTTGCACCAGACCGAGAACGCCGTGAGCTCCTCGACGATGATCGCCTCGGCCCGCGGCAGCTCCTCGCGACGCCGCGCGACGTTGGCCTCGATGACGCCGTTGAGGTCGTTGAGATCCTTGCAGAAGATCCCCCCGATCGTTCCGACGCGCGGGTCGACGTTGCGCGGGACGGAGATGTCGACGATGAGCTGCATCTCGCTGGAGCTGCGTCGAGACGCTGCCGCGCGCGCCATCTCGTAGGTGATGAGATAGTCCTGCGCGCCGGTCGAGACGATGACGATATCGAACTCGTGGAGTCTCGCGCCGATGTCGCCGAGCGGCATGAACGTGCCGAAGCCGATTCGGCCGATCAGCTCGCGGGCGCGCTCCTCGGTGCGGTTGGCGACGGTGATGTTGCGGACGCCCTGTCCGTGCAGGCTGACCGCGGTCAGCTCACCCGTGTCGCCGGCGCCGACGACGAGCGCCTTCTTGCCGGTCAGCGGGTAGAAGATCTTGCGCGAGAGCTCGACGGCCGCGTAGCTGATCGACGCCGCGCCGCTGAACAGGTCGGTCTCGGTCTTGACGCGCTTGCCGGTGTGCAGCGCGCTGGAGAACAGCCGCGAGAGCACCTTGCCGAGCGATCCCGACTGCCGCGCGATCTGGTAGGCCTGCTTGACCTGCCCGAGGATCTGGATGTCGCCGAGCACCTGCGAGTCCATCCCCGAGGCGACCTCCATCAGGTGCTTCGAGGCGCCGCAGGCATAGAGCGAGAAGAAGTAGTCCGACGGCAGGTCGAGTCCCTTCCATCGACCGAGCCACGCGCGCAGCTCGTCGGCGTGGAAGCTGTCGCTCGACGGCACGACGTAGATCTCGGTGCGGTTGCAGGTCGAGACGATCGCCGCCTCGGCCGCGAGCTCGCTGCGCAGGCTCGCGAGCGCTCCCTCGAGCTCGGCGTCGCTGATCGCGACCCGCTCCCTGAAGTCGACCGGCGCGCGCCGGTGCGAGGTCCCTATGGCGTAGATCTCCATCATCCGAAGCGGTGAAATCCACTGGAGAGGAGGTTGACGATCGTCATCGAGAGGATCGTTCCGAGGAATCCGACGAGCGACATCACCATCACCTTGCGGGCGTCGAGCCGCGCGACGTAGCGCGCCACGAGCGCTCCGACGTAGACGAACCAGATCATCAGCGTGCTGATCATCTTCGGGTCGCTGTAGGAGAACGTCGGGACGATTCCCGGCATCCAGATGACCGCGACGAGGATCGCGACCGTGAGGAAGCCGATGCCGATCAACGATGCGCGCGCGCTCATGAGCTCGAGCAGGCCGAGGCTGGGCAGGCGCTCGTAGAACGTGTTGAAGCGATTCGAGCGGATCTGGTGGAAGAGCATCAGGTACAGCGCGCCGTAGACCGCCGAGAGCGTGAACGCGGTGTAGCCGATGAGCGCCGCCGAGATGTGGATGCCGACCAGGTCGTTGAGCAGCACTGGATTGGCGCTGTAGAGCTCGAGCGACGGACCGAACATGGCCGAGACCGTCTGGAACAGCAGCGCCATCGCCACGAAAAAGACCCCGGTACCGCGCTCGCCCGTCGAGAGCTCGACGACGAGGTAGGTCAGGGTGATCGTGAACGAGATGAGCGTCATCATCTCGAACGGTGTATAGACGAGGCAGTGCCCGTGCACCGAGGTGCGGGCGCCGATGAGGATCGTGTGGATCGCGAGGGCGACGAGCAGCGACGGGCGCGTCCAGCGCTCGTAGACGTCCTCGCGGCGGAAGAACGCGAGCGCGTAGATGCCCACCGACGCCATGTAGGCCAGTGGCAGGAGGGCTTCGCAGATCTTCGCGAGGGCGAGCATCGGGGCGCGTTGAAGGTTGACGTGAGCCGGCGGCATCGGCCGGCGCGGACATTATCCAGACAACTGCAATCTAGACTGGACTTCGGGGCGGGACTATGACGCAGGTCATGGTTCGTCCGATGCCCTCGGCCTCCGGACGGATCAGGCGCGCCTGACGTCGGTCCGGTAGCGGTAGAAGTTCAGCAGCAGACCGACCATCGACATGTTCAGCAGCAGCGAGGAGCCGCCTTTCGACAGGAACGGCAGCGGGATGCCCATGACCGGCACGAGGCCGATGGCCATGCCGACGTTGATAACGGTATGATAGAGAAAGATTGTCGCGATCCCGAAGCAGATCGTCGACTCGAACTTGTTGCGCAGGTGGCTCGCCGTGTCCACCGCGAAGTAGATGAGCGATATCAACAGCGTCAGCACCAGCATGCCGCCGAGGAACCCGAACTCCTCGGTCGGAACGCAGAAGATGAAGTCGGTCCACTGCTCGGGGATGTACTTGAGCTGCGTCTGGGTGCCGTTGAGGAAGCCCTTGCCGGTGAGGCCTCCGGAGCCGACCGCGAGCATCGACTGGATGACGTGGTAGCCCGCGCCCTTGGGATCGAGGTTCGGATCGAGGAAGCTCTGAATGCGCTTCTGCTGGTGGGGCTTGAGCACGTTCTCGTAGACGTAGCCGGTCGAGAAGCCGATCGACACCGACATCGCGAAGCCCAGGAGCGTCACCACGATCGAGCGACGGAAGGAGATCATCGCCAGCAGCACGACGCCGAGCGCGACGTACATCGGCGTCGGGCCGAAGAACGCCGCGACGCCCACGAACGCGGGCGCGACGAGCGCGAACAGCAGGAACAGGTCGGCGCCCGACCAGAGCGCAATGCCCATCAGGAGCATCACGTATACGGTCGATGACCCGAAGTCCGGCTCGAGCATGATCAGGCCGATCGGCAGCGCGACGATCCCGACGAGCGTGCCGAGGTCGCGCCAGTTGGAGACCTCCTTGCCTTCGCGCGCGACGAACGTCGCCGCCATGAGCATCGTGCCGAGCTTGCCGATCTCCGACGGCTGAAAGACCAGTGGACCGAGCACGATCCAGCTCTTCGCGCCGTACTTCACCGTCCCGATCAACAGCACCGCGACCAGCAGCAGCAGTCCGAACCCGTAGAGCGGGAACGCCGAGAGGCGCACCCAGCGCTCCGGCGCGAACGCGATGCCCAGCATCACGAAGACGCCGCCGATGGCGTAGACGAGCTGTGAGGTGAAGTGTCCCTCCTGCCCGGCGCCGTTGGTCGCGCTGTAGATCGAGATCAGGCCCATCGCCACGAGCCCGATGGTCACCATGAACGTGCGGAAGTCGAAGGGGAGCGATCGGGACCCAGCGGTCTCGAAGGCATCATCATAGAACGTCGTGGACATGGGCCGGGCTATGGGAAAAGCGGAATTGGGGAACGCGGAGCTCGAGCTCCGCCGTAGGGCCCGCCGGGATAGGCGGCGGACTCTGGCGTGGTAGACGAGCGTAGGACCTCTGACGTGCCAGCGGCCGCCGGAATGCGGCCTGCGATGCTGTTGGCCCGACGATGGGCCGTGCGACTCAGCGCCGTGCGAGCGGGCGATGCGCGCGAGGGCGGCCGAGCACCTCGCCGAGAATGAAGGCGCGGCGGAGATCCTCCTCACTGGTGAAGAGGCTCGCACCGGCGGCATCGATCTCCTCGAGCGCGCCACCCTCGGCACGGCCTCCGGTCCGGGTGCCGGTCGCGGAGTGGAACCCGGTGAACGAATCGAGATGGTAGGCCTTCGACTCGCTCTCCTGGATTGCCGCGTGATAGTTGAAGGCGTCGCTGGAGGTCGACTCGATCCAGCGCGGGTCGGCCGAGGAGGCCTCGCGCGATCCGGCGTCGAGACCTGCGGATTCGAGCGAACCGGCGTCGACAGAGCCGGATTCGAGCGAGCGCGTGTCGAGCGAGGTCGACTCCAGCGACGTCGACTCGAGCGATGCCGCCCGCCGCGATGCCGCGGCCAGTGGGGTCGCGGCGATCCCCGATGTCGAGACTGGCCGCGGGTCGCCCGCAGCGGCGATCGGCTCGCCGGGCGAGGTCACCATCTGGGGCGACGTCTTCCCTTCGATCTTTGCCTGCCAGTCGAGCGCAAGCTGCTCCAGACGCTGTTCCAGCGTCGGTGCGTCCGTCGCTCCGCCGTCTGCGCGAGCCGCGGCGCGGCGGCGAGCCTCCTCGGCCGCGGGGTTCGTGCGCGCGACCGGCCGCTCCGACGTCGCCTTCTCGGCCGCCTTCTTTTTCCCCTTCAGCAGCCTCGACAGCGCGAAAATGACCGCAATGAAGACGATCGGATTGTCGAACAGGAAGTCGAACACGATGTGACGCCTCGAGTGGGCGGGCAATTTAGTCGCGCCGGGGCGCGGGGACAAGGCCGAGCGGTCATTCTCGCGGGAGGAGCGCCAACGGCCCCGGCCGTCGTAACTTCTCGAAACACTTCGACCGCATGCCCTTCACGCTGACCCTGCTTTGCATGGAACCCTCGCGCCCGGCGATCATCGCCGGGGTGGCGGCCGCGCTCGACCGAGAGATGCCGGCGTCGGCAATCGTCGTGCACGCGCATGCGAGCGGTGAGGCCATCGCCGATCGCGCGAGGCTCGCAGCGTCGATCGCCGCCAGCGACCTCGTGGTCGTGTCGCACGTGCTGCTCGATGAGGAGGTGGAGGCCATCGCGGGATTGCTCGACGCGGCCGCGGGCGGGACACAGATCATCGTCGTCTCCTCTGCCCGGCCCCTGATGCGGCGCACACGCCTCGGGCGCTTCCGGATGAGCCGCGAGGGATCGGATCCGGATGCCCGGGCGGCCAGGCCCTCGTCCGAGCGAGCGGCCGGGGAGCGTCGAGGCATCCTGCGGGCGCTCTTCGAGCGCATCCGCAACGGCCGCGACATCACGCCCTATCTCCGGGAGATGATGGTCCTCGCGCCGAAGCTGCTGCGCTTCGTTCCCGGGCGGATGCAGGACCTGCGCAGCTACCTCGAGTGCCACCTCGCGCTCATCGAGTGTACCCCGTCGAACCTCCGCGGCATGCTCCTGATGCTCGCCGACCG
>DATLHO010000216.1:0-6420 GCA_035539855.1 Kapaibacterium sp. (SeqCode) | reverse complement strand
GGAATGCTCGGCGCGCTCGCGCTGGGCGCCGGATTCGGGCTCGCACTCGGACCCTGCACGTTTGCCTTCATGGCGCCCGTGCTCGTCACGTCGCTCGCGATCGCCGGCTCCAGCCCGATCCATGCCGCGGGATTGCTAATGGCGTTCGGAGTCGGACACTGCATTCCGATCGTCGGTGCCGGCGCCTCGACCCGACACGTTGAGCGATGGTTGCACTGGGGCAGTCGAACCAGCGGCATCGCGCGGCTTCGCGCGGTCAGCGGCACGCTCGTCATCGTTGCCGGACTGTATCTGCTTCTCACCGCATGAGGGGTGTCTCATGTCGAATCGATCGCGTTGCGGCCGGAGCGTCTTCGCGCCGTTGGCCGTCGCGACGCTCGTCATCGCAATGCTGCCGTCGGCAATCGCGCTTCCCGGCGCCGATGCCCTGGCGGCATCGCACCCGACGGGGCGCACGGTGACCGTCTACTACTTCCACCGAACGATCCGCTGCGCCGGTTGTCTCGCGATCGAGCGAACGGCGCGCGCGGCGATCGCGCGGTCGTTCCGGCGGTCGTTGCGTCTCGGCACGGTGGTGTGGCGTCCCGCCAATCTCGACGATCCGGCATGGGCGCCGTTCGAAAAGCGCTACCGGCTCACAGTGCAGACTCTGGTTCTGTCCGAGCGGATCGACGGGCGTGAGCGACGATGGAAGCGTCTGGACGCCGCGTGGAGCTTCGGGGATGATTCTCTCGCGCTCGCCGCGTACGTCACGCGTTCACTCAGAGAGTTTCAGGCGGGCTCGTCGTCGCGGTAGGCGTCGCTCGAGATTCGCGCATCCTGAACGCGACGACGATGCCGCTGAGCGCTGTCAACGCAGCGACGGTGAGGATCGCCTCCTCGATGCCGACGAAGTCAGCGATCGCCGCGGAGAGCAGGGCGCCGATCGGGTAACCGGCGTCGCGCCAGAAGCGGTAGATGCCGACGGCCGAGGCGCGCCAGTGAGGCGCGGCCGCGTCGCTGATCGCGGCGATGAGCGTCGGATACACCAGCGCGGTCCCTGCGCCGAGGAGTACCGCGGCCGCGGCGAAGTGGGCCGTCGATGCCGAGCCTGCGGTGTAGCCGAGCGCGAGCGCCTGCAGGAGCATCCCCGCCACGATCAACGGCTTTCTTCCGACCCGATCGCTCCATGCGCCGGTCGCAAGCTGCAGCATGCCCTGGGTCGCGGGGTAGGTCGCCGCCAGCGTTCCGATCGTCGCCAGGTCGAGTCCCGACGCGGCGTACAGCACCGGGAAGAGCCCCCACGCCATGCCGTCGTTGAGGTTGTTGACGAACCCGGCCTGCACCGAGGCCGAGAGGTTGCGATCGGTGAAGCTCGTGTGGCGGAACACCGACGCCGGTCGCTGCGCGAGATCGAAGCCGTCGCGGCTCTCCAGCGCGACGTGGCCCTTCGTATCGCGAACCAATAGCGCGCTCAGCAGCAGCCCGATCACGACGTATCCGATGCCGAGGTAGAACGGCTCGGGCACCAGTCCGTAGCGCTCGGCGACGACGCCGGTCGCGAGCGCGGAGAGACCGACGGCGAGGTAGCCGGCGAACTCGTTGAGCCCCATGGCGAGTCCCCTCTGGCGCGGACCCACCAGGTCGATCTTCATCACAACGGTCGTCGACCAGGTAAGGCCCTGGCTGATTCCGAGAAGGACGTTCGCGACGAGCACCCACGTCCACGTCGGCGCCCAAATCAGCATGAACGGCACTGGCGCGGCGACGATCCACCCGACGACGAGCAGACGCTTGCGTCCCAGCCGGTCGGCGAGTACGCCGGTTGCGTAATTGGTGATCGCCTTGGCCGATCCGAACGCGACGATGAACGAGAGAATGGCAGTGGCGGCGACGAGGCCGTAGCGCTCGGTTGCCAGCGACGGCAGGATCGATCGCTCCATGCCGACCATCGCGCCCACGAAGGCGTTGACGAGGACGAGCAGGAGGAACTGCCCGAGATTCGCGCGCAGTCCGAGCGCGTGGTCGGCGATGCGCCCGTCGGCCGGCTCGCGGTCACTGGTGATCATCGGAGTGTCGGCTGCATGAGATACAAACACAAGCAACCTTGCCCTTGGCGAGGCTGCGCTTCGGAGCATATCTTCGTGACTCTCTCAACGAGAGCGCCGCAGCCGTAGCTCAATTGGATAGAGCATCTGACTACGGATCAGAAGGTTTGGGGTTCGAGTCCCTACGGCTGCGCACTGCAACGCCCGATCATCACGATCGGGCGTTCTGCGTTTGCGTGCGTGATCACGAGCGGCGCGCGACGACCTCGGCGAGGGCGAAGCCGAGATAGCACGCGGCCACCGATGCAACGAGACTCACCGAGCCGTAGAAGGCCGCAGCGGAGTAGCGCCTCTCGGACATCAACACGATCGTCTCGTAGCTGAACGTGCTGAACGTCGTAAAGCCTCCGCAGAAGCCGGACGTGAGCATCGCCCGCACGTCGCGCGTCGCGCCGGCATCGGCGAGCCAGCGCATGAGAAAGCCGAGGGCGAACGAGCCCGAGACGTTGATGAGAAGCGTGGCGATCGGAAAGCGCGAGGCGACCGGGTGCGCCGTCGACACCCACGCGCCGAGCGCGAAACGCAGGATCACGCCGGCAGCGCCGCCGAGGCCGAGATAGAGGTAGAGTCGCATGCGGCGCAAAGATAGCGCTCGGCGAACACGACGGACGATCGAGGACTGCGATCGCGCTCGGCCATTCGGCTCGGCTCCGCTCGCCGATCTCCCGAACGCGCGACTGCCTCGCCGGTTGGGGCGAGGCAGTCGCGCTCACGTTGCATTGCGCACTCAAACGCTACTCACTCCGCACGCGGCCCGACTGGATCAGCCGCTGCCGAGCGGTGTTGCCCGGCACGGCGATATGCGTCGCCGGATCGAACTCCTTGCCGACCGCGGGAGATCCCTGCGGCACCCAGATCTCGACGCGCGTGCTGCTGTAGCCCGACGGAATGTAGCGAACGTAGTATCCGTCGGGATGCAGCGACCAGCGACCGCTGGGCACTTCGACGCTTCCCTCGCCGAGCGGGGCCGCGCCCGCGAGCACCGCGACGCGCTCCATGTCGGCGAACGTGCCGTCGGAGCTCGTGAGCATCCGACGAAGCTCCGCCTCGGCCTCGTAGATCGCGCGCAGCGGCGCAGGGACGGCATCGAGGGCCTCGTCGAGCACGGGACCCGGAACGAGGTCGAGTGCGTTGCGGTTGAGCTCGGCGAGCTGCCTCGGCGTCAGCAATTGCGATGCGGTCGCCTTGAGCTCGGTCTGCAGGTCTTCGAACTTCGCGCGCGCGATGATCGCCCAGAGCAGTTGCTGGATCGACGACTGCGCGATCGACGGTCGGTTGACCGAATTGCGGACGATCGTCATGACGATCTCATCGGCCGGACCGAGTGGCGGAGCGTAGAGGTATCCGTCGCCGCCGCCGGGTCCGTGCGTGCCCGCCTTGAGGCAGTAACTCTGCGACTGCATCGCCCACGCTCCTGGCTGCAGCACGAAGCCGCCGTTGGGCGTTCGCTGCAGCTCGGCGAGCGAGCGGATTGGAGCGGGCGTGAACGCGTCGCGTGTCGGGTCGGCGAACTTCGCGTCATCGAGCGACGTCGTGATCGGCGGTTCTCCTTCGAGCAGCGAGCTCGTGCCTTTCAATGCCTCCTTGCCGACCTCTCCAAGGATGTCACCGAACTGCGCACGAAGCGCGCTCGATGAGGCAACGAAGAACAACAGACAGAGCGCAAGACCGATGGTGTGCTGGGGTAATCGAGTGCCCATGAGATGGCCTCCACGTTCGAACCGCCTGGGCGGTCGGGTGCAGAATGGACCGGCGCCGGCACGGATGGCGCCGGAGGGGAAGTTCCGGCGCCTCAACTTAGAGCCCGTGTCTATCGGGTCAAAGAGGTAGTTTCCCGATCCTTTTCTACGCCTATGAAGACTCCACGCAGCCTCGTCATCCTGCTCCTCGTCCTCAACGCCATCGTCCTTCTCGGCATGCTGTGGCCCGAGGGAGCGCCGCCGTTCGCGCGCTTCGTCGACGTCGTCACGATCGCCGGAACGATCGTGCTGCTTCTCTGGTGGCTCATCGCCGGCCGGAAAACTTCCGATAGAGCCAGTAGATGATCGCGATGACGATCACCACCAGGATGATGCCCATCCAGATGCCGGCCTGAAGAATGTCCCCGATCATCTCGCAGCCGCTGAGCGTCATCGCGGCGGCGATGATCGCGATCGTGAAGAGCGGTGTACGCTGCATGCCTGTACCTCGTGTGTGATGTGACTCGACCCGGGCAGCCCTAACGCAAGCATCGAGCCATCGATTCCGTCCGAAACGACGACGACCCCGGCAGCACGCTGCCGGGGTCGTCGTGTGAATGGCTCGATTGCTCAGGCCGCCGCGTCGTAGGTGCGGACCGACGCGAGGCGCTCCTGCTCGATGCGCGCGAGGCGCTTCGATACGGTCTTGAAGCGCGGTGCGATCGGCGCCAGGAAATACACGCGGAAGATGTACCACCAGAAGCTGCGCTCGTTGAGCACGGGATCGATCTGGTCGGCGACCTTCGCATGCGCCTCCGGCGTCAGGCTCCAGTGCAGGCCGGCGCGCTCGTGGTGCACGGTGTGGTAGCCGTTGTTGAACAGCAGCACGTTGAGGAAGCCCACGAAGTTCCGCGAGTGGTTCAGCGTCGACTCCTCGTCGGCATGCACGTGCTGCACGTAGTTGAAGATGAGGATGACGAACAGCGCAAACTGCTGCGGGATGATCACGAAGTAGATCGCCTTGCGCCAGTCGATCAGCAGCGCGACGCCGATGAAGGCCGCGAGCACGACGTACTGCGCGATGCAGTGGAAGAACCGCGCGCGGTTGTTCTGCCACTGGTCGCGAAGGAACGCGGCGATGGCCTTCTGCTGATAGAACCCGCTGATCGACGGATACGACACGAGGCTCAACAGGTGATTGCCCTCGGTCGCCCGGTACGTGATCGTGTAGTCGCCGAGCTTGTTGTTGTACTGATGGTGGTTCGCGTTGTGCGTCGGAATCCACGCGAAGGCGGGGAAGCCGTAGAACATCGTGATCCAGTAATCGGCGATCGCGTTGAGCCGCGAGTTCCGGAAGATCGGCAGGTGGTTGTGGTTGTGCGCGATGACCGCGACGGCAACCGCCATGAACATTCCGATCGGGTACAGATACCAGGTGACCTCACCCAGGTACCATTGAAGTGCGAAGAGCACGGTCGTGAACGCCATGTAGGCGAGCGTGCGACGGTCGGCCTTGTAACGAAGCATGCGGTTCGATCGGGTCGTTGAAGGATACGAGGGGGGCTCGCGGCGCTCCGCCGGCTGGGGTGGGGACCCACGCGGCGAGCAGACCGCAGAGACCGAACGCGCCAAAGGTATTGGTTTCGACCCAATATCCGAAGGTGTTCGGGACCGCGGCGCACGCCGAGCCTACACCCACGACGCACCGTGGCGCCCGAAAGTGTCTCACGGCACCGCCGATATGATCCGCCTCATAGACCGGCGGCGCCGAGCGCGAGTACCTTGCTTTCGGATCCTCTTCTCCGAACAGGTGCTTCATGCTGATTCTCGGACGAATTCTCGCCGTTCTCTCCGCTCTGGTTCTCGGAGCCCACTTCCTTCGCGCCGGATCCTACGAGCTCGTCGCCCTCGCGCTCGTCGTGACGGCGCTCGTCTTCGTGCGCCGGCGCTGGGCGCTCGTCGCGGTGCAGGCTGCGATGGCGCTCGGTGCGGTCGAATGGCTCTCGACGCTCGTGTCGCTGGCGGCGATGCGCCAGGCGATGGGCATGCCGTACGGAAGAATGGCCGCGATTCTCGCGCTCGTCGCCGTCGTCTGCCTGGGGGCGCTGATCGCGATGACGGCGCGTCGTGTCCGCGAGTACTATCGCAACGACGCCGTAGACCGGCGCGTCGCCGCCGTGTAGCCGGTCTCAGCGCGCGCCGGTACCGCTGATTGCGGCGATCGCGTCGTCGTCGCTGATCGCGCCCTGTCCGTTGGCGAGCGACGCGAACTCGAGCCGCGTCATCGCCATCGACGTGAGCCGCTCGTCGACGCGATGGTTGAACGTGCCGACGAGATACTCGCCGTCGAGTCCTCGCTCGCCGGCGGGCTGACCCGTGAGGATCTCCAGCCCCTCGTCGATGGTTCGCACCGCGTGGATGTGGAAGCTGCCCGCCCTGACAGCGTCGACCACGTCGGCGCGCAGCATCAGATGCCGGACGTTCGCCGCCGGGATGACCACGCCCTGGCCGGAGAGCCCGCGCGCGACGCACAGGTCGAAGAAGCCCTCGATCTTGTCGTTGACCGCCCCGATCGCCTGCACTTCGCCACGCTGGTTGACCGAGCCGGTCACCGCGAGCGACTGCTTCAGCGGCACGTTCGCGATCGCCGAGAG
>DATLHO010000215.1:0-7757 GCA_035539855.1 Kapaibacterium sp. (SeqCode) | reverse complement strand
GGCGCCCGACGGAACGAACTTCACGGTGGAGGCGGAGACGATCGAGGTCGACGCCGACGCGTTGGCGCAGGTGCGCCTGCGATTGCCGGAGTATCCCTATTTCGCCCAGCCGACGATCGGCTCGCGGCCGCTCGGCATCGGCCTGTTGAGCCGGCTGGCCCCGGCAAACACCGAGCTCGTCAACCTCGGGGAGTCGGGCTCGCCGCTGGTCATTGCGAGGTTCGACACGCCGCCGCGGGGCATCACCGTGATCGGCGCGCACCCGCTTCCACCGAATCATCCGTCCTGGTTCCGCCAGCGCAACGCGTACCTCCGAAAGCTCGCCGACATCATCGCCGACGAGGATCGCGACGTGATCCTCGTCGGTGACTTCAACGTCACACCGTGGTCGTGGCACTACGACGAGTTCGTTCGCCGCACCGGGCTGCTCGACAGCCGCAGCGGCTTCGGCCTGCAGACGACCTGGCCCGCGCTGCTGCCGCCGCTTCTGCGCGTCGCGATCGACCACTGCTTCGTGTCGCCTGGACTCGTCGTCACCTCGCGTTGTGTGCTGGGCTCCACCGGTTCGGATCATCTGCCGATCGTCGTCGACGTGCGATTCGACGGCGCGCGACGGACCGAGGTGCGGCGCACGGATGCACGGCCAGCCCGAAAGCAATGACCGACAAACGACGAAAGGCGCCTCAGGGGCGCCTTTCGTTCATGCGTCGAGTTCGGGTCAACGACGACCCGGCGGCATCGAACCACCCGGCGGCATGGCGCCAGGCGGCATCGCTCCCGGCGGCATCGCACCACCCGGCGGCATCGCACCACCCGGAGGCATTGCACCCGGCGGCATTGCGCCACCCGGCGGCATGGCACCACCCGGCGGCATGGCACCACCCGGCGGCATCGCGCCTCCCGGCGGCATCGCGCCCTGCGCTGGCGGGTCGAGCAGCTTCACGCCCGCGGGCACGGCGAACAGCGACTCGGGAACATCGACGTCGAACTCGATCGTCTCCGCCTCCACCGTGAAGTTCGTTCCGTCGGGCGCCCGGAACTCCTCGCGCATGACGATGCCCTGCCAGACGAAGACGCGACTCGTCGCGGTGCCCTGCTCGAGCTGCAGCACGCTCACGGGCAGTCCCTTGATCGTCGTGTCGGGAAGTCTCCGGCCGCCGGAGTGGCGGAAGATCATCTCACCGAGCGAGAAGATCTTGCCGGAGTCGGAGGCGAGGTAGTCATCGTCGGAGGTGTTCGGCATGCGCGTTCCGGACTTCGCGCGCAGGTCGATCGCGTTGAAGCCGTCGGGGCTGGACAGGAGCAGGTTGTACTGCGGAACGCCGGGTCGGCCGCTGAGCGGCGCGCTGCTGTCGAGACGTCGTTCGCGCATTCCCCAGTCGGTGAAGTACATCTCGCGAATGCCCGTGACGTCGCCGCCGTAGCGATAGACGATGTGCCCGGAGCGGCGGCCGAAGCGGGCCGGCCGGCCTTCGGGCGTGCGCAGCGGAACGCTGTCCATCACGACGCCGTCGTCGGCGCCTGCCTGTCCCGCGGGCGCGGCCGCGCTGGGATCGCTCGCTGTCGCGCCGGGCGCGCTCGAAGTGTCGTTCGACGGTCGGTCGCCGGCGGTGTCGCCACAGCCGACGATGGCCGCCGCGAATATCGCGGCGGCCATGAGTGAAAGCCGGAAGGTCATGCGTTGTTCCAGTGTGCGTGTGAGCTGCGTTGGTGCGCGCCGATCAGACCAGCTCGATGTCCGACTGCCTGAGCAGGTGGTCGAACCACTGGTGCGTGATCTTCTCCAGCAGCGAGTTCCCCTTCAGGCGGGAATTCAGGAAGTGGAAGTCGACGGTGTCGAGGTGCTGGTCCTGATTGAAACAGCTGAAGACGAATCCCTTCTCCTCGCCGGTCACCGGGTCGACGTGCCGCTGCAGGCACTGCGCGCAGATCTCCTTCATCATGCACTGCATCGGCGAGTTGATCGACCCGAATGCGACGTGCTCCCCAAGATACGGGGCGAGAAGCCCACGACGTGCCGACTGCACGGCCGCCATCATGCGATCGGAGCCGATGACGATCATGTGCTTGATGCCGGAGAGCGGCACGATCTGCTCGCCGAGCTCGCCCTTGGCGAAAGCGACCATCGCCTCGAGGATGTTGCCGGCGATGAACCGGTCGCTCTCGCGACGCGGCTCGATGACGTCGCCGGTGTCGGTGCTCCAGATGACCTGGTCGGCCGACTCCTCGACGTCCTCCTGGTGGTACAGATCGATGCCGCGCTTGTAGCCGGCGAAGTACACGACGCGGCAGCCGTTGGCGCGCAGCGCCTTGCCGATCGAGAAGAGCACCGCGTTGCCGAGTCCGCCGCCGAGCAGCACGACGTCCTGGTTGGCGGGGATCTCCGTCGGCGCGCCGGTCGGTCCCATGAGCACGACCTGCTCGCCGGGCTTGAGCATCGCGCACATGCGCGAGCTGGCGCCCATCTCGAGAACGATGAGACTGACGAGTCCGCGCTCGACGTCGACCCATGCGCCGGTCAGCGCCAGGCCCTCCATCGCGAGCGTCGTCTCGCCGACGCGCGGCGCGGTCGCCTCGAAGTTCTGCAGGCGGAAGAACTGTCCGGGCTTGAAGTGCGCGGCCTGCATCGGCGCGTGCACGATGACCTCGACGATCGTGGGGGTCAGTCGCTTGACTTCGTGGACGCGCGCGATGATGCGGCTGTCGAGATCGTCGCAGAAGGCATCCCACTCGGCGTCGCGCTCGGGCTGCGCCGTCGGATCGAGCCGGGCGATCTCCTCGGCGAAGAGCTCGACGATCTTCGGGTATCCGTCGCGCGCCGAGGCCATCGCCTTGACGACGTTGCCGGAGTACTTCGGATGGTTGTCGCCGAAGTAGCTGATGAGTCTGCCCTCGCGGTTGTACGAGGTGAAGAACCCGACTTCGCCGCGAACGGCCTGTCGCAGGAGCGCCTCGCGGACGCTCGAGGCATTCTCGTGCGCGGACTTCAATGCAGCCAGATCGTGGGCCCCTGCGGCGTGCCCGTTGGTCTGCTGTGCGTTGCTACCGTTGTTTTCCATTGGAGTTATCGTGAGCCGGATCGCTGCCGGCGTCGAATGCTGTGCGTGATCATGCTTCGGTTGCGCGCTCGCGGCCCGGTCATCCTGCGACCGGCGCCTCTTCGACCTGCTGCTCGACGACGAACGGAGCGAAGAACTGCTTCCACTCGTCGTACTCGAACCCTTGCGGGTTCTCGCGATCGATGATCGTGTTGGGCGAGGTGCCCGCGGCAACCATGATCGAGCGCGCCGGCAGCGTCACGAACTCCTTCGTGCCGCGCCACTTCCCCGCGTCGTTGAGCGTCTGACGCTCGAACGTGACCGTTTCGGCCGCGCCGTGGCGGTCGTTGATGATCTCGGTGGGGGAGAGGTTCTCGGCGAAGTAGATGCCCTCCTCGAGCGCCTTGATGATCTCCTCGTGATTGAGTCGATACGCCGGCGAGTCGAGCATCGTCTTGCGGTAGGCAAGCGTGACGCCGCCCCAGGAGCGGATCAGCGCGATCAGATCGGCCGCGCGGCCCTCGGCCGCGGCTCGCTCGCGCTCCTCGGCGATCTGCCGTGCGTGCTCGAGGTATTCGGCGAGGATCTCGCGATCCTCCTCGGTCATCCACATCTCGAACGCCTCCTTGCCGATCTCCGCCAGCAGCGTCTCGACGCGCTTTGCGACGCGCTCGACGAGCACGGGGTAGTAGGCCATCGCCTCGGTCGCCGTGTCGATCGCGGTGAGTCCGCCGCCGACGACGACCACCGGCATGCGCAGCTGCAGGTTGGCGAGGCTCGATGCCTTCGCCGCGCCGGTCAACTGCAGCGCCATCAGGAAGTCCGATGCCTGGCGCACGCCGCGCGTCAGGTTGTTCTTCATCGGAACGATCGTCGGCTTGCCGGCGCCCGTGGCGATCGCCACGTGATCGAAGCCCATGCGCCATGCGTCATCGATCGTCAGCGTGCCGCCGAAGCGCACGCCGCCGTAGAACTTGAACGTGCGGCGCCGGGCCAGCAGGATGTAGATGACCTTCAGGAAGTTCTTGTCCCAGCGCACGGTGATGCCGTACTCCGAGACGCCGCCGAAGCCGAGCAGGATGCGCTCGTCGAGCGAGTCGTAGATCGCGTCCCAGTCGTAGATCGGATCCGGCGCGCGATCGCGCGTTCCGGTGATCGACTCCGGCAGGGGCTCGATCTTCAGACCGTCGACGCCGACGACGCCGAATCCCTCGTTGAGCATCAGGTGCGCGAGCGTGTAGCCGGCCGGTCCCAGACCGACGACCAGGAGCTTCTTGCCGGTGTACGGCAGCGGATAGGGGCGACGCACGTTCAGCGGATTCCAGCGCGTCAGGAACGCGTAAATCTCGAAGCCGAACGGGTAGCGCAGGATCTCCGTGAGCACGCCGGTCTCGGCCTGCGGGATGTTCACCGGATCCTGCTTCTGATAGATGCACGACTTCATGCAGTCGTTGCAGATACGATGCCCGGTGCCGGCGCACAGCGGGTTGTCCATCGTGATCGCGACGAGCGCGGCGAGGCCGTCGCCACGGCTCTTCAGCAGGTGCATTTCCGAGATCTTCTCGTCGAGCGGACAGCCGTCGAGCACGATGCCCAGCGGGTTGCGCTTGGTCGCGCCGTCCTTCTCGAAGAGTCCCTTCGAGCACGAGTCCTTGCTGCGGTCGTGGCAGAAGATGCAGTAGTGGACCTGGTCGAGGACCTCGCGATGGTTCATCCGCGGGTCGGTGAGCTTGAAGCCCTCGCGGTGCCGGTAGGTCGCCGACGGACCGACGTACGTGCCGGCGGGCATCAGTCCGGCCGCCTCGATCTCGACGAGATGCTGGTAGTCGACCGCGTGGGGGATCGCGAGCGAGACCCACGAGCGCGTCAGCGTCGAGGGACCGTAGTGCTCGACGGCGACCCAGGCGTCGAAGAGCTCCAGGAGTGCCGTCGCCGTCGCGACGGCATCGCCGGCACTCTCCCGGACGCGAGCGTCGAGCGCCGGTGAGGCGGAGGCCGCGCTCGTGGCCGCGGCGAGCATGGCCGCGGCGTCGGCGGCAAGCGTGCCCTCGACCAGCGGGGCGGCACGCAGGGCCTTCTCGAGGTTCATCAGCCAGATCACCAGCGCGGCCGTCGCGCGCTCGTGGTCGTCGCCGGTGAAGCGCTCGTCGTAGCCGGAGGCGGCGAAGGCCGCGCGCAGAGCGTCGACCGACTCGCGCACTCCGTTCGCATCGATCTCCTCGGCGCTCTTGTAGCGCTTGAGCGCGCGGCGGACGACGAACTCGCGCTTGAACGCGAAGACGACCGTCTCGTCCTCGACGACGCGGCGCATGCGCCCGTGCTCGTCGCGAACCTGGAAGAGCTCCGCGAGGAACGCCGCAACGTGCGTCGACGTGTCGACGATCACGTTCGAGATCTCGACCGGCGTCATTCCGTCGCCCTTCGTCTCCAGATAGCGCCGATAGCGGGCGTGGACGTCGGAATCGGTTTCGGCGAGAGAGCTGAGGAAGATCTCGTGGAGTTCGCGGAGGCGGATCGGGTCGTACAGATCGGGATACGTGAAGCCCGGCACGCCGATCTGGAGCGTCGGGCTCCCGGGGGCAATCCCGGGCGTCGAGGGTTGACTCTTCATTGAGTTGCCTGGCTCGTCGTGGAGCCGCCACTGGTGTTGCTGCTGCGGACGCGACGGACGTCGCCGCTGGAAATCAAGATAACCCACGATCGTTGCGGCAACGCTGACGAATATCATCCTCGATGGCCCCCTTGCGCGAAAGACCATGCATCGCGCGAGGAGATGGCGCGCCGGCGCCGGCCGGGGCGCGGTTGCAAAGTGTAGCCGCGAAAAAACCGCTTGGACGGCCCGGTACCCACGCCGTATGTTTGTTTTCCCTTCGGTTTGGCACGCTTCACGCCGCAGGGACGTGGTGTCGCAGGACATCGCCTCGCAAGACGCGAGTTCGTCGACAGTCTGAGTCGGGCCTGTAGCTCAGTTGGGAGAGCGCGTGAATGGCATTCACGAGGTCAGCGGTTCGATCCCGCTCAGGTCCACGTCGGTGATCCCTCAACGGGTCATCATGCTCTTCGAAAACACGGGGTGGTAGTTCAGCTGGTTAGAACGCCTGCCTGTCACGCAGGAGGTCGCGAGTTCGAGTCTCGTCCATCCCGCTCTCGAAACGAATGCCGATCTTATGATCGGCATTCGTTGTTTCTACCAACCACGATCGGTGCGCCGCGGCATGTCGATTCTCCCGATTTACACGTACGATCATCCGATTCTTCGCCGGAAGCTCCGCCCGATCGAACAGATCGACGACGAGATCGTCCGGCTCTCGCTCGACATGTTCGAGACCATGCGCAATGCCGACGGCATCGGCCTGGCCGCGAATCAGATCGGCCGCGATCTCTCGATCGCCGTCGTCGACATCAGTGGCGTCGACGGCTACGCATCGGTCGCGCCGCTGACGCTGGTCAACCCCGTGGTCGAGGCGACGTCGGAGGAGGAGGAGGGCAGCGAGGAGGGCTGTTTGAGCCTGCCCGAATTGCGCGCCGAGGTCGTGCGCCCGCGCTCGGCGCAGGTGCGCTACTTCGACCTCGACATGGGCGAGCACGTCATCGAGGTCGACGCGCTGTTCGCGCGCGTGCTTCAGCACGAGATTGATCACCTCAACGGCATCTACTTCACCGACCGCGTCAAGCCGATGCGCCGCGCGATGCTCAAGCGGCGACTGCTCGAGATCAAGCGCGGCGAGGTCGAGGCCGACTACCCGCTGGCGCGCTAGCGCCGCGCAGGCACCGCCCGGTCCATCCCAACAATTCGTTCGGATCGCAGTCTCTATCTTGAAGACTTCGCTTTCATTTGCCAGCAGCCCTACGGCCGACACGTCCATGACCTCTCGCGAAATCCGGCAGTCGTTCATCGAGTTCTTTCAGGAGCGCGCGCACACGGCGGTGCCGTCGGCTCCGGTGATCCCGCACGGCGATCCCACGCTGTACTTCACCAACGCCGGGATGAACCAGTTCAAGGATGTCTTTCTGGGAACCGGCACCCGCGACTACTCGCGCGCGGTCGATACCCAGAAGTGCATCCGCGTCTCGGGCAAGCACAACGATCTCGAGGAGGTGGGCCACGACACGTACCACCACACGTTCTTCGAGATGCTCGGCAACTGGTCGTTCGGCGACTACTACAAGACCGAGGCGATCGCGTGGGCGTGGGAGCTGCTGACGGTCGTCTGGAAGCTCGATCCGGCGTGCCTGCACGTGACCGTCTACGCCGCCGATGACGGCAGCGAGCGCGATCAGGAGACGTACGACATCTGGGCGCGGCAGCCCGGGATGATCGCCGCGCACATTCACTGGGCGGGCGCGAAGGACAATTTCTGGGAGATGGGGGAGACCGGCCCGTGCGGTCCCTGCACCGAGATCCACTTCGACCGCACCGAGGATCGCTCCGGCGGACCGCTCGTCAACGCGGGCGTGCCCGAGGTCATCGAAATCTGGAACAACGTCTTCATCCAGTACAACCGGCGACCTGATGGGTCGCTCGAGGATCTGCCGGCGAAGCACGTCGACACCGGCATGGGCTTCGAGCGCATCTGCGCCGTCCTCCAGGGCGTCCCCGGCAACTACGACGGCGACGTGCTCCGCGGGATCATCGCGTGCGCGGAGCGCCTGTCGGGGAAGGCCTACGGGAACACCGAGCGCGAGGACGTCTCGCTGCGTGTCATCGCCGACCACGGC
>DATLHO010000214.1:0-2494 GCA_035539855.1 Kapaibacterium sp. (SeqCode) | reverse complement strand
TTGTCGATCTCGATGTCAGTGCTATACCGGCAGGCATCTATCACGTGCGTTTGCGATTTGATGGTCGCACACGCGAGCAGCGACTCGTGATCGTGCGATAAACTATCACCCCAACCTGTGCGAGGTGACGTCGTGCGGCTTCCACGGAGGGCCTGCATGAGTGCCATACCGTTTCCGGTTGGAGATCTCTTGAAACGCATGCGGGGCTCTCAACATTCGTCGAGAGCCCCGCTGGCATTAGAATCGCGCCGCCGCTACTCGTCCTTCGGCAGCTCCAGCTCCTCTACCGCTTTCGGCACGTGGCCCTCGCGCATCTCGCCGAGCGAGGCGCGGATGATCGCCGCCGCCTCGTCGATGTGCTCGCGCGTGACGTTGAGCGCCGGACGGAAGCGGATCGAGCGGTCGCCCGCCGAGAGCACCATCATGCCGCGCTCGTAGCATTCCTTGCGCAGCGTGTCGCGCTCGTGCGTCGACGGCAGGTCGAAGGCGCACATCAGACCCAGGCCACGTGCGTTCGTGATCGTCGAGGGGAACTCGCGCTCGAGCTCCTCGAGTCGCTCCTTCAGGTATGCGCCCATCAGGCGCGCGTTGTCGACGAGGTTCTCCTCCTCGATGATCTCGAGGTACTTCGTGAAGCGCACCATGTCGACGAGGTTGCCGCCCCACGTCGAATTGATGCGGCTCGAGACGTGGAAGACATTCTCCGGTACCTCGTCGACGCGCTCGCCGACGAGGATGCCGCAGACCTGCGTCTTCTTGCCGAAGGAGATGATGTCGGGCGTGACGCCGAGCGTCTGGTGCGCCCACATCGAGCCGGTCAGGCCGATGCCCGTCTGCACTTCGTCGAAGATCAGGAGCATCTCGTGCTCGTCGCAGATCCGGCGCAGCTCGCGCAGGTACTCGACGCGGAAGTGATTGTCGCCGCCCTCGGCCTGGATCGGCTCGAGGATGAGACAGGCGATCTCGTCCTTGAATGCCTCGAGCGCCGCCATGATCTGCGCGATCGACGCGCGTTCGGCCTCGAGCGTGCGCTCGAGGTTCTCGCCGCTCAACGGGAAGCGCGCCGCCGGGTTGAGCACGCGCGGCCAGTCGTTGAATTTCGGGAACAGATCCGTCTTCGTCGGATCGGTGTTCGTCAGGCTCATGGTATAGCCGGTGCGGCCGTGGAAGGCGTGCCGGAAGTGCAGCACCTTGTGGCCGACCTCGCGGTCGTATCCCTTCGCGAAATTCCTGCGCACCTTCCAGTCGAACGCCACCTTCAGCGCGTTCTCGACCGCGAGCGCTCCGCCCTCGATCAGGAAGACGTACTTGAAGTGATCGGGCACCGCGACGCGGAAGAACGTGTCGACGAACTCCGCCATCTCGACGGTGTAGAGGTCGGAGCTCGACGGCTTGTGCAGCGCGACGCGTCCGAGCCTGCGAATGAACTCCTCGTTGTTGATCTTCGGGTGGTTCATTCCGACGGGGTTCGAGGCGAAGAACGTGAAGAAGTCGAGATAGCGGCGGCCGGTGACCGCGTCGACGAGGTACGAGCCCTCGCTGCGGTCGAGGTCGAGCACGATCTCGAAGCCGTCGGCAAGCATGTGTCGTGCGAGCACGGCGTGGACATCTGCCGCGGGAATGGGCCGCGACTCCCGGTCGCGGCTGAAGATCTGGCTCATCGGTCTGGCTCCTGTTGATGTCGGATTGGTTCGATGGCGACGGACGATGCCCGAGAGCTTCGCGCGCCACAACGACGTCGTCACGGCGTCGGGCTCCATCGCTGGTGCCGAACGCCATGCCAGCGCGGTCGAGGCCGCGCGATCAGGAACCGATCGAAGGGACGGAGCCGGCGGTGAGGAGCCAGCGTCGCAGCAGGATCGCCGCGAGCACGGCGGACAGGAACGATCCTCCGCGGATCGTCCCCCGTGCCGAGAGAAGGGCGCTGGTATGAAGAGTGCGCACGCGCATCCCAGAAGATACGGCGCGCCGCCGAGCGAAATCACCCCGCACGTCGTGACGCACATTGCATCACGTAACGACACCCGCGCTCGCGCAGTCTTGAACAGACCAGCATACCAACCGGAGGCCGGGATGACCTCACGACGACACATCCTCATCGCTTTCCTCGGCGCGATCGCCGTGATCGCCGGCCTCGCCGCGAGCGTCGAAACCCGCGAGGCACCGGCCGAGCGCAACTACGTCGGCCAGGCGACGTGCCTCGGCTGTCATGCCGGCGCGTACTCCCCGACGAGCGACTACCAGGGCGCTGCGGCGTTCTCGCAGACGCTGCATCAGAAGATCCACCTGCGACCGAATCCCGAGACCGTCGTCATCGAGAAGTACTTCGCGGGCGACTCGGTGCTCCGCTACCTGACGACGCTTCCGATCGCGGGCAGCGATACGCTGCTGATTCACCTGAGCAAGAGCGACGACGGCAGAGAGTACTTCGCGCAGATGCGCTTCAGCGGTCCGGGCGGCGACTCGACTCCGCGCATGAAGATCGCCTACACGT
>DATLHO010000213.1:0-43525 GCA_035539855.1 Kapaibacterium sp. (SeqCode) | reverse complement strand
CCGAAGCCCTCGTGAGAGCCGTTGCCGAGCTCACGCGCGAGCGCGATCGCGCGCCGCAGATGCGCCGCGGCGTCGACGTACTGACCGGTCGATTCACCGATGAAGCCCAGGCCAAGCCGAGCTTCGCATTCGGTCTGCGGCAGCTCGTCGTCGAGAGCGATCGCGAGCGCCTCGCCGAAGTGTTCGCTGGCGACCGGATAATCGGCGCGCGCATAGAAAATGTGCCCCAGTACTGACAGGCATCGCGCAATACGCCCCCGATCACCGGCCGACCTCGCCAGCGTCAGTGCCTCACCGACAAGCGCAAGAGCCCGCTCGGGGGCGGACCGCCGGATCGGCTCGGCGGTCGCGAGGAGCGCATCGACGCGGGCGGCCGGAGGCCCGGGGACAGCTTCGCAGGGGACAGCTGCGCAGGGGACAGCTTCGCAAGGGACAGCTTCGCAGGGGACTGCTTCGCAGGGGACTGCTGCGCTGGGGACGGGCGTTTGGCCTGGGGGTGGGCCTTCGGTCTGGGGACTATGTGGCCTTGTGACATCTGACATCTGACATCCAACATTTAACCCTCACGGGTGTGCAATGACCAGCAACGCCGGCGCCCTGCGGAACACGCAGCCGAGTGCCGTGCGCAGGGTCTCCGGGTCGAGTGCGCCGAAGCTTTCGTCGAGGATGATCAGGTCGGCTCGCTGTAGAAGAGCGCGTGCGATGTAGAGGCGGCTGCGCTCGCCTTGCGAGAGCTGCCAGCCTGTTTCGCCGACGTTCTGCATGATGCCGGCCGGCATGCGCTCGAGAAGCTCGCCGAGGCCGAGCTCGCGGCAGATCGCGTCGGCTTCTTCAAGGTCCTCCGGCGACGGAGGCCATGCGCGGCCCATCAACAGGTTGAACGCGAAGGTCCCCATCAGGACGTGGTTGTCGTGGAACTGCGGCGCGGAGACGACGCTCGCGCGCCAGCGCTCGTCGCCGTGCGCATGGCGGTCGAGGCCTTTCAGCGTCAGCAATCCGGAGCGCGGGCTGCGCATGCCGACGAGGATCGCCGCGAGTGTGGACTTGCCGCCACCGGAGGAGCCCTCCAGAAGAATCCGTTCGCCTGGCATGATCGATAGCGAAGCTCCGCGCAGGACCGGTGCGGCCGAGTCGCGATAGCCGAAGACGAGATCGCTTGCCTCGAGCACCGGAGCCGATCCGAAGTGCGCGTCGTCGACGTGAGCGTCGCGCTCACCCGCCGAGGAGTTTGCACGCGCTCCGTTTGCCGCGGGCGCAAGGAGCGCTGCGGCGCCTGGTGCGCGGTGGCGGGTGGCGGCGTCGAAGAGGTGCCGCACCTTCCGCCACGAGATCGCCGCGCCGGCGACGCCGACGAGTCCCTGCGCCAGGCGCGAGAGCGCCATCGACGCGAGCAGGAGTCCGCCGATGCCGACGGCGAGTGACTCGGCCGAGGCGCCGCTCATGATCGCCGGCAGCAGGCCGAGCAGCCCGACGAGCACCCACCCGCGCGGGATCGCCGCGCCGAGAAGCGCGGTCGCGCGATCGAGCCGGCGCGACTCGCCGCTGTATCCCTCGAGCGCCTGGTCCTCCTCCTCGTGCATTCGCTCAGGTCGTTCCTGCGCCAGTCGCGTGCGGTGCCCGATCATCCGCTCGACCAGATCGTGCGTGATCGCCAGGCGGCGGTCGGTCCACGACGAGCGCAGGCGGAAGATCCTCCAGCCAAGCCCCAGCGCCGTCGCGGTCCAGACGACGAGCAGCAGCGCGTGAACGATGCCTCCCGCGCCGAGGGCGAGCACGACGACCGCAAGAGCGAGCTCGACCATCGCGACGATCGAGGCGAAGCCGCCGCCGAGCGCCATTGCCTCGATGGCCTCCGATTCGATGACGTGACCGAGCAGCTCGCCGGAGCCGGAGTGACGGATCTCGTCGGGCTCGAGCGAGAGTGCTCCGTGCAGCAGCCGCTGCTTCAACAGCGCTCCGACGCCGATCGCGAGCAGTCCCTGCAGCCACGCCTCGAGCATCCGCAGCGGAACGATCGAGCCGAGCATGAGCACCCACGCGACGATCCATCCCATGTCGATCCGGCCCTGCATCGCGCCGCGACCGATGAGCCACCATCCTGCGAGCCAGAAGGCATACTGCAGCGCGTGCGCGCCGACGAGCATCGCCAATCGCATCGGTGCGCCGATCACTCGCAGGCCCTCGCGAAACGGAGCGCCCGGAGCCGGCCTCAACAGCCAGCACGAGCCGATGCGCTGCCAGCTCAACTGCTCGCGAAGCACGCCATAGGCCGCGCGCTCACGCTGCGCCGAGGGCACGCCGGCACGCTCGAGCATGGCGAGCGTCTCCGGTACCAGCGGCGCCTCGAGCTCGATGCAGAGCGCACGGCGGAGCTCCTCCAATGCGATCGTGTGAACGGTGAGGTCGGGCGCGAGGAGCCGCACGGTGCGACGATCCGATCCGATCAGCGCGATGAACTCCCGTGGAGCAGCGGCCTGCACCCGACCCGTCGCGACAGCGGTGCCTGTCGTCGGCGTGCGCGCCGGCAGTCCGAGCAGCGCGGGCGCCGCGCCACGCAGCATCCTCTCGAGCTCCGGATACGACGACTCGACCGGCTCGGCCTCGATGCCGAGCACGGAGGATGTCTCACCAATCCAACCGGCGAGCGCCTGCGCATTGGCAATGACCGCCGACGAGGGGCGGCTCGTCGTGGCCTCGGTGACGGTCAACCCGCCGTGACGAGCGAGCGCGGCGATGGCGTCGCCGAGGGCCTCCGCGGGCCAGGCGTGCTGCTCGACGCGCGTCATGACGCCACCTCCGACGCCTCGATCGGTGTGCCTGCCGGCGGCGCCGTGACGAGCACGCCCGACTCGATCCTCATTCTGCGCCATGCCCCCTCGCTCCATGCTCCGCGTCGAACGGCATCATCGGCTTCGAGCAGTGCCCCGAACCGTGACCCGTCGCGGGCGAGGAGCTCGGCCGGCGAGCCGTCCTCGACGATGCGACCGCCCTCGACGACGAGCACGCGCTCGAACGCGGCGGTCTCGTCGACGTCGTGCGTGATGCAAAGCAGCGTTGCATCCTTCCAGATCGCGCGCACGCGCTCGAGCAGCGCGCGGCGTCGCGCGCGGTCGAGGCCGCGGAAAGGCTCGTCGAGAATCACCAGCCGAGGCGATCCGCGCAGCATTCCGCGAGCCAGGCGAACGCGCTGTCCCTCGCCTCCGGAGACCAGTCCCCCACCCTCTCCGAGCCGAGAGAGCAAGCCCTCGGGAAGCCTCTCGAGCACGCCGCGCAGCTCCGCGTCGGTGAGCGCGGCGCCGATGGCGTCGGAGGCGAGAGCGTCGTTGCCGTAGGCGAGGTTGTCGATGAGCGAACGGTTCCAGAGCTGCACGGCCGGGTCGAGCCAGACGGTCTGCTCGCGAAGCGTTTCGATGCGCTCCGATGCGAGCGGTGCACCGTCGACGATGACGCTTCCGGAGGCGGCGCGATGCCACCCGAGGAGAATCCCCGCGAAGCTCGACTTGCCCGCGCCCGAGGGACCGATGACCGCGACGTGCTCACCGGCGGCGATCGAGAGGTCGATGCCGTCGAGGATGGTGTGACCGCCGGCGACGATGCTGACCCCGTGCATCTCGATCGTGAGCCCCGTTCGGGATGATGTCGAGGATTCGAGCGTCGAAGCTGGTGTCGGCCGCACGCTCTCTGCTCCCGCAGCCTCCGGCGAATCGTGCGCCTCCTCCTCCGCAGCAAGCGGCTCGAGCAGGCGCAGTGCGAGGTTGCGATGGATGGGATACTGACGCATCGCCATGGCGAGCGAGCTGGCGAGCGTCGGAAGGCTCAATCCCCAGTACGCGATCAGTAGCACCGCGCCGCCGCTCGAGCGACCGATGTGATCGAGCATGAGCGTGGCGGCCAGCGTCATGCCCGCGAGCGCCTGCAGTCCCTCGATCGCGACGGCGGTGCGCTGTGTCGCGAACGATGCGCGCGCCCATTCGACGAGCAACGATTCGTGCTCGCGACGCACCGAGCGCTCCGCGCCGTGCGTGCGGATCGCGATCAGACCGAGCAGCGCGTCGAGGTAGAAGCGGCCGAGCGCACCGACGTGCGTGCGCGCACGCAGGTCCTGCTCGGCGAGTATCGGCTGCGCGAGAAACGGAAGCCCGAGCACGATCGCTCCGCCGATAAGCAGGATCGGCCAGCTCTCCGGATCGATCCACAGAATGCCTGCGAGCGTGACGAGGAACTGCGCGATCGTGCGCACGACCTGGCCGCCGAGCTCGGGGAGCCCGCGCAGCGAGTGAAGACTGTGGCTTCGCTCGGCCATGTCCGAGATCGGACGGCTGCGGAAGTAGCGATCGCCGAGGCGAGGGATCTTCGTGAGGAAGGCGATGCGCAGGCGCAGCTCGATGCGCCGTCCCAGACGCAGAAGACCTGCGGCCAGCGGAAGCTCGAGCAGCAGCAGCGCCGCCGCGAACGTCGCCAGCGTGCCCCAGAGGCCGAGGCGCTGTTCCGGGAGCACGAGCGTCGTGCCGAGATCGAAGAGCGCGCGGAACAGCAGCGCCTCGAGCACGACCGCGCCCGCGGCAACCGCGAGTGCCGCCAGCACCGTAAGAGGCGCCAGCAGTCCATCGTCGCGCAGGAGCCCGAAGAGGTCTCGCATCGGACGCGGGCGCGGCTCATCGAGCGCGCTCGCGAGCGACTCCGGCAGCGGCGGCTCCTCCGGATCGCGCTCGCGCAGGCCGGTCACGCGCACGAGCACCGCGCCGCGCATCTCGAGGTGCGCGACGCCATCCTCGGCGGGCGCGGGGCGAACGGACCAGAAGCTCTCGGGGATGATCGCGCAGCGCTCGGCGGACTCATCGCGGACCTGGGCGTAAAGACTCTCGAGGACACCCGCGGCGTGCCGGCGCCTAAGCGCGCCGGTCTCGACGGTCTTCTCGAGCATGCGCGTCGCCGCGTCGAGCGAGGCAAGGGGATGCCATCCCTCGTCGGCCGCGGCGGAATCGATGAGCAATTCGGCGCGAGAGCGCGGCAGCCCGAGCGTGCGGAGCCGGCGCGCGAGCGGACGCAGGAATTCGTCGCCGTGCGCGAAGCGCGTCCACATGGCCTCGGGAACGGGCATGCGGTGCACGTAGAGCTCATCGGCGAGCGAGCGAGCGGTGCGCCAGCGCCGGCCCACGGCCGGGTCCATGATCTGCACGAGCGGACCGTGCACGCGCCAGAGCACGACGAAGTGCGTGAAGCCGTTGGGCTGGCGGACGACGACGATCGCCGGTAGCGATCGCGACTCCTCGAGCAGCAGGTGCGCCGGCGGCACCATCACCTGTCCGGCATCGAGCCCGAGCTGCCGCGCGATGTCCTCCATCGTGTCGATCGAGCTGCCGTCGACCTCGGTCTGGCAGGCGTCGCGCAGTCGGCCGTATCCGATCGAGATGCCGTGTCCCTCGAGCAGCGACTTCAGCGATGCGGGACCGCAGTCCATTGCGGAGGTCTGCACGACCTCCGGAGCCAGCAGACGGCGGCGTGTTGGCGTGGCGCTCACCGCGTCGCGCCCTCCGCGACCACGGCCGCATCGCTCGAGTCGCCGAGCCAGAGTCCGACCGTACGAGCAAGGAGCGCCGCCGGCGTCACGCGCTCGACCTCGACCTCGACGGAGCCTGGGAGACCATGCTGCAGTGGGATGCGTCGCGAGCTCGAGGGCTCGATCGCGAGCTCGACACGCACGAGGCCGTCGCGGACTTCCGAGCCGACGGTGAGCACGCGCGCGGGCACACCACCGAACTGGGTCCACGGAAAGCCGGCGAGGCGGAGCTGGGCGGGCTGACCGGGGGCGAGACGACCGAACGCGGTTTGAGGCGCGAACTGCGCGACCATGCGCAGCTCGCCGTCGGGAACGATCGAGCCGAGGCGGGCGGCGGCGGTGACGACCGATCCGGGACGCAGCTCGGTGACCTCACCGACACGGCCGCCGATCGGCGCGCGGATCGTGCGCAGCGCGATCTCGCGGTCGAGCCGGGCGATCGCCGCGCGCGATGCGGCGGCGTCTCCCTCGAGCTCCGCGATCTCGCGCTCGATGCGTTCAATGCCAGACTGGCGGTCGCTGCGATCGGTGGCGCCTTCGCGTTCGAGAAGCACGAGCTCGTCGCGTCGCGCGACCGCGGCGAGCCGGCGCTGCCGGGCCTCGGCCGCGGAGCGCTCGACCTCGAGCGTCGCCACCGTTCCGCTGCGGCCGAGCGTGGCCATGCGCGAGGCCTCGTCCTCAGCGAACCGCGCGGCGGACTCGGCCTCGGCCAGACGCGTGCGCGCCTGGGTGATCGCGGCCTGCACTTCGGCGGCGCTGCTGAGCTGACCGGTCCGTTCGGAGCCCCTGCCGCTACGCAGCGCCGCGATCTGACGCTCGAATCCCTGCAGCCGCGCGCGCTCGCGGGCGAGGTCGGCCTGCGACAGCGCCGCGTCGAGCACGACGAGCGGATCGCCGGCGGCCACACGCGCGCCGAGCGCGAGACGGTTCTCCTTGACGACGCCGCCGACCTCGGTCTGCAGCACGTGCGACGAGCGCGCGGCCTCGAGTCTGGCTTCGCGGCTCGAGGCGTAGACACCGACGCGCGCAAGGAGCATCCACGCGCACCATGCGCCGAGAAGCACGAGCGCGCCGGCGAGCATGCGCCCGCCACGCGTGAATCGGTCGCGCTCGAGCGATCGGAGCGACCGGGAGAAGGTCGTCGACATAGAGATGCGGTCGGAGTTGGACGAGGGGGGTGCGCCAAGGTACGAAGCTCGGCGGATCGAAGCGATCGGTGATTGTGGTGACGCGCCCCGGCTCGACCGCTCGCCTCTACCCCCCTCCCTCCCGGATCGGCGTTGCCGCCGGCGTCAGATCGAAGAGGATGCCGACGCCGAGTCCCGGCTCGACGCTGCGCCAGGAGCCGTCCTGGAGCGACGAGAGCAGATCGAATCGGAGCGAGAGCTCCGGGATGAGTGTACCGCCCGCGCCGAGCGCGATCGGGTAGCCGGCCGCGACGATCGGCGCGACGATGAACGTCGAGGACTCGGTCGCGGCGGTCGTCATCGCGATCGAGGTGCTGCCGTCGGAGAACGCGCTCGCGCCGGGTCCGAGAATGTTGTCGGTCTGCTCGAACGTCGACGACAGCCGCGCGCCGAGCGACGCGCCCGCGCCGAGCGAGAGCGGGCCGGCCGCGAAGCGCGCGAGCAGATCGACCGTGGCCGAGACGGTCGATCGATCCATGCGATACTCACGGTCGAGCTCGACGAGCGCGCCGCCGTTGCGCACGGTCGTCGCGGTCGGCGGAGTCGCGGTCAGTTGCGCCGAGCCGTAGCCCAGACGCAGACGGGCATCGAGGCCGACGGCAGGTCCGAAGAACGTCGGCAGCACGAGTCGACCGTCGATCGCGCCGGATGCGCTCGAGCCCTCCTCGAACGTGCCGCAGCCGCCGTCGCCGGCGTACACCGGAACGTCCGCGCTCTCGATGCCGATGCCGCCGGAGACGCCTCCGCCGACGAGCACCGCGACGGGCGTCTGTGCGTGCGCGAGTGGCGCGCCGGGCAGCCCGGCAAGCAGCGCCACGATCATCAAAGCAAGCATCGTTGCCGGCGCCGCGATCGGTCGCCCGGTTGCTCCATCGGCCACGCTGTGCATTGGTGTAGAGTTCATCATGCTACCTCGTGACGACGATTGGTGTGGCGGAGCGCTCGGCGCGATCGCGCAGTTCGATGATGTACAGCCCGCTCTCCGGCACGCGCAGCCGCGCCTCCTGCTCGAGATCGATTCCCTGTTCGAGTCGCATCGTCTCGACCGATCGTCCGGCCGCATCGAGCAGGTGAAGCGTCGGACGAGCGGCCGACGGAGCTCCGTACCGAACGACGATCTCGCCGCTCGACGCGTCGACTCTCGCGCTCGTGATGTGCACGCGCTTGCCGGCGGCGAACGTCCCGACGTCGCAGCCTTCGAGCAGGACGAGGCCGTCACCCGCGCGGCGCACGTCGGCCGCGCGGCCGAAGTCGAGATCCCCGACGAGGATGGGACTCACGGGCTTCGCCGTCGACAGCCCCTGCAGCTCGAGCAGGAAGAGCGTGTCGCCGGTCACCGCCGTCGGTCCAGTGTAGCGGAGCTCGATGCCGCCGAGCTCTCCGGCGGCGAGCGTCGGCAGGGGCATACCGGGACTCGATCGTGCCGCGCGCACCGCATGGGCGAAGAGGTCGCGCGGATCGATGCGCAGCATGACCGTGTAGGCCGTGACGCCGTCGGACGCGCGCAGCGGAGGGTCGACGATGAAGGCCACGGTGAATCGATCGCCGAGCTTCGCGCTCGTCGAGTCGACCCATGCGAAGTGTCGCTCCGCTGTCTCGACCGTCGCGCGCGAGCGACATCCGTTGCTGTCGGTGATCTCGACCGCGTAGCTGCCAGGATCCGTGCGGACGTGCCGTCGCGCCGTCGCGCCGTCGATCGGGACGTTCTCGAGCAGCCACTGCCACGCCGCCGCATCGCTCGCGATGAGCGTGTCGCCCGACTGCGTGATCGATGGCGGCGCGGGCAACGGGTGCACGACGATCGCGACGGGCGCGGAGACGCCTCGACAACCGTTCGCGTCGACGACCGTGACGCTGTAGCTGCCCGCCTCGGTCACGGCGATACGCTGTCCGGTCATCCCGTTGGACCAGTCGTAGCGATCGAAGCCTGGACTCGCGACGAGCACCGCCGAATCGCCCGCGCAGATCTCGGTGCCGAGCGCCGTGATCTCCGGAGCCGGCAACGGGCGCACGACGACCCGCACGGTGTCGGAACGGCCGCCGCAGCCACCGGCGTCGGTGACGTCGACCCAGTAGTCGCCCGCCTCGCGCACGACGATCGTCCGCGTGCTCGCTCCGTTCGACCACGTATGGGTCGCGAAGCCTGCGCCCGCATCGAGCGTCACGCTGTCGCCGGAGCACAGCGCGGTCGCGCCCGACGGCGTGATCGTCGGCGAGAGCGCGGCGACGACGGTAACGGCGACGAACGTGGAGTCGACGCAGCCGTCGGCCGAGGCGACGACCAGCCGCACGGTATCGCGTCCGGGGACGCTCCATCGCACGCGCAGCGGGCTCGTGCCGGCGGCGGACTCGATCGTGCCGCGCGCGGCGTCGAGTCGCCACGTGAGCGTCGAGCCGGCCGGCGCCGCTGCTGTGTATTCGGCGAGCGTGCCGGGACACGCGCTCGTCGCGCCGGTGAACGAGGCGTCGGCGGGCGCCCCGGCGGCGACCTGCACCGTGTCGGATCCGCCCGTGCACCCGCTCGCGCTGGTGACCGCGACCCAGTATCGTCCCGGTGTCGTCACGACGATCGAGCGCGACGTCGCGCCGCTCGACCAGAGGTACTGCGCGAAGTCGCCCGCGTCGAGCGTCACGCTCTCGCCCGGACACAGTCGCGTCGATCCGCTAGCGGCGATGCGCGTGCGCAGCGTCGAGCCGACGGTCACCGTCATCGGCGCCGAGGTCGTCGAGCACCCGTTGGCGTCGGTGACGGTCACGCGATAACTGGTGGTCGCGGCCGGAGCCGCGCGGGGATCGGCAACGCTCGTGCTCGACAGTCCCGTCGCCGGCGTCCAGAGATAGGTGAACGGTCCGGCGCCGCTGGCTATCGTCACGCCGAGCGTCGCAGAGTCGCCGGCGCAGATCTCGTAGGCCGTCGGTGGCTCGAGCACCGGCGGCCGGTTGATCGACACGACGATCGTGTCCGTCGCGGTGCAGCCCTTCGCGTCGGTGACCACGACGACGTACGACGTCGTCGAGTCCGGACGTGCGGTCGGCTGCGCGGCCCTCGTGGAGCTGAGTCCGGCCGCGGGCTGCCAGAGGTAGACGAACGGCGGCGTGCCCGAGGTCGCAGGATTGCCGATGCGGACCGAGGACCCCGCGCACACCGCGGTGTCGGCTCCGGCCGCCACGAGCGGCGCGGGATTGACCGTGACGACCACCGTGTCGACATCGTCGCAGCCGACGAAGTCCTCGGCGGTCACGATGTACACGGTCGTCGTCTCGGGCCGGACGGTCATCACGGCCGTATCCGCGGCGAGCGCGACACCGTTGGCGCGCCACCGATAGCGGTATTCGGGAATCCCACCGGTCGCCACTGCCCCGATCTCCACGGCGTCGCCCTGGCAGATCGTCCGATCGCGCCCGGCGTGCGCTTCGACGAGGCAGCGGCCGATCTTCGCGACGAAGAAATCCGTCAGGCCCTCGGCCCGCGATCCGGCGATCGTGTTCGGGAAGTTCGGCGAAGCCGTGCCGCCGCTGGTGTAGACGTCGCCGCGCCGGTCGAGGCCGATGCCGAGCCCCACGTCGCCGGCGGAGCCGCCGAGGTACGTCGAGTACGAGAGCGTCGCGCCGGATGGTCGCACGATCGTGACGTAGGCGTCGGTCGAGCCTCCGCCGTAGCCGCGGGTGACCGCGTCGGCGCTCGTCGGGTAGACGCGCGAACTGGTCGCTCCGCTGACGCAGAAGAAACCCGCGCGGGCCAGCGAGGCCGCGCCGACCCTGTCGTTGATCGCACCGAGATAGGTGGCGTAGCGAAGCGTCGTGCCGAGCGGGTCGATGCGGACGACGTACTGGCTTCCGCGTGCCGTCTGATAGCAGCCCGGTGTCGTCGGGAAGTCGGATGAGGCGGTCTGTCCCGCCATGAAGACCTCGCCCGCCGCATCGACCTCCAGCAGCGCCAGTCCCTCGTGCGTCGTGCCGCCGATGAACGTCGAGTACATGATGACGCTCGCGACCGGATTGATCTTCGTGACGAAGGCATCCTGCGGTCCGCCGAGCGTGCGCTTGATGACGCCGGGCGTCGTCGGGTAGTCCGTCGACTCGGTGTAGCCGCCGACGAAGAAGGCGCCGATGCTGTCGAGGGCGATGCTCGTCGGGTGGTCGCTGCTGCCGCCGCCGAGGAACGTCGAGAAGCCGAGCGACGCGCCGTTGGGCTCCACTCGCGCGACGAATCCGTCGGTCGTTCCGCCGTTGTACGTCGATGCGATCACGCCGCCGGTCGTCGGGAAATCGCGCGAGTCCGTCCAGCCGCTGACGAAGACCGCGCCGGTCGCGTCGACCGCGATGTCGAGTCCATCCTCGGTCTCGGTCCCGCCGAGGTGCGTCGAGTAGACGAGCGTGCTGCCGGTCTGATCGAGCTTCAGCACGACGCCGTCGAGTGATCCGCCGTTGAACGACTCATCAAACGCGCCTGCGGTCGTCGGGAAATCCGTCGAGCCCGTCATGATCGCCAGGTACGCGAAGCCCGCGCGATCGATCGCGATGCGCGAGGCCCAGTCGAACAGCGTCCCGCCGATGTAGGTCGAGTAGCCGAGCTGGGCTCCGCCGGGCTCCAGACGCGTCACGACGACGTCGGTCTCGCCGTTCCAGGAATTGTCGTACGCGCCGAGGCTCGTCGGATATCCCTGAAGTACCAATGAGCCGGCGATGAAGACGGTGCCGATCGAGTCGACGGCCATCGTCGCGGCACTCGACTCGCCGGCATGGCCGACGTATCGTGACCAGACGAGAGGATCGATCACCAGCGGCCGCGCACGGTCGTACTCGCCCACCGTGAAGCCGACGGTGCCGTCGGCCCTCGGCGCGAAGGCGCAGTCGACACGGCTGCGAACGGCGCCGTGCATCTGATAGGCATAGAGTCCTCGATGGGAGATCTCGCCGAGGCTGGTGGCGATCTGCAGCTCCCCGCGCTCGTCGACGCGCACGCCGAGCGCTCCGTCGAACGCGATCGCGACGCTCGACGGATCGGCCCCGGGCGCAACGATCAGGTCGTAGCGCAGCGAGCCACCGTCGATGTGCACGCGCGCGTCGATGCCGTCACGGATCGACCCGATCGAGACCTCATCGAACCGCGCAACATTGCGCGCCCATCGCGACGGGTCGTTGCCGAGGAAGTAGTTGTGCGTGCCCGCAGCCCGATGCTCGGGGCGGGCGATCGCCCGGCCGCCTGCTCCGACGAAGCGCATCGCGACGACGTGTCCGCTGCGTCGCACCGGCGCCGGCCGGTAGGCTCCCTCGTCCACGCTCGGTGCGAGTCCGACGCTGTCGCGATGGAAGTCGTAGACGATCCCGTCGTCGGTGATCCATGCGTCGACGCCGCCGAGGCTCGCGAGGAACCGGGCGCGGGGATCCCACTGGCCACGGTTCTCGATGAACGCCGTCTGCGCGAGCGCGGACGTCGTCACCAGAACAAGGGCGAGTGTCGAAAGGAGGAATCGTTGGAATGGCATCGGGAGCCGGTTGCTAGTGCGTGGGCGGGAATGGCATCCACGCGCGGTGGTGCATCGAAGGAGAGACCTGAGAATCGGCTGGAGGTTACCGATGGGGGGGGTTGGGGGATGTCCTGTACACCTGCGCGACCACGTCATCCTCGATCGCGCAGCGATCGGGGATCTTTCTTCGGCGGTAGCCGTGCCGACCGGTACCGCTACCGCCGAAGATAGATCCCCGGCTCCGCTTCGCTGCGCCAAGGATGACGTGGTCGCGACCTTTTAGGGAGAATCGATCATCGAGACGCCAGAAACATCCTCATGGCCACGCCTTCAGCAGCTTCCGCACGAGAATCAACTGCCCGAGGTGGTGGGCGTTGTGATCGGCGATCAGCAGCAGCTCTCGCAGATACGTCTGCGTGGTGCCGTGCGGAACGACCGCGAAGAGGTCAACGCCCTCATCGACCGCGAGCCGGCGGGCGACATCGAGGTCGCTCAGAAACGCCGCGACGCTCTCGTCCCACGTTTCGTCGTTCGGCGGGGCCGGGGTTGCGGGCCAGTAGTCCTTGGGCCAGGCGATCTCCTCGTACGTGGGTGCAACGGAGAAGTCGAGCATGTCGCGCTGCGCGATTCGCAGGTGCTCGAGGAGCTCCCATGGCGAGTGATCGACGCCGTTCGGACGCGTCCCCCGCACGTCGGCGGGGATGCCCGCGACGATCGTCTCGGGCCGCGCGTAGGCATGGCCTCCCTCGAGCAGCGCGGCGAGATGGTTGCGCAGCGACGTGAGCTGGTCGGTGTTCATGTCGGAATCCTGTGTGCGTGTCTCAATGACTGATGACGATGCGGCCGACCATCGGTGCCGCACCGGCATCGACGACGACGATGTAGAGTCCGCTCGGCAGCGACGCGGTCTCGATGTCGATGCGGTGTGTTCCCGATCCCAGCATGCCGAGATCGGTATCGGCGACGACCGCACCGCGGGCATCCTGAAGTCGCACGTGCGCTCGTGCGGTCGACGTCAGCGTGAAGCTCGCGACGGCATGCATGCCGCCGCCTGCGGAGCCGACCGGATTCGGCGCGATCGACAGACGCGCGACGCCGGACCGCGTCGGCTGAAGCGGCGCGGAGGTGAATCCGCCGCCGAGCTTGAACGCCGCGTCGAAGTACCGCTGGGCTCGCTGCGACAGGCTCACGAGCGGCGCGAGATCATCCCACGTTCCGTCGGGATCACCACCCTTGCCTCCCATCGCGAACATCAGCCCGAACGACGTCACCGCGGTATCGCCCGGACGCAGATTGAACGGTCCGGTCGCGATGAGCTGCTTCTTGTCGCCGCGCGCATCATCGACGTCGCGATCACCGGACGCCATGAACGCATAACGCTCCGCGGCGGTCGACGGGTTGTCGTCGAATCCCCAGTTCTGAAAGGTGCCCAGACCGATCTCGTCGGCGATCGAGACGACGCCGTCGCGCCGTCGCAAGAAGCGCTCGCCATCGACCTCGGGCGATTCCATCACGTCGAGTCCGACGTAGCCGAAGCCCCCGTCGGTCTCGCGCTCGCTCCATGCGGCCGCAAGGTCGAGCGTGTCGGCGGCCCTGTCGGCGATCACCATCCCCGTGCGGTCGTTGTTGGCCGAGCCGATGTCGAGGTCGAGAAGCCAGCCGACATGACAGTCGAAGAGCGTGTCGGACGAGACGTTGAAGATGCGGTAGCGGACGACGACGACATCGCGAAGCGGTCCCTCGGACCACGAGTATGCCGACTCCTCGATCTGCAATCCGATCGGAAGTCCGGCAGACGTCTCACCCTCGTAGCGCGCGATGTCCCGGTCGTGATAGGTCGCGACGATATCCTCGCTCGAGGCCATGACCGGAGATCCCGATGCCGACGGGTGACGGGCTGCCGTGTCGTAGTGGAAGATGCCACCGTACCCTTCGTAGCCGAGCGCTCCACTGGACGCGTCGTGCCACACCGGCCAGTACGCGCCACCCGTCCGCACGTCGGCCGTGTCGATCGGCGCTCCGGTCGAGCGATCGTAGTCGGTGGAGCGATAGAGCCGGAATCGATTGATCGACTCGGACGTCGCCGTGACCACGCCGGGCGTGAACCACGACGCTCCACTGAACGGGTTGTAGGCGATCGCCGACAGCGACGCGAGCGTGGCGCCGACCCGCTTGCGCGCGCCGACGATGAGGCCGCCGCCGTAGACGTACTGCCGCCGTCCGGTGCCGCGCGGCCAGAAGCCACCGGCGTCGCCGTCCGTCGCCTTGAAACCGATGGCGCCGTTGTTGGTGTGGTAGAGCTCGACGTTCGATCGTGTGTTGGTCACGCACTCGTCGACGCTCGTCGGAACGCGCGCGTCGGGTGTCTGGGCCGCAAGGCGCGGCGATGCGGAGAATGCCGCGACGCCGATCGCGACGGCGCATGCACGCAGGAGACGTCCGTTCATTGAGGATCCCTCGCGAAGCGAACGGTGATGGAGAGGATGTCCGGCAGATGCCCGGAACATACCGATTCCAGACGTAGCCCCGAGCGCCCTCACGACAGGCGGCGTAGCTCCGCGTCGAGGTAGGTGGCGAGCGCGCGCAACGCGTGGTGATGGAGTCCGTCGCGCACCTCGTCGGTCAGCGCGCGCACGAAGGGAGCGAGATGCGTCTCGAGAAACTCCGCCGCAATCGAGGCTACGACCGCGGCGAACTGCGCGCTGTCGTGCTCTTCGGCCGCGAGATACTGCATCAGCTCGAGCTCGGTCGCGATGTGGTCGGGCATGTCGGGGCCATGGCCTTCGCCGTCGCCGGAGACGCGAACGCCGCATCGCTCGTAGAATGCATCGACCGCGGCGAGCACCTCGAGACGACGCTCGGCCGGGGCGTATGAACTCTCGTACGGCGCCGCGACGATCGAGGGAAGCCCGTTGACGAACGTCCGCACGTAGGCTGGCTCGATCTCCTCGCGCGTCGTCGCGCGAATCGCCCGGGCGAGCTCGTCGAAGTCGGTCGTCGCAACGCCGAGCACAGCGTGCGCCGCGCGGGCCGACGCGAGCCCCTCGACGATCGTCCGCCATTCCTCCGGCGAGGGATAGCGAAAGATCGCGGCGAAGAACCGGTACAGTCCAGCGCGCTCGATTGAGTGCTGCATCATTCGGTCGTGGTCTTCAGCTCGTCCGGCACGACGTACGGCTCGGCACGGCGTCCGCCCATCGCCATCCCGAAGTACTTCTCGATCGCCTCCTCGGGAACTCCCTTCGGCATGATGTACCAGACGCTCGGGACGGTCCCGAAGTCCGGCCTGTACGGCCGCACGTCGCCGGGACTCATCGTCCGCCGATGCGGCCCGCCCTCGCCGTCGTTGCCGGCGCCGCGTATGATCGTCGAGATCGCGCTGCCGGGATCCAACAGGTCACCGAACATCCGCGCCTTGCCGGTGCACGAGCGCACGCAGGCCGGCTCCTCACCCCGTTCGACGAGCGGATAGCATCCGATGCACTTCTGCGACGTCCTCGTCACGGCGTTGTAGGTGATGCTGTGGTAGGGACATCCCTCGACGCAAGCCTGCGCGCCCTCGCACCGCTCCTGGTCGATGAGCACGATGCCGTCGGTGCGCTTGTAGAGCGCGCCGCTCGGACACGTCTCGAGGCACGGAGGCTCGATGCAGTGATTGCACATCTGCGGGAGGTAGAACTGCCACATCTCCGGGTAGACGCCCGCCGGCACGTCACCGTAGAGGTTCGGATGCTCGCTCGTCGACTCGCCGAACGGCCTCGTCGTCACGCGCGTCCAGTACATGCGCTCCTGCCCGGGTCCGTCGCTCCAGGTCGTCTTGCACGTGACCTGGCAGGTATGGCACCCGAGGCATTTGTTGAGATCGATGAGCACGCCGAACTGCTTCGCGCCCGCGACGGCGGGTGCTCCGTAATAGCGCTGCCACAAGTCTTCCGCCATGGCCTGTCACCTCAGAGCTTCGTCACTTCACAGAGCTCATCCTTGTGGCCCGAGACCGGGCCCCAGAAGTTTGGCTTGAAGTAGATCTCGTGGATTGGATTGATCGTGTTGCGGATGAGCGTGTGCGAGTGACCGCTGCGATACTGCTGCGATTCCCAGCCCATGTACATCAGCGCGACGCCCGGAGGGATGCTCTCGCGCAGCTTCACGCGCGCGCTGACCTCGCCGTTGTCGTTGAACACCTTCGCGACATCCCCCGCCGAGAGCCCGCGCCCGTTCGCGTCGACGGGGTTGAGCTCGACCATCGGCTCGCCCGTATCGGCAAGGCTCGTGACCGCCTCGGTGCGCCGCCAGCTCGAGTGCGTCGAGAAGCGCGAGTGCTGGTTGATGAGCACCAGCGGGTAGCGCTCGGCAAGCGGGTTGCGCCTGCTCTGCGCCTCGGACCACGGCAGGTCCGGTCCGTACATCGTTGCGCAGACGGGCTCCTTGTGGACCGGTAGCTGCTCGCCGAGCTCGACGAAGCGGGACTCCTCCTTGTAGATTTCCTGCCGGCCCGTCGCGGTCGCGAACCGTCTGCCCTTCACCTGTTCCGCGAACGGGACGATCGGATCGGGCACGTTCAGACGGATGACCTTCTCGCGCTTCAACCGCTCGAGCGTGATGCCCGCGACCATCGGTCCGCCGGTCGCCAGCAGGTGTTCCGCGGCTGCCTCCGGATGCGAGAACGCGAACGCGCCGTCGGTCCCGAGGCGCTTCGCGACCTCGTGGTAGATCGCGATGTCGGTGCGACTCTCGTGCAGCGGCCGGTCCTTCAGCGGACCGTCGACGAGCTGGATGTACGGGTGCGCGGGGGTCGTCGTGAGGTCGCAGGGATTCTCGTACCAGCTGCAGACCGGCAGCACGACGTCGGCGAATTGCGCGCTCGTCGACATTTCGACTTCGGCGACGACGATCAGCTCGAGCTTCGGCATGACCTCGCGATAGAAGTGACCGCGGTCGGTGACCTGACCGAGCAGGTTCCCGCCCGCGATCCACATCGCGCGGATCTGTCGCCAGAGCTTCTCGCGATCGGCCATCGTCTCGGTCGGTCCGTTGACGACGTACGCGGTGTCGAGCGGCCGGGCCTGATGCCGCGTGCCGTCCGGCTTCTTCGGCCAGAAGTACTCCGTCGGGTCGAGCCTGATCTTGTACTGGCCCGCCCACGGCGAGACGCCGCCGCCGCTGCGGCCGATGTTACCGGTGAGGATGCCGAGAAGGATGATGGCGCGGCCGGAGAGGTCGCCGTGATACCAGTGGTTGACGCCGGTGCCGACCCAGATGCTCGCCGGAGCGCTCGCTGCGTACTCGCGGGCGATGCGCTCGACGAGTGCGGCCGGCACGCCGGTGATCTGCTCCGCTCGGCCGGGCGAGTACTCCTCCAGGGTCTTCAGGAGCAGCGTGTGCGCGGTGTCGCACTCGATGCGACGGCCCGTGACGTCCGTGACCGTGAGCGATCCGACGAGCGACGCCGTCGCGTCGAAGTACGCATCGGCGCGCGGTCGGCCGTCGGGGCCGATGACGACGTACTCGCTCTCCGAACCACCAGCGACGATCTCCGCCATGCGAAGGAACCGTCCGTTGTCGCGTCGAACGAGCAGCGGTCCGGTCGTCGTGCGCCGGACGTGATCCTCGTCGACGAGTCCCTCGGTGACGATCACCGAGCACATCGCGAGGGCGAGCGCGGCGTCGGTGCCGACGCGAGGACGCATCCACTCATCGCTCTTGGTCGCGGTGGCATCGTAGAACGGCGAGACGTAGACGAGCTTGACGCCCCTGGCGCGCGCCTCGGTGAAGAAGTGCGCGTCGGGCAGCCGCGTCTCGACGATGTTCGATCCCCACACGATGCAGTAGCGCGTGTTGAGCACGTCCTTGAACTCGTGCTCCTCGGTCTGCACGTTCCAGGTGATCGGGTGCGCAAGCGGAAGGTCGCCGTACCAGTTGTAGAACGTGCCGAGGCCGAAGCCGTTGACGGCCGCGAAACGGATGCCGGCCCCCTGGCGGACCAGCCCCGTCGCGGGCACCGGAGGATAGACCCAGATCGTGTCGTTGCCGTAGGTCGCGCCGATGCGCTTCATCTCGCTCGCGATGTGGTCGAGCGCCTCGTCCCACGTCGCGCGCCGCCACCGTCCCTCACCCCGCTCGCCGACGCGCATCAGCGGGTACTTCACCCGATCCGGGGAGTACATCCGCTTGTAGTAGGTCGCGCCCTTGAGGCAGCCGCGGGGACCGTACGAGGGATCCGGATAGTCGTCCGACGCTTCGACGCGCGAGACGATGCCGTTGCGCACGTACACGTTGAAGCCGCATGCGCCGGTGCAGTTGGGCGTGTCGGTCGTGCGCACGATCGTCTCGAACACGAGACGATCGCGGTGGACATCCTCCCACGAGTGCTCCGGTATCCGCACCAGCGACCGCAGCGCCGCGTGCGCGGACTCGAGGCGCGTGCCCGCCAGGATTGCTCCGGCCGCGCCTCCGACGATGAACTGGCGTCGGTTCATCTCACCCGCCCGCCACGGCGGTGAGCACGTTCTCGAGCGAGTCGATGCGACCGATGAGCGTGGGATTGCCCCACTGGACGTGGTAGCGGTTTTCACCGACGGCCATGAGGACCTTCGAGAGCTCGTGGAAGGCCGAGACATCGGCGAACTCGAAGCACGTCATGAAGTCGACGTCGTCGAGCCCGGTCGAATGATAGAGCTTGCGCTTGATGGTGGCAAGGAACCCGAGCGTAAGGATCGTGTGCTCCTCGATGAGCTTCAGCCGCTGATCGTGCGGCAGCGTCCACCACTCCGCGCTCTTCTTGATCGGGATCATCACGACGAAGCGCGGCGCCGGGTCGCTGTAGGTCGTGGCCTTGAGCGAATCGGTAAGCCCGGGACTCTTGTGGGCATAGATCAGTGCGTTGGTCATGCCGACGAACTTCTGCTCGACGTCGGCGTGCATGCCGAGCGTCGTCGCGCGCAGGTCGATGACGAAGTTCTGCGCCTTGACCAGATCGTAGGCATGGACGCGCACGAGGATGTCGGACTCCGTGTCGAGTCCGCGCGTCAGGAAGAAATCGGCGAGCACGTTGTCGCGGTGCTTCGCGATGACAGCCTGGATCTCGCTGACGGCGCCGGCGCGGCGCTTCGCCGCCGGCAGCGTCGCGTAGTCCGGACGCATCTTCAGGGTGACGAAGAGCCCGAAGACCTTCGGGTCCTTCATGATCGTCGCCCGGTCGATCCCCTGGGCGGCAAGTGGTGTCGAGGCAAGAAGGCATGAGGCGGCAACGGCCGCGAGGATTCGGTGCACCATGAGTTCCACCGCGCTTGGTACGATGAGGGATGAAGGCTCGGTGTCGAGCTCGTCGCGGTGTGGGGGACCGGAGGACCAGCGGACGTCGATGTCGGGATTCCTCCCAACGTCGGGAAACCTAGCGGTCGGGCGTCGTGCGGTTTATGACATACGTCAGGAAACCGCCGGAAATGTTTGCTCTGGAGCCTCGACCAGCCCGCACGCGTTCCCGCCTTGTCCGTACGAGCCCGGCCGCGTAGCTTTCCGCGCTTCTCCTTCGACCGCCGGTGGCTCTCATCCCATTACGCCCCGTTTCGCCCGCCGGCCGTCGCTGCCTCGCTCATCCCGATCCCTCACGTACCATGATCCAATCAGCCCGCCGCTGGACGCTCGGGGCATTCCTCCTGCTCGTTCTCGGCTCCGGTGTGCTGCGCGCACAGACCGTGTCGATCGCCTCCATCGATCCGACGACGTTCCCCACCCTCTCGGCATCGGTTTACGCGTTCGACGCGGCCGGCGTCCAGCAGAACCTCACGCCCGCCGATCTCGCGCTGACCGAGAACGGCGTCGCGCGCCGGGTTCTCTCGGTGACGTGCCCGCCGCAGAATCCTCCGCGCGATCTTTCCTCCGTGCTCGTCGTCGACGCATCCGGCTCGATGGCGTACGGACCGGGACTGCAGCCGAACATCGACCTGGCCAGGGCGGCCGCGCGCGCGTGGGTCAACGCCCTTCCGCTCGGCGCCAGCGAGTGCGCGCTCACGTCGTTCGATCATGGCAACGCACTGCATCAGGATTTCACCGTCGACCGCACGCGACTGTTGACCGCCATTGCCGGACTCGAGCCCGAGGGCGGCACCGACTACAACATGGCGCTGCTCAACCCGGTCGCCGGTGGACTGCAGATCTCCCGCCGCGGCGTGCACAAGCGCGTCATCGTCTTCCTCACCGACGGCATGCCGCAGTCGCCGACCGATGTCGCGGCGATCATTGCAGAGGCGGACCGGCAGGACTGCGCCATCTACGTCGTGACGCTCGGCATGCCGTGTCCGCAGGAGCTCCGCGACATCGCCGGCGCCACCGATGCGAGCTGGTACGAGAACGTGACGTCGGTCGAACAGGCCGAGCAGATCTATCGGGAGATCCTGTTTCAGGCGCGCAGCAGCGAGCCGTGCCGCATCACGTGGGAAACCGTTCCGTGTCCCGACGGCATCCGCAACGTCGAGCTGGCATGGAACGCCGCGCGCGGGCGCTCGAGCTACGTCGTACCCGCCGGCAAGGTCGCGTCGCTGTCGCTAACGCCCGGCTCGTTCTACATGCGCGCAAAGCCGGTCGGCGTGCGCTTCGACACGACGCTGACCGTCACGGCGGTCGGCAGTCCGTTCGTCGTGTCGTCCGTCACGAGCACGAACCCCGCGTTCACCGTCGCGCCGACGTCGTTCACGCTCGCGATCGGCGAGAGCCGGACACTCACGGTGTCGTACACGCCGGTCGACAGCAACTATGCGTGGTCGGAGCTGACGATCGAGTCGGACCTGTGTCCGCAGACGTTCTTCGCGAGCGCGTCGTACCCGGCGCGGCGCGCAGCCACGCCGACGATTCATCTGGACCACCCGAACGGCGGCGAGACCTTCTTCGTCGGCAGTGACACGACGATCACCTGGAGCGGCATCGCGCCGAGCGACACCGTCCTGCTCGAATACTCGACCGATGACGGCGCGACGTGGCGATCGATCAGCGATCGCGCGGTCGGCGGGCGATACGACTGGAAGGTTCCGAACACGCCGAGCACGCGCTGCCTCGGCCGCGTTACCCGCGCCCTGGAGTCGTCGGTCGATCCGACAGGACTGGTGCATCGACTGCGCGGACAGACCGACGCGATCTACGAGCTCGCGTGGAGTCCCGACGGCACGCGCGTCGTCACCGTCGGCGACCTGCGCGCGATCGTCTGGAGCGCGATCACCGGGCGCAAGCTCTTCGAGGTCTCCAGCAACATCGGGCAGATCGTGACGGTCGACTGGAGCCGCGACGGACAACGCATCGTCACCGGCTCGACCGATATGACCGCGAGGGTATGGGATGCGAACAACGGCGCCGCCATTGCCACAATGACCGGGCATGGCCTGTATGTCGTTGGCGCACGGTTCAATCCCGCCGGCACGCGCGTGGCGACCGCTTCATACGACGGCGAGGCGAAGATCTGGAACGCAGCGACCGGCGCGCTGATCGCGACCGGGACCCCTGGCGCCGCGGCGTACCTGCGGGTCGTGGAATGGAGTCCGGACGGAACGAAGATCGCCTGCGCCAGCGACGAGGGCATCGGCTACGTCTACAACGCGTCGACCGGCGCGCTGCTGTACCAGTTGGTCGGCCACAACGGGCCGGGGATGTTCGACATCCAGTGGAATCCCTCCGGCACGCGGCTGCTGACCTGCGCGTTCGACCTGACCGCGCGCGTCTGGAACGCCACCAACGGCGCGCTGATGACGACGATGAGCGGACACACCGACGTCATCTACGGCGCGAACTGGAGTCCCGACGGCACGCGCGTCGTCACCGCGAGCGCCGACGGCACCGCACGCGTCTGGAACGCCTCGAACGGCCAGCGCCTGCTCACGCTCTCCGGTCACGGCGGCGAAGTCGGCGACGGCATGTACAGTCCCGACGGAACGACGATCGCGACGTTCTCGATCGACGGCACGGCGATCCTCTGGGACGCGACGACGGGCGCGGAGATCTTCACGTTCATGGGACACTCCGACGGCCTGACGGCGATGCGCTTCAGTCCGGACGGCTCGCGACTGGCCACCGGCAGCTTCGACACCGACACTCGCATCTGGGAGCTGCCGCAGCAGCCGACGATGATCGATCGTTCCGACGCGGTCTTCACGATCCTCGCGCCGGCCATCGTCACGCTCGACGTCGACATGGGAACGGTCGTCGTCGGTGACGGCAGGGACTCGACGATCACGTCGATCATCTCCGGCACGACCGCCGCGCCGTTCACGGTCGATTCGATCACGATCGTCGGCGCCGACGCCGCGCAGTTCTCGCTCGTCTCGGGCCTGCCGCCGTTCGTGGTGCCCGGCAACGGATCGCGCGCGGTGGAGCTTCGCTTCCGGCCCGCCGCGGTCGGCAGCTTCACGGCGCAGATCAACTTCTACACGTCGAGCGGACGTCGGACAAGGACGATTCGTGGCATCGGCGTCGAGCCGTCGATCGCGGTCGACGGAGGCGTCATCGACTTCGGGAGCGTGTCGCTCGGGGACTCGCGCGACACATTGCGCGCGGTCACCGTGCGCAACGCCGGCGGCGCACCGGTTCAGATCACCGGCGTCCGTCACGCCGGACCGAACGACGTCGACTTCGTGACGATCGCGTCGGCGACCGGACCGCTGCAGCCGGGCGAGAGTGCGCTCGTCGACCTGCGGTTCACGCCGAGCATCGAGGGCCGCACGTCCGGACGTCTGCTCTTCGACTTCGACGGACCGGGATCGCCGGCGACCGTGATGCTGTTCGGCGAAGGCGTGGCTCCGGTCGCCGAGGCCGAGGTCGTCTCGACGGAGATCGACTTCGGAACGGTGGATCTCGGCGACGCGCGCGACTCGCTGCAGGCGGCGACGATCCGCAACGTCGGCACGATACCGATCACGATCCTCTCGAACCAGGCGGGCGGCGCCGACGCCGGCGACTTCATCGTCGTCGGCAACGCGACGACGACGATCGCGCCGGGCGACACCGCGCGCATCGACCTGCGCTTCGTTCCGGGCGCCATCGGACCCCGCAGCGGCGAGCTGCTCGTCGACTACGGCGTGAGCGAGCCGGCGAAAGTGCTGTTGCGCGGTGTCGGCGTCGAGGTGATCGAGCCGTCGCTGGCAACACTGCGCCCAGGCGATGCCGCCGCCCGCGCCGGCGACACGGTCGAGATCCCGATCGTGCTCGACGCGGCCACGAACCTCGCCGCCTCCGGCGCCACGGGCTTCGCGACGACGCTGCGCTTCAATGGAACGCTGCTGGAGCCGATCGACGACACGCCGCGCGGCGCGATGGCGGGCTTCGATCGGATCATCCCGCTGACGCTCACGCTTCCGGCCGGCGCCGACGGCGTCCTGGCGACGCTGCGCTTCCGCGTCGGTCTCGGCAACGACACCGTCACCGCGCTGCTGCTCGAAGGCACGCAGGCGCTCGACGGACCGGTGACGATGAGCGTCGAGGTGGGACGGTTCACGCTGACGGGCATCTGTCTCGACGGCGGACCGCGCCTGATCAATCCCATGGGAACGATCGCGCTGAAGCTCAGCTCGAACCCGGCGCGCGCGCGGGCCGAGGCGACCGTCGCCACCGTCGAGCTCGGCCGCACGACGTTGACGCTGACCGACGTCACGGGCCGCTCGATCCGCACGTTCGTCGATGGCGAGATGCAACCGGGCGAGCACGTCATTCCGCTCGACCTGCGCGACGTGGGCTCGGGGATGTACCTGCTGCAGCTTCGCACCGAGACGGAGCAGCGGACGATCCTGATGGAGGTGACGAAGTGAGCGCCTCTCTACGATCGATCGCACGCGCAGCATCGCTCTTCGCTCTCGCGATTACCTCGACACTGCACGCGCAGGAAACTCCGGCGCCGCTGATCGCCACCGGTCCGCGGCTCGGCGCCTTCGGCGCGTGGACGCTCGGCTCGCACACCGCCGAGTTCATCGGGCTGCCGGGGACCGAGAGCTGTTGTGCCGGGTTCACCGGCGGTGACGCCGCGGGCATCGCCGGCGGCGCGCTCTTCGAGATGACACTCGGCTCGACCTTCGAGGTCGGCGCACGCGCAACGGTGCTCACGATGCCATTCAGCATGGCGACGAGCGAGCGCACGTACGTGATCACCGAGGGCGTCGGAAACGAGGGCGCGTTCGAGCACCGGCTCGACGGATCGATGCTGACGCTCGGAATCGAGCCGCGTGTTGGAGCCGTCCTCTTCGGCTCGCTTCACGCGTCGGTGGGAGTGCGCGCGGCGATGGTGCTCTCGAGCGACTACGAGCAGCGCGAGGTTCTCACCGAGCCGAGCGGCAGCGGCACGTTCATGAACCCCGACCTCACCGATTCGCGCCGCCGCGTCCGCAACGAGTACGCGGGACCGCTGCCCGAGCCGCAGCTACAGATCGCTCCGCTGGTGAGTGTGGGATACGACATCCCGCTGAACGCCCGCCGGACGATGCTGCTCGCGCCGGAGATCACCTACGAGCTCGGTCTGAACGACGTCGTGCGCGGCGTCGAGTGGAAGGTCAACGTCCTGCGACTCGGCCTGGCGTTGAAGTTCGCGGCGCCGCCGGAGCCGCCCCGCGAGCATCGTCGTGACGAGGTCGTCGACACCGTTCGCGTGCTGGCCGACGTCGTGACGCGTCCGTATGCGCGCGGCATCGAATCGACGAGCGAGCGCACCGAGAGCACCGAGCGAGCACTGCTGACGATCGAGACCGTGCGTCGCACCGACACGCTCTTCGCGCAGGCGCCGCCGCGGATGACTGCCGCGGTCACGGCGACCGGCGTGCACTCCGACGGCCGCGAGCTGCCCATCGCGCGCATCCGGATCGAGGAGTTCTCGTCGACCCTGATGACGCCGCTGCTGCACTACGTCTTCTTCGACGAGGGTTCGGCCACCCTCCCCTCGCGCTACATCGCACTCGACGACGCGGACATCGACGCCTTCTCGGTCGACGCGACCAATTCACCGGCGCGGCTGCCGACGTACCATCACCTGCTGAACATCATCGGCCGCCGCCTTCGCGACAACCCGCAGGCGATCGTGACGCTCACCGGCTGCAACCAGGACATCCGCGAGGAGAAGGGCAACACGGCGCTCTCGCGCTCGCGGGCCGAGGCGGTGCGGGCGTATCTGGAGGGACGGTGGAAGGTGGCGCCGGAGAGAATTCGGATCGCTGCGCGCAATCTGCCGGAGAGCGCGGCGAACACGCTGACCGACGACGGCTCGCAGGAGAACCGCCGCGTCGAGATCACGAGCACCGACCCGCGGATCCTCGCGCCGGTCATCACGCGCGATACGCTGCGACGCACCGATCCTCCGGTGATTCGGTTCCGACCGACGGTGCGCGCCGACGAGGCGCTCGCGTCGTGGCGGATCGACGCAGCGCAGACGGGCGCCCAGCTCGCGCGCTACGGCGGCGTCGACTCACTGCCGGAGAGCATCGACTGGGAGATCGCGAAGCTGATCGAGGATCGCTCGATTGCGCCCGCGCCGCTTGAGTATGGCCTCGACGTCACCGGCGTCCGCGGCGCGGCGGCTTCGGCGTCGAACACGATTGCGATCGAGCTGGTGACGCTGCGGCAGAAGAAGGTCGAGCGGCGCGACGACAAGGAGATCGATCGCTTTAGCCTGATTCTCTTCGAGGTGCGCTCGGCGAAGCTCACCGCCGCGCATCCGCCGCTGATCGCGCTGATGAAGGAGCACGTGCGGCCGGCGTCGACGGTCAGCGTCGTCGGCTACACCGACCGTCTCGGCAACGCCGCGTACAACCAGCAGCTCGCCCAGGGTCGCGCCGCCGCGGTCGCGAAGGCGCTCGGCGTCGGGCGCGCGCGGACCGAAGGCATCGGCCAGGCGACGCTCTTCGATAACTCGCTGCCGGAGGGACGGCTCTACACCCGAACCGTCGACGTGGTCATCGAGACCCCGGTGACGCACGACGGGGAGTGAGTGCCAACGCCGCTTCGATGACCGCGCGATCGCGGCCGACGCCCGCCGCGGCCGCGACGCGACCAAGCCTTCAGATCCATGGTGCGCCTCCTATTCCCGGGGACTATCTTTCGCCCCGAACATACCACGAGGGCTCTTTCCACGATGAACAAACGCATACTCGGCGCCGCGATGGTCGCGGCGCTCGGCATCGGTGCCTGCGGCGTTGCCGAGCGACCGGAGACCACGCCGGCTCCCGGCTACATACCCACGACGACCAACGCGCCCGCGGCGCCGGCAACCGATACGAACGCGGCCGCGACGGCGAGCACGCCCGCGGGGTCGGCGACGACTCCCGGTGCGACTCCCGCTGCGACGCCCGGCGCCGCATCTCCGGCCGGAGCGACCGGCGCGCTGAATCCTCCGCACGGACAGCCCGGTCACACCTGCGCGATTCCCGTCGGGGCGCCGCTGAGCTCGGCGCCGGCCGCTGGAGGCAGCGTCAAGGCGACGCCGATCACGATCGAGCCTTCGGGAGCCTCGGCACCTTCGATGACTCCGTCAACGCCTCCGCCGTCGTCGCCGGCGGTCACGGTGACGCCGTCGACCCCGACTGCGGCGCCGTCGGATCCCGCGATGAAGGGCAAGCCGAACCCGCCGCATGGACAGCCCGGTCATAGCTGCGCGATTCCCGTGGGGCAGCCGCTACCGTAGGCGGTGCGGGAGCTCTTCTCCCGACCACGACCGCGACAACGTCATCCTTGAACGAGCGAAGCGAGTTCGGGGATCTTTCTTCCGCGGTAGCGGTACCGTCCGGCACGGCTACCGCCGAAGAAAGATCCCCGCGCTCGCTTCGCTCACTTGAGGATGACGTGACCCCCCTCTCCATGAGAGGGGAAAGAGCCTACCCCACCTTCACCGTAATCACGCACGGCTCGCACTTGACCGATCCGCAGGTCGCGCTGATCGTCAGCGTGTAGGTGCCCGCGGGCAGGCCGCCGATCGATGCGGTCGCGCCGGTGCCGGACTGCGGAGAGCCGCCGCCGCCGACCTTCGTCAGCGTCCACGAGTACTTCGCGTCGCAATCCGGTCCGGTGCAGTTGTAGGCGCTCGTGAACGTGAACGCCTGGTTCTTCGCGACGCTGAAGGTCGCGCCGCAGGCCAGCGTCGTCGGCAGCGCGATGTTCGCCGCGGCCGCCTTCGAGAACGTCACGTCGTCGTCGTTCGGCAGCGGGTCGATCGCCTTCTTGGTGAACGTCACGCCCTTCCACTTTCCGCAGTCGCACTTGGTCTCGACCGGCGGCTTGCCGAACTCGAAGCAGATGAGCGTGTCGCACACCTTGCAGTTGACGTCGCGGAAGTAGAAGCGCACGCAGATGCGGCCCTTGAGCTCGCAGCACGGCACGTTCGCCAGTGCCGGCAGGAAGAAGCTCAGCGTCGTGCTTCCGGGGTTGAGCGTGAACGGCGTCGCGCTCGCCCAGAGCACCTCGCGCGGGTTCAGGAAGCTGTTGTCGGTCGCAAGCGGATCGCCTGCGAGTCCGACGTTCACCGGGTTGATCCCGCCGAGCGGCGTGCCGGTGATGCTCCCCCAGCCCGCCGGCCGGTTGTCGCACGTGATGCAATCCCTGTATCCCGGATCGAGCGTGATGCTCTCGATGTTCGCCGCCACCGACAGCAACTGCAGCGTCCCGAGGTTGAACTGCACCGCCGCGTCGACCTGGTTGAACGGCGTGCCGCCGATCGATACCAGCGTCATCGGCTTCGGCGTCACCACCACTGAGAGCTGCTTCTTGAACTCCGGAGGACAGACCGAGCACGGAGGCTCCGGCGGACAGTCGATCTTCACGCGGATCGTGTCGATGTCGCACGTGTCGCCGCCGCAGATGCCGATGATCACGATCGAGTACGCTCCGCTCATGCCGGGCAGCGTCACGAACGTCGCGGGGGAGCCGGTCTGCGTCTGCAGGAGCGTCCACGCGTTGTCGTAGAGCTTCATCACGATCTGGCTCGTGCACGGCTGCGGGCAACTGAATGCCGCCTTCAGCTTGAGCGAATCGCACTTGATCGTCTGCGGCAGCGAGCCGTTGCCCGGCACCGGCAGGTATTCGCTCGATGCGCCGATCGCGTACTCCACCTCACCGATCGTATTGCCGTCGCAGCCGCACGTGTCGCACGTCTTGACGAAGATCGCGACCGAGCCGGCCGTGTCGGTGCACGTCGACGGAGCCGGTCCGCTGACGATGATCGACAGGTTGTGGAGTCCCGGAGCCAGCGGCGGCGTGCCCTGCACCGGGAGCTGCCACGTGGTCGCGCCCGGAATCGGATTGCCGTTGTCGTACCACTGGATCGTGTAGGCGCCGAGCGTCGGCGGGTTGATCGGCAGCGGCACCATCACGGTGTCGGAGCCGTTGGTGCAGAGCGTGTCGCAGCCGGCCGGGAACAGACTCAGGTCGGGTCCGGGCGTGATGGCTGCGAAGCCGACGTCGCTGCATCCGGTCGTGAGGTTGGTCACGAGCACCGAGTACATGCCGGCGATCGTCGTCGTGATCGACGGCGTCGTCTCGCCGGTGCTCCAGGTGTACGCGTACGGTCCGGCCGCCGGCGTCGCGACGGCGGTGAGCGTGTGCGGAATCCCCGCGCAGCCTCCACCGGTCACCGTGACGTTGGGCTTGCGCGACGGGAAGACGCAGAGCGTGTCGCTCGACGAGCATCCGGTCGCCGGATCGGTGACGGTCAGGAACACGTGGTAGAACGGCGCGGGCGACGGGTTCGTCACCTGCAGTCCGGTGACCCCCTGGGTCGGCTGCGTCAGCACGATGTCGCCGCTGCTCGAGGTCCAGAGATAGTTGTACCCCGGGTTCGCGCCATAGTAGTTGCTGAGCGTGTGTCCGGTCACGCCGCCGGGTCCGTAGCAGAAGGCCGAGGCGCCGATGATCTTCGCGATCGGAGCCGCCAGCAGCGTGACGACGGCGGTATCAGACGGCACCGCGCAGCCGGTCGTCGTGCTCGTCGCGACGACGTAGTACGATCCGGGCAGTGTCGCGTTGTACGGGTTGTTCGTCGCGCTCGGTATCTGCGCGCCGTTATGGTACCACTGGTACGTGCACGACGCACAGCCGGAGGCGGTCAGTGGCGTGGTCGTTCCGGGACAGATCGCGATCGTCTGCGGCGCGACCGTCACCGACGGCAGCGGGTTGATCGTGATCGTGTCGCTGTTGGTCGCGGTGCAGCCGTTGGCGTCGGTCACCGTGAGCGTGACGATGAAGGTGCCGGGCGAGGAGTACGCGTGCGACGGCGACTGCGTCATCGAGAAGTAGCTGTCGCCGAACTGCCAGTTGTACGTGCCGCCGGAGATCGCGGGAGTCGAGAACGCCACCGGCTGCGAGACGCATCCCGGGTTCGGGGCCATCGAGATCGCCGGCGGCGACGGCAGCGTCACGTTGATCGTGTACGTGCGCGAGGTCGTGCACGGACCCGCCACCGTCGTCAGCGTCACGGTGTACGCGCCGGAGCTCGTGACCGTGAGCGTCGGATTCTGCGCGTTCGGATTCGAGAACGTGCCCGACGGCGACGACGTCCACGACCACGAGGTGATCGGGTTCGTGTTGATCGTCTGTGTCAGGTCCGTGAGCGTGATCACGCCGCATCCGACCGCCCACATGAAGTTCGTCACGGTCGGTATCGTCACCGATACCGATTGCTGCACGAGGCATTGTTCCCCCGTGACCGGATCGGTCACCACCACCGTCGCCGTCACCACGTAGATGCCGATGTTCGCGTAGCTGTGGGTCGCCGTGGCGCCGGTGGCGCTGCCGCCGTCGCCGAAGTTCCACATGATCGCCGAGTACGTGAACGCGGGGTTGCCCGGCGTGAACGTCGCCGAGTAGCTCACCGGGTTGCAGTAGGTGCCGGTCGTCGGGGAGTTGATGACGATCGAGCCGATGTTCGAGAGCTTGCACGTGTCACACGAGTCCTGCGCGATGACGATCGGGTTCGACGTCGCGGTGCATCCGTTCTGGATGACCTGCAGCGTGTAGACGCCCGGAAGCGTCGCGGTGAACGACATGCCCGCGCCGGCAGGGTTGCCGTTGTGCAGCCAGTTGAAGACCGTCGGCGAGCCGATGACCGAGTAGAACAGCGGCGTGCTGATCGGCTGCCCGTAGCAGTAGAGGAAGGGTCCCGGCGAATAGATGTTCACCTGCAGCGGCGAGATCGGGATCGTGTAGCTCGCGCTGACCGGACACCCGTTCTGCAGCGCGGTGACCGTGTAGGTGCCGGGCGCGCTCACGTTGCTGATCGACTGGGTCGGCGAGCTCGTCGACCACATGTAGTTGGTCAGGCCGCCGGGAGCCGTCAGCGTCATGCCGCCCGGTCCGCAGAGCGTGCCGCTCGGCGTGATCGAGATCGGCGTGGGCACGTTGATCGTGATCGGCGACGAGGTGCTGCTGCCGGAGCAGTTGGTCACCGTGATCGTCGGCGGCGTCATCGACCCGCCGTGCCACTGAATGCTGACGGTGCCTCCTCCCTGTCCGGTGAGCACCGTGCCGGCGGCCGCGGGCGAGATCGTCCACGTGTACGCGACTCCCGCGACGGGCGACGGAATCGAGTAGCTCACGATCGCGTCGATGCAGACCGGTCCGCTCGGCGTGATCGGTCCGGGCGGCGGTACGGGATTGACCGTCAGGGGCGGCGAGCTTCCGGAGATGCACCAGTTGGCGCACGGCTGCGTCGCCATGATCGTGTACGGACCGGTTCCGGTGAACGTGATCTGCGCGGTCGTGTTGTCCGCGCCCGTCGGAACGATCGTCGCGGAGCCGGACGGCGTCACCGTCCACTGCACCGGCATGCCCGGGATCGAGGTCGTCGTCGTGTACGAGTGCGTCGAGCCGGGACAGACCACGAGCGGTCCGACCGGCGTCGTCAGTACCGGCACCGGCGCGACGTTGACCGTGACCGACGACGAGGCGTTGCAGAAGTTCGCGGGCACCTGCGGCACGGCCGTGACCGTGTAGGTGCCGGCTCCGGGAATCACCGGCCAGACGTAGCTGAACGTGGCCGACGGTCCCGTTGGACCGGCGACGACGTTGAGGCTCTGGTCGGTCACCGTCCAGATGGCGTTGCCGGAGAACGTGCCGTAGAATCCCGTGCAGCCGACACACGATGCGGGCGCGCCGTAGATCTGGAACCGATCCTTCACCACGACCGTCCGCGTGCTCGAGCCGCCGCACTTCGTCACCGGGTTGTAGTAGTCGCACTGCACGACGTAGGTGCCCGGCGTCGAGCCCCAGTTCACCGTGATCCCCTCGTTGTTGCCGCTCGGACCCTGGATCGTGCCGCCTCCCGACGGAAGCGACCACGAGTACAGAGTGCCCGGCAGCGTCGGCAGCGAATAGGTCGTCGACGATCCGACGCACGCGACGAGCGGTCCGTCGATGTTGAGGCTCGGATAGACCACCGGCGCGATGACCGTCGCGCTGTTGCTGCACGTGCCGGTGCAGCTTGCTGGAATGCTCAGCGAGACCGACGGCCAGCCGCTCGACGGCGGCGAGTTCCAGACGACCGAGATGCAGTTCTGCGTGCTCGGGTTCGGCGTGATGATCGTTCCGCCGTTGACCGTCCACGTGTACGGCCCGCACGCGACCGACGAGCAGTACGTCGTCGTGTCGCCGGCGCAGAGCATCCGCTTGCACCCCTGCTCGATGATCGCCAGTCCGTTGCCGTTGATCACCACGATCGTGTCGCGGAAGACCGACGTGCACGGACACTCCGGCTTGCCCGGCTCACCGTTCGGACTCTGGCCGCTGCCGGAGACCGTCGTCACCGTGAGCGTGATGACGTAGGTGCCGGTGGAGCCGTACGCGTGCGACGGGTTCGATCCGCCGGTCACGATCGTGCCGTCACCGAAGTTCCACGTCCAGGTCGTGCCGCCGATCGACGCGTTTGCGAACTGCACCGGCGTGTTGACGCAGACGGTGTCGTTCGGGAGCATCGTGAACAGCGCGATCGGACCCGGGCGCAGCGTGAAGGTCTGCGTGATCGTCTGCGTGCAGCTCGGATCGGCGTTGCTCGTGATCGTCACCGTCACGGTCGCCGTCGTACCGTTGCCCCAGGTCACCGTCACCGGGTTGCCGGTCGGCGTGATCGTCCCGGTGCTCGTGCCGGAGATCGTCCAGGAGTACGTGTACCCGACGACGTTCGGCGTCACCATCAACGTGCTGGTGCTGTTGCGGCAGAGACTCTCGTCGCGACCGTGCGACGGGTTGTCGCCCGTTCCCCCGGACGGCTGCTCGCGCTCGCAGGGAGCCTCCCCCAGCTTGAGCTTGAACTCGGGACAGCAGGCGAGGGTCGATTGCGCGTGTGCGGTTCCTGCGAACATCATCACGCACGCGAGGACCAGGAGAGCGAGAATCGGCTTCATGTGTGGTCTGTGCATGATGGATCAGAAGGAATAGCAGATGACGCGATCGCACTGGTAGCAGTCCTTGCCGTCGGACGACTGCAGGTTGAACCGGTAGCGGATGCAGACCCGCCCGGTCATCTTGCAGCAGTCGAGCAGCGAGGGAAGTCCGATCGTGAACGTCGCGGTGCCGCTCGTCGTGCTCTGCGGCGACGTCATCGTCCAGCTCGCCGCGTTGCTCGTGAGCACCCCGGGCACCGGACTCGCGTTCGACGTGTAGACGGCCGAGAGCAGCGCGCCCCAGTCCTTCTGGTTCTTGTTGCAGGGAATGCACCGCGGGTCCGCCGGATGCCACCGCACGTAGATGACCTCGGCGATGAGCGTCTTCAGAGGATCGGGAGAGGTGATCAGCGGCTGCGTGATCGTCAGGTCGCCGGTTGTGGGGTCGAGCTTGATGGACCCTCCGGACGTGTCGATCTTGATGAGCTCGCACTTGTCGCAGATGCACTTCGGTAGCGAGTCGCCGGGCTCGAACTCCGTGATGTCCGGACCCGAGATCGGCTTGGTGATCACGTAGATGCCGGTGAGCACCGTGGCCGGACCGGTGAGCGTCCCGATGAGCAACTGGGTCGTGCTCGGCGGGATCGGCACCGCGTAGGTCGACGGCGTCGTGAGGTTCAGCACGAGGTTGGGATTCGGTCCGCCCGCGAACCACGAATAGATGTCCGCGGCCGAATTGAGCGTGACCTGGGCGGTGCCCTGGTTGACGATGCGACCGTAGAACAGATAGGTGCCGGGCTTCGGACCGCAGAGGACGCTGTCGATGATCAGGTCGATGTCGTACTGATTGCCGACGACCGAGAACGCCATCCACCCGGTCTCTCCCGCGGGATTGCCGTCCTCGCCGATCGCCGTTACGCGCCACGCGTAGCCGCCCTCGCGGAACTCGAGCGTCGCAGGCCAGCCCATCTCCGTACCGGTGACGCGGACCGCGCGCCCGGTCCTGTCCTCGGCGCGTCGCACTTCTACGTCGTAGTGACGCACCTTCGGAGCATCCCCCTGCCACTCCCACCGGAACGTCGGCCGCTCGGCATCGACCTCGATGCGCGCGCCGTCGGCAGGATTGGTTCCCACGAGCTTGCGGGCCGACGTGGGACGACCGAGTCCGCTCGTGAACGGCGTGCCGGTCGTCGGGACGACGGGCCGGGCGTCGCCGCTGCCGGCGTTTCCGCCGCCGCCACCGCCGCTGCCGCCGGTTCCGCTGCCGCCCGATCCCCCACCGCCCTGGTCGCCGCCGCCTCCTCCGCCGCCGGACGAGACATCGCGCGGATTCCGGGGCGGCGTCGTTCCTCCGCTCTCGGTGCCCGCGACCGTGAACGATACCGGTCCGCCGACGCCGTCGTTGGGCTCGCCGATGCGCTTGCCCTCGGCGTCGGTCGCGATCACGCCCCAGACGTAGCTGCGCCCCTCGACGGGTCGCTCGTGATCTGCGGGCCAGAGCATCTGCGTCGCGGTGAGACCGTCCTGGTCGATGATCGGCCGATTGCTGCGGAAGGCGGTCGTCGGCGACTGGCCGGCGAGCACCTCGAAGACGACGAGCCGGTAGCTCACGCGCGTCGCGGGCTTCGGCTGCACGGGGACCCACTTGAACAGCGGAGACTTCCCGCGCGCGACGGTCGCGCGGTCGGCGGGCTCGATCGGGATCGGGCTCGTGTAGCTGACGATGGTGAACGTGCGGCAGACCGGCTCGGTGATCCGCTGCAGCGACTTCGCGTCGAGAAGCGCGACGCAGAACGTGTAGACGCCCGCCGGGAGTCGTCCCGTGCGTAGCGCGGTGCGATCGCCGCTCCCGACATAGTCGACGGCGGTCGGCGGGACGAGGTCCTCGCCGTAGTACTGCGTCGTGCCGGGTGGAATCGAGATCACCCGCATGCGCGACGGGTTCGTGCTCGCCTGCAGCTCGCCGCCGATGCTCAGTCGACAGTCGAACTTCGCGTCGACCGGAGCGCTGCCGGGGTTGGTGACGGTGACGATCGCGACCTCGCGCTTCGACGACCAGGTCGAGAGGTAGGGATCCGGTTGCGAGCTCACGTTGAGCGTCACCCGCAGCGTCTGCGCCTGGGCACAGATCGCGGAGGCCGCGACGAGGAGCATCGCCAGCAGCAGTCGAATCGAAGAACTCATGGCGCTTCCGGGGTAGAGAGTCGGCGTGTCGTCATGTCAGAACTGGGTCGTCAGCGAGATCTGCGCGAGCGTCTCGCCGAAGGAGGCGCCGCGGGGGATCGGATCGCCGTACTCGTACTGGTTCGAGCCGACGTCGATCGTGACGCCGACGAGCTCGCCGGCGCGCAGTCGCACGCCGGCCTTGAAGAACATCTGCGCGTCGCTCGGCGCGGCGCCGAACGTGCTGCTGCCGAACGTGATCGATGCGCGCGGCTCGACCGCGCGGTCGAACAGCGCGTAGCCGGCGTTGATGCCGATGCTGCGAACGATGAGGTCGCCCTCGAACAGGCGGTTCTCGATGTAGCTCGCGATCAGTCCGAGGTTCAGGGGGATGGAGTCGAAGTTGGCCGTGTACGACGCGAGTGCCGTGCGCGTGTCGTTGGAGCTCTGCGCGCCGGTCAGGACGTTGTAGTCGTCGTAGGTGTCGAGCGCGAGGCTCGTCGTCAGCGTGTGCGAGGCCCCGAAGCCCGTCAGCGTGAGCGTCGGATCGATACTCAACGACTGCGTGACGTTCTGGACCTTGAGCGTGTCGCCGACCTGATCGTTGCGCACGCCGTAGTTCGAGTACTGCGCCGAGATGCTGAGCGCATCGCCGATCGTGGCGTCGACGCCGGCGGAGCCGATGAGGTGTCGCGCGGTCTCCCCCGCCGTACTCGAGAGGTTGTTGACGCGCTGGCCGATGGAGCCGCGAAGCCGCAGCGCACTCTCGAAGAGATTGACGTACGGCGCCACCGAGATCTCGAGCCGGTCGGCCTGCGCGAAGGCGTAGCCGATCGGAACGAAGCCCGCGCCGAGGTACAGTCCGGAGAGCTTCACGCCCCATGTCGGGAACGACGCGGTGAGCGCCGCGTTGCCGCCGGCGTCGAAGCGCGTCGAGGCCCGCGTCGTCAGAAGCGAGCCGAGCGGATTGTCCTTCACCTCCATCACGTCGGCCGTGAGGTCGCGCGTGTAGCTCGAGACCGCGGCCTCGCCCGAGAGATCGATCCCCTCGAGCAGCACCGCCTTTGCACTGAGCGATGCCACGACACCCTCGACCGCGCGCAGCCGCAGCGTGTCCGGCGGAACGACGACGGAGGTATCCTCGACGAGCCGTCGCTCCGGCGCGATGCGTACGATGTCGCTGGAGATCGACGAGCGATCGTCGCGGGCATAGACCGCATTGAGACTGATCATGGAGCCGCCCTCGCGACCCCAGCCGATGCGTGCCATGTACTGGTCGCGACGGAAAGCTCCGGGCGCCGCCAGCGCCGTGTCCGGCGCGACCGCGCGCTGTGTCGCGCCGGCCGACGCGGAGAGACGAAAATCACCGGGAGTCAGATCGAAGCCGGCGCCGAAGAGCGGCTGGTCACCGGCGGTCAGTTGCGAGTACTGCGGCTGATGGCTGCCGAGGTGGAACTGCGCCCACTTCAATCGTGGCGTGATGCTCGACAGTCCGAAGGCGTTCGCGGGGTTTTGCAGGATCTGCGGCAGCGACGGCGACGGGACCGCCGGCGTCATCGTGTTGGTCTCGGGCGTGAGGAAGTTCAGGTTGATCGGCAGCGAGAAGTCACCGCCGAAATCGATCGTGGGGGTGAACATGAAGCGGTAGAGCTGCGCTGGCCGACGGCCCTTCTGCGCGGAATCGGGCGAGGCATCGTAGCCGTAGAAATCCGCGGTGACCGTAAGCGAGCCGGAGACACGCACACCCGACGCCTCCGGAAGCGACGCATCAGGGATCGAGGGGTCCGGCAGCCCGAGCCCCTGCGCATGGCAGAACGCGGTCGCCGAGACAACGGCGACGGCACTCAATGCCAGACGCACCGCGGCGCGGCGCGAGAAGAGAGGACCCAGCATACGATGCGGTGTGTTCGGGAGCCGGCACGAGGCACCATCGTCGATGCAAGCGCGACGACAGACACGATGGTTGGAACGGGAAGATCGACAGGATCGAGCGGCGAGGAAACGCCGCGGGGACAAGCGGCGACTGCCGCTCTCGGGCCTCTATGGGGAACAACGCGCCGGCATGGCCCCGGAAGCGTCGCAGGCGAAAATACACAGAGATGTGTCGGATGCAACCGAATGTTGCTGCGATGCTCCCTCGGCTCGGCGCGCGCTGTCACCCCCGCAGGGGGGCTTTCTTTTAGTGCGACTGCCGCATGTGGGTCGGTGGGGTTTTGCGTTGGCGAGCGTTGGCGATCGTCGGCGGTTGGCGCTGAAGAAGAAATCGCAGTGCTCCTATCGCGTCATGCGGCGATGCGAATCCAAGGAGAGATCCCCTCCGGGGATGACATGGCGCGGCTCTGGTTGGGGGGTGGTAGGTCGTGCTATTCGCTGAGCTGCGCGCAGGTCTTGACCAGCGTCAAGCCGAATTGCCATTTGCCCTCCGGCGTCGAGGGGCTCACTGCTCCGGCCATCATGCCCTGGTAGTAATCGTGGAGACTCGACGTCGATTCGAGCGTCTCGGTGCCGTCCGCGCCGGCGAACCCTGCACGATGCGCCATGCGCAGGAACATCGATCCGGCGAGCGCGGCGACGACGCGTCGGAAGTACGCGAGGCGCTCCGGCACTCGCACGGGAGTCGTGCCGTCGTAGGCTTCGATCAGTCTCAGGAGCGCTGGCTCGTCCATGCCGACGAAGACCGAGATCGCGGCGAGATCGTACCACGGATCGTTCGGTCCGGCGGTCTCCCAGTCGAGCAGCAGCAGGTGCTCGCCGTCGAAGATGAGGTTGGTCGGATTGACGTCGTTGTGACTCAGCACCGGCGCGCGGTCGGCCGCGGGCGGCGTCTCGCCGAGCACTCGCTCGACGATCGGCGCGACGAAATCGGGGATGCCCGCAACGCTCGACGCCACGTCGCTCCAGACCGACGCGAGGAACGCGCGCGAGTCGCTCACCGGCGCATTCTCGGGCACCGGCAGCTCGTGCGTGCGGCGGATGAGGCGGCCGAGCATCTCGATCGCGCGCTCGCGCGTCGAAGGATTCCCGTAGAGCGCTGGAAACGAACGGTCGTCGATGAACGCGCTGAGCACCGCGCGGCGCGATTCGTCGGCATGGACGACGCGCGGAGCCAGTCCCGCGCCGGCGGCAAGCTGACGGATTCCGAGCGCGCGCTTCCAGTCGGCAAGAGGCTCGCTCTCGCTCGCGATCTTCAGAACGAACGCGCCGCCCGCTGCCTCGACGCGGTACACGCCCGCGCGAGAGAAACCACCGGCCAGCGGCTTGATCGACGGAGCCGCATCGCGAAGCTCGGCGGGAAGGCAGGCTTCGAGTGTCATCGGTCTGTGTTGTCGATTGTCGGTGTCGTGCCAGGTGCGCTCCGGAGGTGCCGCGGCACTCGCATCTCGAGTAACGCGACGAGCGCCGGATCCATGTAGTCGTAGTCGTCGGGGATGTCGAGGCAGATCACGCGCTGGCGGTGAAGGTGCCCGCCCCAGTGCTTTCGCAGTCGCGCGATCTGCGCTTTCTCCATCACGAAGATGACCTCCGCCCACTCGATGAGCTCCGGCGTGATCCGCTCCTCCGCATCATGATTCAAACCGGCGGAGGCAACCTCGATGCCAGGGTACTTCGAGAACACCTGTTCGGCCGTCGGGCTGCGCAGTCGGTTCTGGCTGCAGACGAAGAGCACCCGCGTCATCGCGACACGCTCCCGGCTCCCGCCGGTCCGATCTCCTCCCGCTCCCGCCATGCCGCGACCGCCGACTCGAGGAGCTCGCGCAGGCCTTCGCGCTCGACGTCATGCGGCGACGCGAGCGCGACGTGGCGGTGCACCTTCCCGCGACCTTCGAGCAGTCCGTTCGGGTCGGGGAGCGATGCCCCGCGCACGACGCCGATCTTCGCGCCGTCGCGACTCGGAATCACCGAGAAGACCATCCCCCGATAGCCGGCTGCGAAACTGTAGGCGACAATGCGTCCCGGCTCGTCGAGCGTCTCGTCGGCCGATGGAACGACCTCGCGCACGAGCCGCCGCGCCGCTTCGATTGTCGCGCGAGCATCGGGCGGGTATGATGCGAGGAAGGAATCGATGTCGGTGGTCATGGACGTTGCGTGATGCGAATTGAATTCTCCGGCGCGCCGCACTCCGGCTGAATCAGCGAGTCGCGAGTTTCCGCCTTCGGTAGCGGCGCACGAATCTCCATGCGATGACGACGCCGGTGACGACGAGCACGAACGTGATCACCGGCACCACGAACGCGAGCACCGCGGTCGCTATCGACGCGACGTTCTCCCCCGTCGACACCGCGGCATTGCCGACGCCTCCGGTCGTCGCCGTCGAGACGCCACGCACCAGCACCGTGCCGGCCTGCACCGCGCCGGCGGTGCCCGCGCCCGCGACGATCGCGAGTGTCCATTGCAGCAGCGGTGAAAAGTCCCCGAGGACCGACGCGCTCGCAATCGCGCCGGCGACGAGCGCGGCGGGCGTGGCGATCGAATCGAGGACGTTGTCGGCCCACGGAACGTAGTAGGCGAGGATCTCCGCGACCGTCGCCACGCCGAACGCAATCAGCGCGGGCCACGTCGCGATCCACGCGAGCTCCTCGGCGGGCGTGAACATCCCCGCGACCGCGGCGATGCTCATCACGAGCAGCGGAACGAAGACGCGAAAGCCGCACGCGGCGCTCAGACAGACGCCGAGAAGAATGCTCGTGACTACTTCCATGTGCGCCGAAGGTACTGACTGCGGGAGCGCAGAAGCAACCCGGCCCTACGGCAGAACCGTCAGGTCGAGCTGCAACGGCAGGTCGGTGTCCGACGGAGCCGCCGACGATCCGTCGAGTCGGAAGATCCCGAGCTCCGCACTCGCACCGAAGATGCGTCCGTCGCGATCGACCATGAGCGCATCGAAGCCGCGCTCCACCGCCGGCTCGACGAGCCGCGTCCAGTCGCCTCCATCGTTCGTCGAAACCCATGTGCCCATGCTGGATGTCGACACGATGATGCGACCGTCGGACCTCGCGAGGATCGAGCGGAACGACGAGTCGGGAACCGTCGTCGCCACGCGGTGCCAGCTTCCGGCGCGATCGACGCTGCGGAAGAGCCCGCGGTCGGTCGCGGCGAAGATGGCGCCCAGCCGATCGACGACGAGCGTGTTGATCGGTCCGCGCGTGTCGAGCCCGCTCGTGCGCTGGGCCCACGTCGCGGCGCCCGGATCGAGCCGCATGACGTCGTGATTCGTCGCGAACAGCAGCGTGCCGTCCTCGAGCTCGGCGATGTGCCGCGCGGTGCGCCGATCCATGCCGACGCCGACGGTCGTCCACGTCGCACCGAGATCGGTCGTACGAAAGAGACCGTCGGTGGCGGAGCTGAAGAAGCTCTCCTCTCCGCGATCGACACCGGCGTAGACCGCACCGCTGCGTCCGACGAAGAGCGAGACGACGACCTCGGTCGCGATGCTGTCGCCGGTATCCGACCAGGTCAGTCCCCGGTCGGTCGAGCGACGCACGCCGCCGCTCGGATACCGGTACATCGCCGCGAAGAGCGCGCCGCTCGGATGAAGCGCAAGGATCGGCGGCTCGACGGCCTGTTCGTTCGGCTCGCTCCACGTCGCGCCGGCATCGCTCGATGCGAAGAGCCGCTGGTTCCACCCCGTCGAGTAGATCGTTCCATCGGAAGCGGCCGCGAGTGTCGTGCTGCCGGCGGGCGGCAGGCCGCTCGACGTGCGCCGCCAGCGCCCCGCGTCGATCGTGTACACACCGGATCCGCTCGTCCCCGCGAGCAGCCGGCCGTCACGCAGCGGCACCAGCGTCGAGATGCCGAGCGTGCGCGACGGCGGACCGTACGGCTCGAGCGAGGTCAGCGTCACGTTGGAGAGATAGAGACTGTCGTAGGTGGCGACGAGCAGCCGGCCATCGGGTCGCATGGCGGTCACGACGTAGTACCGCGGAACGATCTGCGTCGATCGCGTCCACGTGATGCCCGCATCGTCGGATCGATAGAAGCTGTCGCCGGGCACGACGGCGACCAGGGCGCCGTCGGACAGCGCGACGATCGAGGTCGGCACGGATGTCTGGTCGCTGCCGAGCATCACCACCCGCCACGTGACGCCCATGTCCGTCGACGTGCCGACGGCGCCTCCGCTCGGCAGCAGCCCGATGACGATCTCGCCGCGCGCACCGATCGCAAGCGTGGTGATGTCGGGACCGAAAGGCTCTCCGAGACGCCGCCAGCTCGCCCCGTCGTCGGTCGATCGCAGGAGCTCACGCGCGCCGACGGCGATGATCCCGCCGCTGGAGTCGTTCGCGAGCGCCGTCGACCATTCGATGGCAACGCCGAGCGAATCCCACGTCACGCCGCGGTCGGTCGAGCGCAGCGGCGCGGCCTTATAGCGGTTCAGAAGGATGCTGCCCGCGCGCGTTATGAACACGTGCAGATAGTCGTCGCGCTTGAGCGCGGGCACGTTGACCTGCGACCACGTCGAGCCGTCGTCGCTGCTGCGGTAGAGTCCGCGTCGTTCGATCGCCGCGTAGATGCTGCCGTCCGGAGCCGTTGCCGTCGAGCGAACGGCGCCGCCCTCGGGGCCGGGAAGTCTCTGCCAGCGCGACTGCGCGCTGATGACGAGCGCATTCGAGACGATGAGGATCGCGACGATCAATGCAGGGGTGATTCGCTTCATGAGACATCCGCTCCTGTTCGTGTGTGGTCGGGTCGCCGCCGGTTTCCGGACGACGGGATCAAGCTACACCGAGCGGCTCGCGACCGGGTAGGACGAAGCGTGGAGAAGGTGGAACACCCGTGACCCCGCGGACATGCCTGATGTGCCCGTCAGGAGTACACGGTGGGTCAGGAGTCCGCGGTCGATCGTCGCGCGCAGTCGCGAAACGACTGCGGCGTCACGCCGGCGTGCGTGCGGAAGAAGCGCGTGAAGTACGATGGGTCGTCGTAGTTGAGGCTGTGGGCGATCTCCTTGATCGAGAGCGTCGTGTGGCAGAGCAGTCGCTTCGCGTCGAGCAGCAGTCGCGCCTGCACGAGCTCACCGATAGTGCAGCCGAGCCGACGGCGAACGATCGTGTTGAGGTGATTCGGCGTCACCGCGAGCATCTCCGCGTATGCCGCCGGAGCATGCACGGTGACGAAGTGCCGATCGATCAACCGTCGCAGCCGCGCGGTCAGTTCGAGCGCGCGCACACCGTCGGTGCCGACATCGCGCGTTCGCTCGAGGCGTCGCCGCAGATGTAGCAGGACGATCTCCAGGAGCGACCGAAGCATCGCGTCGCGATACGCGCCGTCGCCATCGAACTCCCGCTCGATCTGCGCGACGATCCCCAGCAGCGATGCCTCCTCCGCCTCCTCGAGCACGACGATCGGACCTTCGAGCTCCAGGTAGGGCAGCGCGGCAAGCGGCTCCGTCGCATGCGCTCCGAGAGCATGGAACTCCTCGGTGAACAACAGAATGTGCCCGAACGATCCCGCGTCGCGGCGCACCTGGTGCACCTGACCCGGCGCGACGATATGAACCGAGCGGTCGGCGATCGGCCAGGTCTGGAAGTCGATGTCGTGCGTGCCGCCGCCCCTGACGAAGAAGAAGACCTCGTAGTAGTTGTGTCGGTGCGGCTCCGACGCGTCGTACGTCTGCTCGGCGCGATCGAGCCGCATCGAGCGAAACGGCAGCGAGAGCTCATCGCCACGCGAAAGCTCGTACTGAGGGATGGAGGAGGCCCTCACTTATGCTCCTTGAAGACGATGAAGTTATCGTCCGGATCGAACACGCCGATGCAGCGGACCTCGTCGTCCTCGACGAGCTTGCCGTTGGTGCGACCGCCATGCCCCTCGACCTGCTCGATGACGCTGCGAATGTCGGACACCGCGATGTCGAGCTGCATGCGATTGTCCGTTGCCGCGATGCCGACCAGCGCGGCGGGGATCAGTACGAGGGGAATGCCGGCGAACGTTCCCTCATAGAGCTCTCCACCAGCGATCTCGTGTCGTTCGAACTCCACGCCGAAGACATGCGTGTAGAAGCCCACCATCGCATCGAGATTCGTCGTCGCGAGGTTCATGCTTTCGATCTGGTAGGTCATGGGCATTCCTTCACCTGATTCAGTGTGCCTGGACAGTCGTAATGGCTGGGAAGCTACATCGAGGCATCGAGAACTGACGATGGAATTCATGACGGCGCTATGACCGTGCGCTGACGCCGGCACCCTGCCGGAGACCGACGTTTGCACACGCTTCGGAACGGGCGTCCTGGTGACGTCGCTGTGAGGCGCGGAAGTCAACGCTGAGGTAGTTCCATGCAACGAATACGTCGTCTGTTGCTGCGCATCGCCATCGCGCCGGCAGCGATCGTGTGCGCCATCACGCATGCGTCGGCGCAGCAGGTGGCTCTCTCGCCGTCGGTCATGGCCGCAGGCGCGGCGTCGATGTCGCGCAACGGCATCGGCCTCGCCGCAACGATCGGACAGCCAGTCATCGGCATCACCGCCCCGGGCGCCATGGTGGGTCAGTGGGGCTTCTGGCACGCGCCGAACCCCTACCCCGCGGTCAGCGTCGTCGAGCTGGCGCGTGCCGCCGACGCACGCCTCGCTGTGCGGCTCGCTCCGAATCCCGCTTCGGGACAAGTGCGTCTCGAGCTCGCTATGCATCGCCCCGGAAACGTGCGGGTTCGTCTCATCGATCTCGCTGGAAACGTGGTCGCGCTCGTTGCCGAGGGGACTTTCGAGGGCGGATCGAGGAGACTCGAGATTCCGCTCGCAGGGCTTCCGAGCGGATCGTACATCGTCGAACTGCTGCACGAGAGCATGCGCACGTCGTGCGTGCTCGTCGTTCTGCAGTAGCACCCGC
>DATLHO010000212.1:0-31813 GCA_035539855.1 Kapaibacterium sp. (SeqCode) | reverse complement strand
CCTCTGCACAGAGCCGCCGGCGCCGGTCGCCTGCTGCTGGTCCGATCGCTCATCGGCCGAGCCGCCACGGTCGCCGCGCGCGACGTCAACTGGCGCTCGGCCCTGCATTGGGCGACGCAGGCCGGCAACGCGACGCTCACCGTCGAGCTATTGCGCGAGCAGGCGGACGCCAACGCCGTCGACGACGATGGGCGTACGCCGCTGCACTTCGCCGCGATGTACAACCGGCGCGACATCGCGCAGATCCTCGTCGAGCGCGGCGCGCGCGTCGAGACGCGCGACGACGAGGGGCGCACGGCGCGCGAGTATGCCGAGCGCGAGGGCGACCGGGCCATGGTCGAGATGCTCCGCCTGCGCGACACCGACCGATAGCCATCCTCCGGCGCAGACAGCCGTTGCAGACCGCAGACGATGCCGAGCGACGGCGCAACCGCACGCCATGTTGCGCCAGGAACCGCGCAGTGGCCGAGCTTCGCCCAATGCCTGCCGATCCCTATCTTCGCGCTCCCCTTTCCTCGGTTCTTCCGAACGAACCATCAACCTCCGCAGGGCTCCGCGCAGGCAAGTGCGCGGCGACTCCGCTACCAACGGGCAATCCACACATGGTCACGTCACCCTTTCTAGGGCTGGTGCTGCTTGGTCTTGCAGCGCTCGTCGCGTCGGGCTGTTCGTCGTTCAACCTCGGCCGCGTCGCGCGCGAGGATGGACGCTTCACGATCGGCTCCGGCAACCGCCGTCTGATGTACGGCTACCCGATCCCCTACTCCACGTCGCACTTCGTCGTCTCGGTCGACGGCCGCCACGCCAGCAACAGTCCGCACTTCCCCGACGACGTCGAGTATCTCACCGGCGACCTCAAGACGGTCGGCGAGGAGGGATCGCCAGTCAAGGAGATCACGTTTCGCTTCGGCGACGTCGACATCACGCAGCGGCTCGTGCCCGTCGATCGGAATTTCGAAGAGGTTCAGCCGGGCGGATGGGGCCAGTACTACCGCATCGAATACGAGGTCGAGAACTACGGCCAGACCGATCACGCCGTCGGCATCGCGCTGTTGATCGACACTATGATCGACGACAACGACGCCTCGCAGATGGACGCCGACGGCACCCGCGTCACGCGCCAGGCGCAGTTCGACGGCCGGCGCGTGCCCGGCGAAGTGCTCGTCTACCGCGTCGCCGGCAACTCCGCCGAGCTCACCGGCGCGCTCGTGACCGCGCGCGGCAAGGCCGTCAAGCCCGACGTCATGGCACTCGGCCGATGGCCGTACTATCACTCGGTCATCTGGGACTTCGAGACGCAGGACGTCGAGTACACCGACAGTGCGATCCTTCTCAAGTGGAGCGAGCAGACCCTCGCTCCGCGCGGACGACGCTACGTCGCGACCCACTACGGCACGCGCAACGAGGCCGAGCTCAAGGTGCTCACGAGCGCGGAGAACTTCCGCAAGGACAGCACGACAGTCTTCTTCGAGCTCGGCAAAAGCGCCCTCAGCGACGATGGCCGTCGCATGATCGACGACCTCGTCGCCGGACGCTCGGTCGCCGGAGCCTTCGTCGAGGTCCATGCGGACGCCGTCGGCGACGCGGCGAAGAACCTCGCGCTGTCGAAGAAGCGCGCCGATGCGGTCCGCGAGTACCTGCGCACCAAGTCGATCCCGTCGGAGATCATCATCCCGAAGGCGTACGGCGAGTCGTTCGCCGATCAGAGCACCGACGCGCGCGAGCACGGGCGTCAGGAGGATCGTCGCGCCACAGTCGTGATCTTCGAGCGACAGTAGAAATCGGCCCCGCACCGCGATCGTCGATCGCGGTGCGGGACGTCCGGTAGGAGCACCACCCGACTATCGAACTCTCTCGGCCGCGAAGGTGCCGTTCGGCTGCACGAGGATCGCGCGCTCGGCGCGCCCGTCGCGCGGCGTGAACCGTACTCGGAAGCCTGCCAAACCCTTGAGGTCGAATGCCGCCTCCGCGGTCGGCACGAGCTCGTACTCGGGCTGACCGGGCACCGTCGCGAACAGCGTCGTGCCGCGTCGAGCGATCGTGATCAGTGTGCCGGCAACACTGTACGCTCCGACATAGCGGTCGAGCAGCGTCGTGTCCCCGAGCGCCACCGACGCGCGGCGCACGAAGGCAATCGGCGCGACCGCCGGCTCCAATGGAGCGTGCAGCGAGGCGATCTCTCCCGTGGTCGCGGTACGGAACTCGACAAGCATCCCCTCGATCGGACCAGGCGCGCCGGCCACGCGGAAGATGTCGTAGTGATAGTGCTCGAGCTTCGCGTCGAAGCCGTGCAGCGAGACCGACAGGCGATCGTCACGATCGCGGCGCACGGTGATCGCGCCGTAGCCTGGGTGCACGAACTCGCCGGCGTAGTCCTCGAGCCTGTGCGACGGCCGGGTGTTCGGGACCCGCAGGCCATCGTCGGCGAGCTCGCGATTGGCCTCGAGCATCGAATCGAGTGCCTCCGCTCCTTTGAGTGCGCCCGCCTCCCAGTCGTAGTCTCGCTCGCCGAGCAGGATGTCGATGATCGTGCGCATCGCGGCGCCCGGCAGCCCGGTGCTTCCGCGGTTCGCGAGGACGACCACGCCGAGCTGCTCCGAGGGCAGGAAGCCTGCCTGCGCGGTGAACCCGTCGATGTTGCCTCCGTGCTCGAGCAGCCGGCGCCCGCGGTATGCGTGCTGCATCCAGCCCATCGCGTAGAGGTCGAACAACTCGCGCTCGCCGGCCGGCGACGCTCCGGACCACGGAATCACCACCTGCGGCGCGTGGATCTCCTCGAGGACGCCGGACGCGATGAGCGAGCGTCCGCCGGCCTTTCCTCCATCGATCTGCAGTTGCACCCACTTCGCCATCGCCTCGGCCGACGCGTTGATCGATCCGGCAGGTCCGATCGCCTCTACGCTGCGGTACTCGACCGGCTCGAGACGTCCTTCGGAGATCTCGTAGCCGAGGGCGCGATCGGCGCTCGCGCGCATCTGCGCGAGCGACGTCGTCGCACCGGCCATACCGAGCGGCGTGACGATCCGCTCGTCGACGAGCGTCTCCCACGACTTCCCGCTCACGCGCTCGGCGAGCACGCCCGCGGTCATGTACATCAGATTCGAATACTGCCACTTCGCGCGCACGGGAGCGCTCGCCTCGAACGTGCGAAGACGCTCGAAGAGCTCGTTGCGCCCGAGGCTCGAGCCATACCAGGCGACGTCATGACGGGGAAGTCCGGAGACATGCGTCAGCAGATCGCGTACGCGCATGGCGCGCGTCGCGGCGTCGTCGGCAAGACGGAACTCCGGGAGGTAATCGATCACCGGCGCGTCCCAATCGAGCTTTCCCTGCTCGACGAGGGTGCCGATGACGAAGGCTGTGAACGACTTGGTCGTCGAGCCGATCGGCATGAGCGTCGCGGCGGTCATGGGCTGCTTCGCGGCGACATCGCGCAGGCCAAATCCATCTGCGAGGATCACCCTCCCATCGCTGACGATCGCCACGCCGATACCGGGGACCTTCCAGCGGCCGATTGCGCCGTTGAGAAACGCGCGAATCGAGTCGAGCTTCTCGCTCTCGGTGGCCTCGGGCGTTTGCGACGATGTCGTCGTCTCCGACGCGCGCGTCAACTCGAACGGGAAGCTCGCGCCGCCCTGAGCGAACGATCCGGCAATGCGATCGCCGTCGAGCGTTCCCCGAAACGTGGGAGACCCCGGGATACCGTCGATCACGAACGTGACCTCGGAGCCCGCGACCGCGACATTCGTGAGCTTCAGTCCGGTGGCGCCCTGTTGTGGGATGTCGATCGTGCCGCGCGGGGCATCCCCTCCACGTCTGAAGGTGACGACTACCGTCAGTGGAGAGCCGGGCGTCTCGATGGAGCCCTTCCAACGACCGACAAGATCTGCTGCGGGCTGAGCCGCGAGCGAGCAGAAGACGAGGAGTTGCGCTGCGATGAATACGCCGGCACAACGCAGAACATGTAGGACCATCGACGATGCTGGAGATTGGATGCCACCGCACCTTCCCGGGTGCGCGGCGCCGGCATCGATTGCACCGTGCAATCGATGCCGGCGTGACACGCGAAACGAATCGCTGGCGCGCTATCGAACGATCGAGATGCGACCGACCGACGAAATGCCACCGGCCGTCACTCGAACGATGTACGCGCCGGGCGGAACGGGATGGCCTCCTGCGTCGTTGGCGTCCCACGTAGCGCTATGCGTGCCGGCGGGCACGCGCTCCTCAGCAATGACCGCGACGGTCTCGCCGAGCAGCGTGTGGATCGCAATCGATACGCGAGCGCTCGACTGCACCGAGAACCGAATCGTCGTCGCTCCGCTCGATGGATTCGGCACGATCGATTCGATCGCGACGGCCAAGGTCGACGTCGTAGCGTCAGCGCCGGCCGGGAAGAGCTCGATGTACTCGGGAGAGCTCGACGTGTCGGCAACGTCGGCCTTCGTGCGAACCAGCACGACGATGCTGTCTCCGACGGCGATCACGTCTCGAGTGCCTTCGGTCAACGCGTAGAGGGCGCCTGGCGCGGAGACCCCTTCCTCGGCCTTCCACGACGCGCCGCCGTCGTCCGATCGCATGATCTGCCCGTCGAGGGTCGTGGCCTCGATGGACTTCCCGCCGGCGACGATGAGGTCGGTTATGCTCGCCTTCAGCCCGGTCGGCTTCGCAAGCCAGCTCGATCCCCCATCGGTCGTCGCATAGACGACGCCGTCGACGCCGCCGGCGTAGCCTGCGATGTCGTCGATCATGAAGATCGCGCTGAAGATCGCCGGAGGGGTCTGCCACGGCACCCACGTCTGGCCGCTGTCGCTGGTCCGGAGCATGATCGGCTGAACGATTCCCGTCTGCGGATCGGGCTTGCCTCCGACGACCCATGCTGTCGACGGGCGGGGCATCGACAGACCGATGAGAATCCCCTGCTTCTCGTCGTGCACGCGCTTCCACGAGCCGCCGCCATTGCTGCTACCCAGGATCGCGCCGTCGTCTCCGATGATGAGTCCCGTTGGACCGGAGAATGCGATGCCTCGAAGGGTAACGCTTACTCCGGACTCGACCTGCGCCCACTCTCTGCCGGCAGACGCAGAATGAATGATCGTGCCCGCGTCGCCAACGACCGTCACACGCGTGCGATCGCTCGACGCGACCGATCGGAAGATCGGCTTCGACGGGAACTCCGCAAAGCGGAAGCTGCGCCCGCCATCGCTGCTCGTGCCGATCGTGCCGGCAACGCCGACAACGACGATGCTGTCGAAGTCGACAGCTCGACCGGCGCGGCCGACGACCGCGACGTCGCGCAGCAGAGCGGAGTTGAGTCGAGAGTTGATGAGGACGATCGGATCGGACCCATCGAGCACGCGACTCCAGTAGCCGCGTCCGAATGTCGCAACGCGAAGCGTGTCGAATCCGGCTCCCCGGATATACGAGAGACTGTTGGCCGCGACGATCGGCAGGCCATGCTGGAATCGCTCCCACAGCACACCGCCGTCCCGTGTTCTGAACACACCGAGCTCCGTCGCCGCGTACATCGTATTCGGATCGATCGGCGAGGCGACGATGTCCGACGTGACCACGTTGGGCATGTTCCCGGTGATGTTCGACCACGCGAGTCCGCCGTCGGTGGTGCGGTAGATCTTCGCCTGGCCGAGCGCCGCGAGCTGATCCGCGCGCGGTCGGACCGTCATTGCGTACGCGACGTTCGCACTCCAACGATCCGCCGCGATACTCGAGAGTCCATTGCGGTTGTCGCGATCGACTCGCCGGTCGGTCATCGTCATCGACCCGCCGATTCCACGGAAGAGCCGCACGGTCAACCCGATGTCGCCGCGATGCTCGAACAGGACGTAGGCGACCGTGGGACCGTCGAGGTGATGATTCACCATCATCGTCCTGACACGCTCGTTGCCTGCCGTGTCGAAGTCTCGTGATGCCGTCGTCGCGCGCAGCCAGGTGTCGCCCGCGTTCGTCGAGTACATCAGGTTCGTCTTCGTCACCGTGAAGAGCCAGTTCGAGCCGAGCTTGTTCAGACGCAACGGCACGTAAAAGAACTCGCCGAGGTCCTGGTTCAGCTGGACCTGGCTACGCCCCATGTCGTCGCTGCGAAGGCGATAGGATGGTCCGCACCACGAGTTGAAGAAGATCTGCGATGGATTCGTCGGGTGAATGCCGATCGTGTTGCCTCCGTCGCACCCACCGGCAATCCACCACAGTCGATTGTTCGTGCCCGCCTCGTCGGTCACGACCGTGCCGTTGTCCTGCAGACCGGAGACCATGACCTTCGAATTCGACCACGCGTCGTCGAGTGAGTACGCCTGCAGCGGCGCGCCGGGCAGGAATCCCTCGGCGCCGTTGGAGGCTACGTCTGTTGCCTCATTGTAGATGTAGATCCCACCGTCGTTCAGCACGATCAGCGAGCCCGATCCGATCGGCGGATAGGCGATGTCGGTGACGTCACTGTGACCGGCCGCGCGCATCTGCCACGTCGAGCCGCCATCGACGGTGCGCATGAGGCCGACTCCGCCGACATACACGCGATCGGGATCGACGGGCGAGATGGCGATCGCGTGGTCGTTGAAGGCCTGTCCGCTGTGCAGGTACTCGGGCGGCGCGGGCAGACTGTCCCAGCGATCGCCACGGTTCGTCGACTTGTAGAGCATGCCGACGTTCCCCACATGATTGCTCAGCGCGCCGTACACGACGTTCGGCGATGACGGACTGACGGCGATGAGCGCGCTCTGGGCCATGATCGAGCGCACGCCCGTGTTGATCTCGGTAAAGGTCTCTCCGCTGTTGGTCGATCGATGGAATCCGATGTTGTCCGGACCGGCGATGTAGAGCGTTGTGCGCCGCGTCGGGTCGACGGACAGGCGCTCGATGGTCAAGCGTCCCAGACTGCGCGGACCGCTCGGACTCCACGTCTCGCCCGCGTCGGTCGATCGCCAGAATCCCCTGTCCGACGTCAGGTACATGGTGCTCATCGATGAGCCGTACTCGAGACCGGTGATCGCCCGGGGCTTGACATCGTTCTCTCCGAGAGCCACGCGCGCCCAGGTGGCACCGCGATCGCTCGTATGGAAGAGGCCGGCGCCCGCGTACCGGTTCTTGTCGCCGGTGCCGACCCAGATGCTGTTGGGATCGAGCGAGTCGATCAGGAACGCGCCGACAGCCGGGTTCGGAAGGTTGTCGCCGAGCGGAGTCCACACGCGCACGAGTCCGGCAAAATTCCCGAACCACAGGCCTCCACTCGACGACCCGAGGTACGTCTCGATCGTACCGCTCACGGGATTGCGATACCATCGGATCGTGCGCATCCGGCCGTGCCAGTTGTTCCCGGGCGTGACGCCGATCGCAAGCGGTCCGATGCATTCCCAGCGCGTGTTCCGTAGCAGCGAGCCCCTCCCCTTCTCCGATTGTTCGTCGGGCATCGTGCCGATGCGGACGAGCTCATCGAGGTAGGCATCGGGCTCAAGGCCGCTGCCCCAGTGCCGATCGCGAATCTCATTGCGGGCCTCCTTTCGGGAGTCCTGCGCATGGGATGGAAGCGTACCTCCGAGCGCAGACGCAAGACAGAGAACCGCCAGGACTGACGTTCGACGGTGGCGACACATAGGCATTCCTCGAGTTGAGATGGCGGCGAGAGAATTCGGAGGGTCCGTAACGTACACAATCCAGACACGGTGCCGACGGCACGACACGATTGGACCTATGCGCTGCGTGGATTGTCGGGCTCCCGTGAAAGCCCCATATTGTCGGCGCTGATGCACGCACGACGCTAGGGGTGCTCCCGCCGGAAGGCCGGGGGCTGAGATCACACCCTCGGAACCTGAAACGGATAACACCGGCGCAGGGAAGCGAACCAGGATGATCCCACCCTCTCCCGTTCCCATCACGTCAGTCACCGAACGACGTGTGCCCGACGCAACCGCTCGCGACTGCCTGTGCCCATCGGCGCCCAGTGCGACCAAAACTCCGCAATCAGGAATCCGCATTCACGATGTCCAATCCAGATACGCTCCCGACCGCCGACGCATCGGTGCCGCAGTACCCGAGCTCGCGCAAGATCTACGTCAGCGGCAGCCGTGCCGACGTCCGCGTGCCGATGCGAGAGATCTCGCTCGACGATACCCCGGCGATGTTCGGCGCCGAGAAGAACGAGTCGATCACCGTGTACGACACCTCCGGCGTCTACACCGACCCGACGGTAACGATCGACCTGCGCAAGGGACTGCCCGAGGTCCGACGCGAATGGATTCTCGAGCGCGGCGACACCGAGGTGATCGAGGGCTTCTCCTCCGAGTTCGCGCGCGAACGGATGGCCGACACCTCGCTGGACCACCTGCGTTTCGAGCACATCCGGACGCCCCGCCGTGCGCGTTCCGGCGCGAACGTCACGCAGATGCACTACGCGCGCAAGGGCATCATCACGCCGGAGATGGAGTACGTCGCGATCCGCGAGGCCCAGCGCCTCGACGCGATGCGCAGCTCGCCGCTGGCGACGCAGCACCGCGGCGAGTCCTACGGCGCGATGATCGGCCGTGAGATCACACCCGAGTTCGTTCGCGACGAGGTCGCCCGCGGCCGCGCGATCATCCCGGCGAACATCAATCACACCGAGCTCGAGCCGATGATCATCGGCCGCAACTTCCTCGTGAAGATCAACTGCAACCTCGGCAACTCCGCGGTCACCAGCTCGATCGAAGAGGAAGTGGAGAAGATGACGTGGGGGATTCGCTGGGGCGGCGACACGATCATGGATCTGTCGACCGGCAAGCACATCCACGAGACACGCGAGTGGATCATCAGGAACTGTCCGGTGCCGCTCGGGACGGTGCCGATCTACCAGGCGCTCGAGAAGGTCGGCGGCAAGGCCGAGGAGCTGACGTGGGAGATCTTCCGCGACACGCTCATCGAGCAGGCCGAGCAGGGCGTCGACTACTTCACGATCCATTCGGGCGTGCGCCTGGCGTACGTGCCGCTGACGGCGAAGCGCGTCACCGGCATCGTCTCACGTGGAGGCTCGATCATGGCGAAGTGGTGTCTGGCGCATCATCAGGAGAGCTTCCTGTACACGCGCTTCGAGGAGATCTGCGAGATCATGAAGGCGTACGACGTCTCGTTCTCGCTCGGTGACGGACTGCGTCCGGGCTCGATCGCCGACGCCAACGACGAGGCGCAGTTCGCCGAGCTCGAGACGCTCGGCGAGCTCACCGAGATCGCATGGAAGCACGACTGCCAGGTGATGATCGAGGGTCCCGGACATGTGCCGATGCACATGATCAAGGAGAACATGGACAAGCAGCTCGAGATCTGTCACGAGGCTCCGTTCTACACGCTCGGACCGCTGACGACGGACATCGCGCCGGGCTACGATCACATCACCAGCGCGATCGGCGCGGCGATGATCGGATGGTTCGGCACGGCGATGCTCTGCTACGTCACGCAAAAGGAGCACCTCGGTCTGCCGAACAAGGAGGACGTGCGTCAGGGCATCATCACCTACAAGATCGCCGCGCACGCGGCCGACCTCGCGAAGGGTCATCCCGGCGCACAGGTGCGCGACAACGCGCTGTCGAAGGCGCGGTTCGAGTTCCGCTGGGAGGACCAGTTCAACCTCGGACTCGATCCCGAGCGCGCCAGAGAGTTTCACGACGAGACGCTCCCGAAGGAGTCCTCGAAGGTCGAGCACTTCTGCTCGATGTGCGGAGCGCACTTCTGCTCGATGAAGATCACGCAGGACGTGCGCGAGTACGCAGCGACGCTCGGACTCGAAGAGTCGGCCGCGCTCGAAGCGGGGATGCAGGCCAAGGCGAAGGAGTTCGTCGAGGGCGGCTCGGAGATTTACGTCGGCGCGTAACGAAACAGCTCGATCGATCGATGAACGAGCCCGGGGCTGTGCTCCGGGCTCGTTCGTTTGCGGCAAAGACTCGTAACAACCTCGGTCGCAACCAATCGCAGTCTCGAGCGTTCCGGCCCCCATCATTACTCGATGGTGGCAGTCATGAAACGCATCGCATTGCTCGCGGCCCTGGTGCTCATTCCCGTCGTTGCCGCGGCACAGGAGTCGACGATCTTCAGCGGCGACATCGATCACGGCGGTTACGGAGGCATGGTCACGAAGCTCACGTCGATCAACGGCGAGCTCGGCGTGATGATGGGCGGCGAAGGGGCGTGGGTCATCGACCACACGGCGTATCTCGGATTCCAGGGAACGGGGCTCGTCAACCGGATGGACGCGAAGAAGCTCCAGACGAATGGAGAGCCGTACGTGCTCCGCGTCAACGAATTCGGTCTGCGCGCCGGCTACATCCACAACAGCGACGACGTCCTGCACCTGACCGCCGGCACGCTCATCGGCGGCGGATCGATGCTGCTGAGCGAGCGCTTCGTGTGGACCGACGACAGCGACGTACAGTGGGATACCGACCAGATGTATTTCCTGCTCGAGCCGGAAGTGGCGGCCGAGCTCAACGTGACGAAGTGGATGCGGGTCGCCGCCACTGGCAGCTACCGCTTCGCGATCGGTGCGGACTATGAGGGAATGACCGAGAGCGATCTCTCGGGTCCGACCGGCTCGCTGACGCTTCGCTTCGGATGGTTCTAGCGCGCATCGAGACATTCTCACCCCGAGCGCGCACGTGGCGCATGATCACACATCGTGGTCGTGCGCCACGTTTCGTTTGCGGCATAGCGGAATCGGTGGCGCATGGCGGCTTCACGCCAACGGTACGTGCTTTGAGCGCCGAGCCACGACCGCCATGACCGCGGAGTCTTCGATGAGCGTCATACCATGCCTTCTCGACGCCGCGCACGAAAGCGAACACACAAGTCCTTTCCCGATGAACAACCGCTACCCCCGGCCATCGTTCAACGCTTCGACGCACGTTTGCGTGCTGATCGCCGCCGTCCTTTTCGTTCTCTCGAGTGCTTCGACCAGGGCGCAAGCGAGCTGGATCGAGAGCAACATCGGCCTCGAGGGCGCCTACGTCGCCGCGCTCGGATTCGACAGCACGGGCCGCGCGCTCGGCGCGACGGCGTGCGGACTCTACCGCCTCGACGCGAACCGGTGGTCCGTGATTCTCGATCGCGACTCCGTCTCCGCGATCGTCGCCACACCAAGCGGGACGCTCCTCGCCGGGACGACATCGGGACTCTGGCGCGGCAGCTCCGAAGGCTCAACCTGGACCCGCGTGCATGACGGTGTCAACACGAGTGAGCTCCTCGCGCTTGGTGGGGACTCGCTCCTGGCGATCATCGGCGCAAAGCTGCACCGAAGCACCGATGACGGGCTGACGTGGACTCCCGTTGACGACCTGCCACAGGTCGCCGCCGGACGCCTCGCGGTCGCGCGCGATGGACAGATCTACGCCTGGCGATTCAGCGGACTCTATCGCTCGAGCGATCGGGGCACGACGTGGACGTCGCTCACGCAGACGCTGCCGATGACCCAGATCGCCCCGATCATCGGCGACCGGCTCCTCGGTGTCTACGCGGATTCGCTCTACCAGAGCATCGATGCGGGTCGCCGTTGGTGGGTCGTACGGCAGCTTCCGGCGAACGACCTGCGATCCGGTCCGGGCGGCCGCATTCTCGCGGCGGTCGGTTTGCCGCGAATGCTCGCGGCGACGCCGGCAACGCCACCCGGGACCTATGTGCTCGGCGACGACGGATCGATCGCGTCGATGCTACGGCCCGGACTTGCGCACTCGATCGCCGAGGGACCAGACGGGAACCTGGTCATCGGCGCGAATCCCGACCTGTTCGTCTCGAGCGACGGTGCAGCATCGTGGGATCTGATTGACGCCGGCCTCGACTGCGCCATGATGTCGAACATCACCATCGATCGCGCCGGACGCATGTACGGCATGCTCAAGGGAATCCGCTGGATCACCGAGCCCTACTCACTTGGATCGCTCCATCGATCGCTCGACTCCGGACGCACGTGGCGGCGGCTAACCGACGGTGTCGTCGCGATCCTCGGCGCGTTCGCGAGCGGAGAGGTGCTCCTCGCCGCCATCGACACGACCGGTGCGCAGGTCGTGCGCGCCAGCCGCGATCACGGCGTGTCGTGGCGTGATCTGTCGACACCACCGACAATCCCGTTCGTCAGCGGCAACGATTCCGGTGTCGTCGCGCTCTCGTTCACGTGGACGGGAACCGATCCGACCGACAGCTCGAGCAAGCTCTGGCTAAGCACCGACACCGCCGCGACGTGGACGGTCCGCTCGACCGGTCGGCGGGCGTCGTACGTACTGGCGACCAGTGAGGCCGTCCTGCTCGCAGGAGCCGTTGAGCCGAATGGCCGCGACCTCTACCGTTCGAGCGATGCCGGTGCGACCTGGACCCGCGTCATCGAGTCACAGATCGTCTCGATCCAGGTCGCTCCCGACGCTGACCTGTTCGTCGTGTCGATCGGTAGCGGTCTGACCGTTCGGCGCTCAACCGACGGGGGACTGACGTGGGAGCGACGCGGGTCCTTCTCGGCATTCAACGGCGCGCCTCTTCTGTTCTCTCCCAATGGCGATCTCATTGCTACGGGAACGAGCACGCGGAATTCGCTCGCGCGCTCGACGGACGACGGAGCCACCTGGACCGATGTCGAGGTGCCGTGGACAAGTCCGACCAGCGTCAGCATCCCTGTCGACGGCCGGTTCGTCGGCATCGCATCGGACGCGGTCGGCGTGTATGCGTGGGAGTCGCGCGACGCCGGCGCCACATGGCGAGCGTCGACGTATCCGGCGCTCGCATCGCCGAGCCTGAAACTGGCGCCGTGGGGAGAGCTCTTCGCCGGCGTCGGACCGCAGCGACTGCTTCGCCTCGACGGGCCCCTTTCGTCGGTCCAGCGGGAGCATGCAGGCAGTGTGGGACTCGATCTGGGTGTCTCGCCGCTACCCGCTCGCGGCACCGTCCGACTGACCGTCGACGTCGATGTGCCGGCTGACGCGCTCATCAGCCTTTACTCCGCCGACGGTCGATGCCACATCCCCGCGAGCCATCATCGACTCGAGGCTGGCGGGAATTCGATCGCCGTCGACGTCGCCGATCTGTCGCCGGGGATCTACGTCGCGATCGTGGCAACTCCTCGTGGCGTCGTCTCCGAGCGAGTCGTGGTTCACTGACGGCTTGTGGCTAGACGCAGGTATGATTCTCCTCACGTGGGCACACGCCGAGTTGGGTTCCGGGCATAGAGGTCCCCCGCAGCGTCGGGTCGCGGTTCGCCGCGGCCCGGCGCTTGCCTTTGGGAGGCGCTAGCGCGCAGGCGTTCCGACGATCCGCCGGAGTCGCTCGGGAAAATCGGTGAAGATCCCCGCGACGCCAAGACCGACCAGGCACGCGAGTTTCTCCGGATCGTTCATCGTGCCGGTGACGAAGCGAACGCGGCCGCTCGACGCAAGCACGTCCGTGCGCGCGATGCGCCGAGCGGTCGTCCAGGGACCGAATGTCGACGTGATCGGGATGATGGTGCTCGCGTGTCGATTGCCACGAGCGAGCGCGGTCGGCGTCGAGCCGTACTCGGCCGGGTCGAGGATCAGCCCGCCCGGTGGCTCACGATCGAAGGAGATGTTCCCCTCGGGCAGCATCGGCTCGACGGCGTCATAGACCTGTTCGAACGCGACGAGGTAGACCACCTCGTAGGCGGGTCGCGACGCGGCGAGGATCCTCTCGATGCGTGCGATGACCGCCGGGCCCATCGATGCGAGCTCGTCAGGCACCTTGATGTCGAGATAGACGGCGCGCAGGGGCTCTTTCCCCGTTGACCACGCGAGAAACTCCTCGAGCGTCGGAATGCTGACGTCGAGGCGCCGCGTCGAGTCCTTCAGGGCGTAGCCGTACGCCGAGCGGAGCTCGGCCAGCGTCAGCTCGTGGACGGGACGGTGCATGGGGTCCTCATCGTCGGGGACCAGCGGCTTCGCGAGCACGTCGGTCTCGGTTCCCTGCTGCCGCGCGGTCGCGATCGGGTCGTCGGGCATCCAGTCGTGCCACAGGACGATCGCGCTGTCGCGGGTCATGCACAGGTCGATCTCGATCGCGTTCGCGCCGAGACGCAGCGCGGAATCCATCGACGGGATCGTGTTCTCGACCGCATGTCCGGCGGCGCCGCGGTGGCCGATGACGTAGAACTGCGATGGTGCGATCGCGTCGCTCTCGTCGGGACATCGACGGAGGAGCTCGTAGACGTAGGCGCCGAGGGAGGTCGACGGCGATGGAAGCAGGACGGCCGCGACGACGAGCGCGGCGAGCAGCGCGATGACGTATCCGCGGTATCGGGCGAAGAATGTTCGTGTCATGCGCGCCAGCAGGGCAATGATCGTTCCGAACTCGTTCGGAACCGCCGGCGATGCACAATGCAATCGACGCTCAGGGATCGCTGACGCGGACCGCGGTTGCCTGCCGATCACCCGAGATCACCGTCAGAGATCGGCCGCCGTCGACACCGAGCGCCACGGCGACGCTGCGACCGGTGAAGGGATCGAACGTCGCGGCCTCGGTCGACGAGGTCGGAGCGAGCACCGTCGCCATCGCCGTGGTCATGCCGCCGTCGAGCGACATGATGACGCCCCCCTGCCACGACCACTCCTGCATCACCGATCCCCGCTCGAACTTCATTCGCCAGTACGTGCGTGCCGACGATGGTGAGAGCACGGCCGTCCCGAGCAGCTCCGGCTCACGCATTGCGCCGAGGCTGTCGGTGTGCGAACGCAGCTGTCGTGCGATCTCCTCGCGTAGCTCGGCGCGCGGCAGGCTCGGCGTGAGCGCGGCCTCGAGCGACGAGAGCTCGCCGGTCACCATATCGCGTGCGATGGTCAGCGTGCGCTCGTCGTATGTCGTCGCGAGAGTCGAGTCGACGGCCGACATCGCCGCCAGAAGTGCAATCGCCTCGCTCCCGTCGCCGCCGATCATGAGCCGGCCATCGTCGAGCCAGATGCGCAGCTCCTGACCTGACTCGAGTCGATAGCGGCCGGTGAATGCCTCGAGTCGCTTGGCAGGGAGCTCGACGACCGATGGCGGCGCCGCATACTTCGCACCCGCGATGAGCAGGCTCACGTTGTTCAGCACCGCCTGACGCCAGCCACCGCTGGCGACACGGGCATTCGACAGGTAGATGATCGTCAGTCCCTCGTCGACGTAGCGACGGAAGTCGGCGTTGTAGCCGCCGATGTCGCCCGCGTGCGCGATCATCGTCGTCGCGCGCGGCGTCGTGATCACGTTCCAGCCGTAGGCGTGACGGATCGGGCCCCCCACGTCGACGTAGGGCGTGAAGAGCTTGCGTCGCGACGAGTCCGGCAGAACGACGTCACCGCGTAGTGCAAGCTCCCAGCGATAGAGATCGGCCACCGTCGAGACGACGCCACCGGCGCCGGCGAGCCGCGGGGCCACGGGGAAGGCTCGCGCCGACCCTTCGTCTGACAGCCCGCTGTACGAGTGCACGCCGAGACGCGCCCGCCACTCCGCGGCCGTGTCCCACTCGAAGCCGGTGCTGCGCATGCCCGCCGGCTCGAAGAGCTCGCGCCGGAGAAACTCCTCGAAGGACACGCCGGCGACCGACTCGATGACCCCGGCAAGGAGTGTGTAGCCGGTGTTGGCGTAGGCATGGCGGCCGATCGACTCCTCGTTGCGCGGCAATGCGAGCGTCGAGCGCATCACTTCAGCCCGATCCATCGGCTCGAACAGGTTGCCGGTCGGCAGGTATTCCAGACCGGCGGTATGGGTCATGAGCTGATGCAGCGTGACCGACCGCTTGTCCGCGGGCACGTCGGCAAAGAACCGCGGGAGCGAGTCACCGACGCGCAGCCTGCCCTGAGCCTCGAGCTTCAGGATCGCGGCCGCGACGAACTGCTTCGAGAGCGAGCCGATGAGCATGGGCATGTCCACGGTGAGCGGTACGTCCTCGCTTCGATCGGCCAGTCCGTATGATGCGTGCACGATCACACGCCCATCCCGCTCGACGAGGATCGATCCCGACATGCCGTAGACGGCGAGCGTCGCGAGGTATCGATCGATCCGCGCGCCGAGCTCCGTCTCGACGACCGGTGCGTCGATCGCGCTCTGCGCCCCCGATCGCTGTGAGAAGGGAACGAGAGCGGCGAGACAGACGAGTGTGGCGGTCGGCAGCATCATGGTGTTTGCGGAACTCGTTGATCACGTGAGATGGGAGCGCGACGGCGGCCGGCGGTGCGCGCCGGACATCAACGCTCTGGACGCGCGGCGTAGGCGATGGTTCCCGATCGACCACACGGCGATGGTGTTTGGGGGAAAGGGTCCGTCATGTAGATTCGCGGACCTACCCTCCGCAGCGAGGCACGAGTCATCCTTTCAGTGAGCGTACCCGATCTTCCGATGAGTGACACCATCAAAGCATCCCCGACGCTCGTCGGGGTCACGTTCGTAGCGGTCTACGTCGACGATTACGAGCGCGCCTTCACCTTTTACAACGGTCTGCTGGGTTTGCAGAAGAGCTTCGACATGGGTCCGAACTCCTGCTTCCTGACGATCAACGACGACGTTGGACTGTTCATCGAGGGCGGCAATGAGCCTGCGACGGTGACACCGAAGACCGTGCGCGCATCGTTCGGATTGACGGCCAGCTCGGTCGCCGCGATGTACCGCACGCTGCGCGACGCCGGCGTGCGCATCGTGCACGAAGCGGGTCCGCAGGACATGGGTGGCGGGCAGGCGTGGTTCCAGTGCTACGATCCCGCGGGCAATCTCATCGAGATCGTCGGCGAGCTCTAGCGGACGCAACGTTCGACGACGTGCGCTACGTCCCGTTCCGCTCGTGAGCCGAGCGCGCGCGATCTCCGGCGGCGATGGCCCGGACCATCGCCCCGGCCGCCGCGCGCACGTCGTCGGCCGCGCAGACCGCGCCGATCACCGCCAGACCGTCGGCTCCTGCCTCGATGACGGAGCTCGCGTTGTCGAGCGTGATGCCGGCGATGCCGATGATGGGAATGTGCGCCGCGGCGACGACGGCACGAACCGCGTCGAGTCCAAGCGGTGCGAGCGCGACATGCTTCGACGTCGTTCCGAAGATCGGACCGAGCCCGACATAGTCCGCGCCGAGCGACTCGGCTTCGATGAGGTGCTCGACGCCCCTGATCGTGCCTCCGATGATGCGATCAGGTCCGAGGATGCGGCGCGCGACGTCGAGCGGCATGTCCTCGCGCCCGAGATGCACGCCGTCGGCGTCGACGGCCAGGCAGACGTCGACGCGATCATTGACGAGGAACAACACGCCGGCCCCGACGCAGACGTCGCGTACGGTCGTCGCCTCCGCGATCAGCGCCCGAACGTCGATCGCCTTGCTGCGATACTGGATCGTATCGGCGCCGCCCTCGATCGCGAGCGCGGCCAGCTGCGCCGCGGAATACCGTTGCTGCACCGTCGTGTCGGTGATTACGTGCAGCCGGCCAATGGGTCTACGAGTCCGCACGGCTCTCCTCCCCGAAGACGTACACCACTCCCCGGGAGCGACACGTCCGCGGTCCTGTTCCCTTGTCATCGAGCACGATCTCCGCATCGTCGGCGGGATCGGCGCCCTTGAGGATCGTGATGATCGAATCGTCGCGCCGGAAGCTGTAGAGCGCCGTCGACAGGTGCGCGCCGCGCATGTCGAGGATGTTGACCGGAGCGCGAAGCTCCTCGCCGCTACCCAGTCCGAGAATCATGAACGCGTTGGCGAAGTCGAACAGGATGCTCGGTCCGTCGAAGAGAACGGGATAGCGGACGTCGGCGGCAATCGCCTCCTGCCGGACGCCGTTGAACGTTGCCGCGATCATCTTCTCCTCGTCGACGTGAACGCTCGCGATCGACCGATCGCCCCATCGACTCAGCTCGATGTCGATTGATTCGAATCGATCGGGACGGATCACGAGATGACAGTGGGCGCGTGCGTCGGTATGCCGCGCGAAATTCCTGATCTCCCGGAGATCCATCTCGGGCCTGGTCGTGCTCGACTGCACGCTGACGACGTGCTCGCTGAGAAGCTCGCCGTCGATGTATGCCTTGATGACCTGTCTCACGAGCGCCTCGCCAGCCGCACGAGCGCATCGCCCGTAACCCTGTTGACCGTCCACTCGCTCATCGCCTCGGCGCCCAGCCGTCGGTAGAACGCGATCGCCGGCTCGTTCCAGTCGAGAACGCTCCACTCGAGTCGCCCGCATCCGCGATCCAGCGCGATCGCCGCCAGGGCCTCGAGAAGCGCACGACCGACACCGTTGCCCCTCAGCTCCGGACGCACGAAGAGATCCTCGAGGTAAATCCCGGGACGCCCGAGGAACGTCGAGAAGTTGTGGAAGTACAACGCGAATCCCGCCGGCTCGCTCTCGAGCGTCGCGATGAGCACCTCTGCGACGGGCCTCGGACCGAAGAGCGCCGATGCGAGCATCTCCTCCGTTGCGACGACCTCGTGCGAGAGTCGCTCGTACTCGGCGAGCGCGCGAATGAACTCGAGCACGAGCGGAACGTCCTCGCGCGTCGCTTCGCGGATGATCGGTGTCGCGCTCATCGGCCCTCCTCCGCCTGACCGTCCGTCGGCATCGTCTCCGGGAGCAGCACGACCTTGACGAGGTTCGCGGGATCGAGGTAGCGCCGAGCCGCCGCACGCACCTGCTCCACCGTGAGTTTCTCGAACTCGGCCGGCGCCGCGAGGAATGCTCCGAGCGGCTCGTCGAACATCACCTGCGTCTGAAGCTGCGAGAGCCAGTACCGGTTGTTCCGGAGATTCAGCTCGTTCGATCGGCGCGCGGCCTCGGTCACCTTCGCGAGGTTCTCGCGGCTCGGACCCTCGCGCTTCAGACTGTCGATCGTCGCGAGTGTCTGCCCGACGAGCTCGTCGAGTCGCTCGGGGGCGCATCCGAAGGAGACTATCATCGCATAGCGCTCGCGCGGACGGCGCGTCGGCACGGCCGCCACTCCCACACCGTAGGTGCCTCCCTTCTCTTCACGCAGCGACTCGCGCAACATGATCTCCAGCACGCTCGACATCGCATAGAGCTCGTTCTGCGCGGTCTGCGACCAGTCGAGCTCACCGCTGAAGACCATCTGCACGCGCGCCTTCGGCTCGCGTCCGCGGCGGATCACGCGCTCGACGACACCGGTGGGCGGCACGATTCCGAGGTCGCGCCAGTTCTCGCGCCTGCCACGTCCCGGCAGGCTCGCGACGTATCGCTCGACCAGCGGACGGAGCGTGTCGGGATCGAAGCTTCCGACGATTACCATCGTCAGGTCCGAGACGTCGGCAAAGCGCTCGCGGTAGATCGCCATCGCTCGCTGCGGATCGATGCGATCGTACGTCGCTTCGGTCCACGGTCGTCGGCGGGGATGATACCGCGAGAGAATCGCCGTGAGCGTGTCGGAGAACGCCGACTCCGGACGCGCGTCGCGATTCCGCAGGGACGTCTTTGCGCGCGCGCGCATGGAGACGAACGCCGTGCTGTCGTAGCGCGGCGACGTCACGTAGAGGTGCAGCAACTGGAACATCGTCTCGACGTCGCGCGGTGAGGCGCTGCCGGAGAGTCCCTCATAGAGCTCGCCGATGGAAGGCCAGGCGGAGACCGCGCGGCCGGCGAGCGTCTTCTGAAGCTCGATCTGCGAGAGCGCGCCGACGCCGCCCTCGGTTGCGACCGCGGTCGCCATCGAGGCATCGAGGAAGTCCTCGTCGGTGACGATCGACGTGCCGCCGGGGCTGAACGACGACAGGAGGATCTCGTCGTTCTTGAAGTCGGTCGGCTTCAGAACCACGGTGATGCCATTGGAGAGGGTCCAGCGTAGCAGACCGAGATCGCGGTCGACCTGTTCCTTCGTGATGCTTCCCGGCGTCGGAAGCGTCTCGAGCAGCGTCGTGGTGCTGGCGATATCCTCGTACGCCTCGAGCGCGAGCGAGCCCGCGGAATCGAGCAGTGCCGCCAGACGCGCAGGGCTCGGCAGGACCAATCCCTCCTTCTCCGGCGCCGTGATCGCAATGACGCGATTCGTTCGGGTCATGAGCGCGCCCGGCAGGCGATTGACGTCGGCGAGCGCGATCGTCGGGAGCAGTTGCTGCACGAGCGCGTACTCCGCCTCGATGCCGGGCGCGGCCTCGGCATCGGTGAAGTGACCGACGAGCTCCGCGGCAATCGACGACGACTCGGTCTTCTCCCGCTCGGCGTAGGCGCGCTCGTAGGATCGAAGCAGGTCCGTCTTCTCGCGCTCGAGCTCGGTCGCGGTGAAGCCGAAGCGGCGCGCGCGCTCGGCCTCGGCGACGAGCGCCGAGATCCCCTCGGTCATTCTTGCTTCGTCCAATCCGGCGCTCAGGACGAACGCGTCGACCGCGGGCGTGTAGCCGGAGTACGACGAGTAGCCGAACATGAACGGCGGCTCCGCCTTCTGCGTCAGCTCGTGCAGCCGCTGGTTGAGCATCGCCGTCATCAGACGCACCGTCAGCAGCGTCCGATAATCATCGGCGGTCGCGTTGGGCCGCGGCGGGTGCTTGAAGTAGATCGACGCGCCGAGACGCGATGCCTCCGGGTCACTCACGATCGAGAAGAGCGTCTGGTCGTGCGCGGGCACGTCGAACGACGCTCGGGGTCGCGGAGCCGCAGGCGCGACCAGCGCGGTGAAGCGCTCGCGGATCTGACGCTCGACCTCGAGACCGTCGAAGTCGCCAACGGCGACGACGGCCATCAGATCGGGTCGATACCAGTCACGATAGAACGCGCGCAGCCGGTCGTGATGGAACGTGTCGAGGACATCGGTACGGCCGATCGGAAGGCGCTCGGCGTAGCGCGAGCCGCGAAGCAGCACCGGGAGCTGCCGGTCGCGGATGCGCGCTTCGGCGCCGCGGCCGCCGCGCCATTCCTCGATGACGACGCCGCGCTCGCGCTCGATCTCGAGGGAGTCGAACGCGATGCCACCGGCCCACTCGCTGAGGATGTCGAGCCCCTTCGCAAGCACTCCCGAGGAGTCGGTCGGAAGCTGCAGCATGTAGACGGTCTGATCGAAGCTCGTGTACGCGTTGAGGTCCGGACCGAAGCGCATGCCGATCGACTCGAGATACCGGACGATCTCGTGGCGCTCGAAGCGGCGCGTCCCGTTGAACGCCATGTGCTCGACGAAGTGAGCGAGACCCTGCTGATCCGGCTCCTCGAGAATCGACCCGGCCTTGACGACGAGTCGCAGCTCGGCGCGGGCATTCGGCTCGCGATTCTCGCGCACGTAGTACGTGAGACCGTTCGGCAGTCGGCCGACACGCACGGCCGAATCCAGCGGCAGTGGCTGTCCGCTCGTCGGCGACAGCTCCGCCCGAGGCCGCTGCGTCGGCGACTGTGCAGACAGCGGTCCACCGGCCGGCGCGAGCGCCAGGCAGAGGACGAGTCCGATAAGGCGCGCGGTCGATCGCGCTGGAATCCGTGAAGGCATCATGTCATGCATACGTCGAGTCAGACCAGAAATCGGATAGCACGAGTGAGGAGAAACGAAGCGCCCCGCGGACGTTCTCCGCGGGGCGCGCATATCAGGCGCCGAGGCGGCGTCATGTCACCGTGTCGCCAGTGTCGCAACCTCCACAGGCGCAAGTGCACGGTTGAACATGCGAACATCATCGATGAGGCCGTTGAACCAGCGGACCCCCTGGCGCTCGCGACCGAAGTACAGGGGCTCATCCTCCATCAGCGAATAGTCGAGGTGCTGACTCACCTGTACGCCGGCAGGCTGCCCATCGACATAGAGCCGCACCGACCTATCGCCCCGCGACACCACCATACAGACGAAATGCCATCCATTGGTCGTCAGCGAGCCGGTCGCAAGTGCGTCGAAGTAGCTCTGGCCGGTCGGCACCCGGCTGCCGATCTGGATCCCGAACCGGTCCGGATCGCGAATGACGAGCTGGTATCCGTATTCGGGCGCGAGCGGTGTGCACTTCGAGAGAATGCCGGCAAAGTTTTCCTGTGAGCCTGCCAGAAGCACCCACGCGGCAACACTGAAGTCGCTGGTCGAAAAGACGAGATCATCCGCATGCGCGACCGTTACGAAGTCGTCGCCCTCGAACTGCAGCGCGCTCGCGGCGACGCCGAATCGATCGGGTGCGGGACTTGCACCGGTCACGACGCCATCGTGGCCCCGCTCTGCCATGTCTCGCGCCGAGCCTGTGAACGACCATGCAGCGACGAGCCCACGCTCTTTCAGTGCAAGCTCAGCGGTCGATGACTGTCCGGCTATCACGGTCGCGCTGACGCTCGCCGTATCGAAGCTGGGATGTACGAAGCGAACCGTGTAGGTACCGGCCGTGACATTGGGAATCGAAAACGTCCCGTCCGATCCGCTGGTCGCATTCAGCGTCGGCGGTGTCGTGGCGATGTTGACACCGATCAGGGGTCGGCCCATGACATCCGTCGCCTTGCCGGAGATCGTGCCCTGGGTCACCGGCGGTGTGACCGGGCCACTGTCATTGCTGCAACCAGCCGTGCCCGCGAGCACGATCGCGAAAATCGATGTGATGAGACGTGGTGCTGTCATGAGAGAAGGATCGAATGTGAGGAACGGAGGAAGTGATGGCGTCGGTGTCGAGGTGGGCGACCGCGATGGCGGCCGCCCATTTCTCGGGGTCATTGTGTCTTCGGTGAACGGCGTGCGAGACTACTCGCCAGCAAGCGTCCGGATCTGCGCTCCGGTCAGCGCGCCGGCAAAGATCTTCACGTCGTCGATTCCGCCGCGGAATCGATAGACGTTCTGACGCTCGCGGCCGATGTACAGGGCCTCGGTCTCTTCGATGGAATATGCGAGGTGATTCTCGACCGACTCGGCGGCGAGCTCGCCGTCGACGAACAGCCGGACCATTCGGGTGTCACGATCGACGACCATTGCGAGGTGGTGCCATGCACCGAACGAAAGCGGATTCACCGCAACCACATCGAAATATGCACGACCACTCGGCACGGTCGAGCCGATCTGCATGCCGAAGGTGCTTCCGTTGCGCACGACCAGTTGATATCCACGCTCCGGCGCATACGGTGTGCATTTCGAAAGAATCCCAGTATAGTCCGACAGGCTCTCGGTCATCCGAACCCACACCGAGACGGTGAAATCTGAATTCGCAAAAACGAGCGACTGCCGATGAGGAATCGTCACGTAATTGCTGCCGTCGAAGTAGCTCGCCTCTCCGGTCCGGCCGTGGCGACTGGTCATGGTCGACACACCATTGTAGGAGCCATGGTTGCTGTTACCGCTCGCGTCCTGTGCGTTCCCGTCAAGCTTGTAATAGGCAACCAGCGTCGCCCCTGGCTGCTCGCTGACGTCGCCCGTCGTGAAGCTCCAGAGCGGCCCCTGGGATTCGCCGCCATGATTGTCGCGCACGACGACGCGCCAGTAATAGCGCGCATTTGGTGCAAGGTTGGCGCGCGAGAGACTCGTTGCCGTAACGTCTTCTGCCACCAGGCCAGGGAACTCGGTGGTGCCGAAATACACGTCGTACTTCAGTGCATCCAGCTCCGGATCCTGCGCCGACCATGAAAGCGTGACCTGCGCGGAACGATGAACGGCGCCATCGGCCGGTGCCGGATTACTCGGTGGGTATGGCGCCTTGTTCTCGTTTGCCTTCTCGGTACGGAATCTCCAGACAGGACCGGCGGTGACGCCACCGCGATGATCGCGCGAGATGACCTGCCAGTAGTACGTCGTGTTGCTGTCGAGCTCCGCGATGTAGTGAACACGCGGAAATTGATTGCTCGTCAGGACCGTCGTCGGCGGATTCGATGTTCCCAGCAGGACGTCGAATCGAAGCGTATCGTTGTCCGGATCGCTCGCGGTCCATCGCAGGGTCAGTTCGGTCGGCTGCGCGACTGCCCCGTCGGAAGGGCCGGGGTTCGACGGCTCATTGGGGAGCCCGTTCGCAGGACCGCTTCCCATGACGAGGTCGGCGGTCACGGTCTTTCCCGCACCGACGGTGACGCTCGTGGCAGCGGGATCGAGACCTTCCTTGACCACCGACACGACGTAGGTTCCCGGTGCGACATCGCTGATGATGAACGTGCCGTCGGCACCGGTCAGCTTCGACTGCGTTGCGGGGATGGTCGAGACGGCCGCGCCCGCGACCACCTGTCCAGCGCTGCTTGTGACGGTACCTATAATCTTGCCCGCGGTGGTTGGGTCGATCGGACCATCGTCGTTGCTGCAGCCAAGGGCAATCATCGCAACGAGTGCGAGAATCGTTGAGGATGTGGCGCGCGCTATCATCGAATCACTCCGTGTCAGAAATGGGGGAATGGCAACGAAGATCGCCGAAATCGAACCGAGCGTAGTGGGGTCGCGACGGCATTTTTGAAGGTGCCAGGGTAGCTGGCGTCGTTGCCGGGAGGACAAGTCGACACAAAATAACACGTCGACACTGCGCGCCAAAACAGCGGTGTGCTAGGCCTTGTCGTCACACGACCGCCACCCGTGCCGCAACGGCCCGCTGCCGTGCCCCAGTCCGGGCGCGTTCGCGATCGCTCCGTGGACGTAGCGCTGCGCGGCGACGACCGCGTCGAGCAGCGGCAGTCCGCAGCCCAGCAGCGCCGCGATCGCCGACGAGGTCGTGCATCCCGTACCGTGTGTGCTTCGCGTGGCGATGTACGGCGTCGGCAGCTCGTGCCCGCTCTCGCCCTCGACAAGCAGGTCGACGAGCTCGCGAATGCCATCGGCGCTCGCTCGCGGCGTGATGTGCCCGCCCTTGATAAGTGCGGCAGCGGCTCCGGCCGCGACGATCGCGTGGCCCGCGCGGCGCATGCCGTCGAGGTCGGTGACGTCGATGCCGGCAAGGATCGCCGCCTCCTCGCTGTTCGGCGTGACGATCGTTGCCAGCGGCACGAGCTCGCCGAGGATCGCCGCCACCGCGTCGTCGCGCAGCAGGCGGTCGCCGCTCGTCGCGACCATCACCGGATCGAGCACTACCGGAATGCCCGACGCACGCTCGCGCAGAAACGACGCGACCAGTTCGATGATCGATGCGCTCGAGAGCATGCCGATCTTGATCGCCGCAACCGGCATGTCGTCGAACACGGCCTCGAGCTGCGCGCGCACGACCTCCGTCGGCACGTCGTGCACCGCTCGCACGCCGACGGTGTTCTGTGCGGTGATCGCCGTGATCGCCGTCGTCCCGAAGACCTCGAACGCCTCGAAGGTTTTCATGTCCGCCTGGATGCCCGCGCCTCCGCCGGAATCCGAGCCGGCGATCGAGATCACGACGGGCATCGTCGAGCGCGCCGGTCCTGCCTGGTTGGTCATGAGTACGGTCGGTTGCAGCTAGGGATTTGATCCTCGGAAAGAGATCGCATCGGTCGCGTCGACGAGCGCGCGAGTCTGAAGGGGATCCTCGAACGCGGTGATCGCGGCAAGACCGAACGCTCCCGCCTCTAGACAGGCGCGCGCGGTGTTCGCGCCGATGCCGCCGAGCGCGAAGACCGGCGTCGCGACCGCGGTGCAGAGCCTGCGGAGCCCCTCGAGGCCGATGCCCGGATGACCCGGCTTCGAGGGAGTCGGAAAGACCGGCGAGGCGACGAGGTACTCGACGAGACCGTCGAGCGATGCGGCCTCGCCGATGGTGTGCACCGATGCTCCGACGATGTATCCCATCACCGTCATCGGCAGCACGGCGCCGGCGCGCTCGAACGGAAGGTGCGTGCGCTCGGCCTGTGTGACCGCCGTCGCATTGGCGATCAGATGCACGCTCGGTGGCAACTCGCCCGCGATCTCCTCGACGATCGCCCGCACGCGCGCTTCGTCGTGGGCAGGGTCGCGGATCATCAGCCCGAACGATCGGTCGCGGTCGATCGAGGCCATCGTCTCGACGACACGCCGGGCGGCGTCGGCCGACGAGACGATGGCGATCAGCCGAAACGGTGGCGCCGGGATTCCGTCGTCCACGCTCAGCTCCGCTCCGTCGCGATCGAAGGCATCACGCCATTCGTCGGCGAGGACGCCTTCGCATAGAGGCGCGTCGGAATGCGACCCGCCTTGCGCGCCAGTCGTCCGGCCTCCACGGCCATGCGCATCGCGGCGGCCATTGCGACCGGGTCGTGCGCGCCCGATACGGCGCTGTTGAGCAGCACGCCGTCGGCGCCAAGCTCCATCGCCAGCGCGGCGTCGCTCGCGGTGCCGAGTCCGGCATCGATGATCATCGGAATCGAGATCTTCTCCCGTATGATCTGCAGGTTGTACGGGTTACGGATGCCCATCCCCGAGCCGATCGGCGACGCGAGCGGCATCACCGCCACACATCCCATGTCCTCGAGCTTTCGGCAGGTCACGAGGTCGTCGTTGACGTACGGAAAGACCTTGAACCCGTCCTTGACGAGCTCCGCGCACGCCTTGAGCGTGTGCTCGACGTCGGGGAACAGCGTGTCCTCCTCCCCGATGACCTCGACCTTGATGAAGTCCGTCTCGAGCGCCTCGCGGGCCATCTGCGCGGTGAACACTGCGTCACGAGCCGTGTAGCAGCCGGCCGTGTTCGGCAGCAGGTCGTAGCGCTCGCGCTCGATGAAATCGAGGATCGACGGGGCCGTGCGGTCGCTCAGATTCAATCGACGGATCGAGACCGTCACCAGGCCGGTGCCCGATGCCTCGAGCGCTTCGAGCATGATCTGCGGATTGGGATATCGACTGGAGCCCATGATCAGCCGCGAGGCGTACTGACGCCCGGCGATGGTGAACAGGTCCTGATCGGTTGGGGTGCTCATCTACTCCTCACGAAGAAAAGAGAATGGAACGTCGCTGTTGATCGATCGTCGCTGAAGCGCGTCCGTCGTCGTTCGGGACGGCTCCTACTGTGCTCCCTCATCCGCCCTGCATCGCCGTGATGACCTCGACGCGATCGCCGTCGACGATGCGTGTCGACTCCCAGAGAGCGCGCCGCACGACGCGGTCGTTGAGCGCGACGGCAACGCCCGGGCGTGAGGCGTCGACGCCGAGCGCCTCGAGGAGATCGCGAACGCTGTCGGCGACGAGCTCACGCGGCTCGCCGTTGAGAACGATGTGGACGGTACTGGTCATCATGCGGTCTGCGCGACGCCGAGGCGTGACGGTGAGAACTGCTCGAGCCAGCGGCTGTGCGTCCCGCTCGTCCGCTGCGCGACGAGAATCGACGCCGCATACGGCGCGACGAGGACACCATGACGGAAGTACCCGGTGGCGACGTCGACGTTCTCGAGCGACGTGGCGCCGAGCAGGGGCGCGTGGTCGACCGACGCCGGCCGGAAGTCCGCGGCGGTCTCGATGATCGGCAGCTCGAAGATGCCGGGCACGGTCTCCCATGCCGCGCGAAGCAGCTCCATGATCTCACCCGCGGTGATCGAAGCGTCGAAGCCCTTCTCCTCGCTCGTCGCGCCGAGCACGAGCGTGCCGTCGACCTTCGGTGCGAGGTACATCTTCGGCGTGCGGATCAGGTGCGAGACGAGCGGCATCCTCGACTGATCGAGTCGGATGACCTGTCCCTTGACGGGTCGAATCGACCGGGCGATCTCCGGCAGGGCGTTGCGCAGCCAGCCGACGCGAGCACCGGTCGCGGCGATGTATCGATCGGCATGCACCTCGAGCTCCCCTGCCCGATAACAGGTGACGTGCTCACCGCTGACGACGAGCTCTCCCTCGCCGGAGTTCTCGATCATCGTGACGGTATCAGCCGCCGCGCAGGAGCTCACCAGCGCATCGAGCAGCCGGCGATTGTCGACCTGCTCGTCGGCGCGGGAGTAAATGCCGCCCGGAATACCCGTCGCGAGGTACGGCTCGATCTCGCGGCACTCGTAGCCGCTGAGCCACTCCACCGGCAGGTTCATCTGGCGGTACTCCTCGTAGCGGTGGCGCCACTTCTCGGTGTCGTCGCGATCGACTCCGACGAGAAGCGATCCGTCGGTGCTGAGCTGGATGTCGATGCCGGTCTCGCCTTGGAGCTCGACGGCGAATGCCTTGAAGTACTCGAGGGCCTCGAGCATGAACGCCGTCACGCCCTGCTCCTGCAGTCTCGCCTCGACCATCGGCGCGAGCATCCCTGCGGCCTGCCACGCGGCGCCGCGTCCGAAGGCGTCGCGCTCGACGATCGTCACGCTCGCGCCGGAGCGGGCGAGCTCTCGTGCCATCGAAAGGCCGGCGATGCCGCCGCCGATGACACAGTAGTCGGAATCAATGCGCTTCATGCCTGGATGCCTCCGAGGGATAAGTGCGATCGCCGGCGATCATCGCGTCGGCGTTCGGTAGCAGGGTGAACGGCTCGTCGGTGGGACGAAGGAAGGTGGGGTCGATCAGAAGGGGGTGCGCTCGCCGGTGTGCGGCGCCACGCTCTCGCGGTCATCATCGGCCCGTCCTCCCTCCGCCGGCATTACCCGGATCAGGTTCGTTGAGTATGCTCTCAGCCGCCCACGATCGGGACGGCACCTCAGACGGCCGGGGTCAATATATCGCCGGGGTGCGATCCGCCGGCTGCACTTTTGCCGTGGCCCTGTATAAAGAATTGTTTCATCTTCCTCGAGCCGCCCGCACCGACGCGACAATCCCGCGGCGGCGTGCACGTTTGATCTAGAACGATGAAACGACTCGCCCCACTCCCACTGCTTCTTCTCGTTGCCGGGCTGCTCACCGCCCAGCCGCAGTCCCCGCATCTCGCGCCGACCGTCGCCGAGGCCATCCCGGGTCGATTGATCGTCAAGCTGTCCGATCCGACGGCCGACCCCGTCGCCGCCGGCGAGCGCGTGCTCGCGCCGCTCGCCGAGCGCTTCGGCCGGCTCGCCGTCCGCTCGTGGCTGCGTCCGGAGCTCGTTCGCTCCGGAGGCGGACTCCGCCGTGGCGTCGTGGACCGACGGGGACTCGACCGCATTCTGGTCGTGGAGTTCGCCGGCACTGGCGATCCCGCCCTCGTGGCCTCAAAGGTCATGGCGTTGCCGGGTGTCGCCTATGCCGAGCCGGTCTTTCGCCGCCATCTGCACGTCATCCCGAACGATCCGTACGTCGCTCGACAGTGGTATCTCGAGCGCATCAGGGCGTTCGACGCCTGGGACATCGGCCGCGGCGACAGCACCGCGATCGTCGCGATCGTCGACACGGGCATCGACTGGGTGCATCCCGACCTGGTGGACGCGATCTGGCGCAATCCGGGTGAGAGCGGCACTGATGCGAAGGGAGCCGACCGACGCACCAACGGCGCCGATGACGACGGCAACGGATTCGTCGACGACTGGGTCGGCTACGACTTCGCCGGACGCGACGGCCGCTCCGCCGACAACGATCCGAGCCCGGGGCACTGGCACGGCACGCACGTCGCCGGCATCGCCGCGGCGAGCACCGACAACGGCGTCGGCATCGCGGGACTCGCGCACGGCGTCCGCCTGATGGCGCTGAAGATCGCCGACGACCGACGCGAGTCGCCCACGCTCGTCAACGGCTACGACGCGATACTCTACGCGGCGCGAATGGGCGCAACGGTGATCAATGCATCGTGGGGCGGCGGCGGTCGCAGTCGCGCCGAGCAGGAGGTCGTCGATGCGGTCACCGACGCCGGCACGCTCGTCGTCGCCGCGGCCGGCAACGACGGACGGTTGAGCGCATCGTACCCGGCATCGTACCACGGCGTTCTCTCGGTCGCGTCGGTCATGAACGGCGATCGTCGATCGGGCTTCAGCAACTACAGCAGCTTCGTCGGCATCTCGGCGCCCGGCAGCGAGATCTACTCGACTCTGCCGTTGGCCCAGTCGCAGACGGGCTATGGCTATGCCGACGGTACGTCGATGGCCTCGCCGATGGTCGCCGCCGCCGCGGCGCTGGTCCGCGCACGCTATCCCTCGCTCGACCCGGCACAGGTCTCGGCCGTGCTGCGCGCCAGCGCCGACAACATCGACGAACAGAATCCCGACTTCCAGTTGATGCTCGGCGCAGGTCGCCTCAACGTGCTGCGCGCGCTTGCGACCGGCCCCAACGCGCTTCTGGCCGGCGTCGAGTCCGTCGACGTGATCGATGCATCCGGCGACGGACTTCTGGAGCCCGGAGAGTCATTCGAACTGCGCGTGACGGTGCGAAACTACCTCCGCCCCGCCAGCGGCGTCCGATTGCGGCTGGCCTCCGCAGGCCGTGAGATCGAGATCACCAACGGTGAGGATCTGCTCGGCGGCTTCGAGACCGGTGAGACCCGCACGAGCACGTCGCTGCGCCTCGTCGCGCCGGCCGCCGCCGGGTTCGACGAGCTCATCGCGCTTCGCGTCGGACTCGAGAGCGACGCGGTGGAGATTGGCTCGAGCCGCGTCGAGGTCACCGTCAACCCGAACTTCGCCACGACGACCAACGACCGCGTCACCGCGACGCTCACCGGCAACGGCCGCATCGGGTTCAACGATTTCCCGAGCAACACCCAGGGAGCCGGCTTCCGCTTCGGAGGCTCCGACAACCTGCTGGCCGAGGGAGGACTCATCATCGGCACCAGTCCGGCGCGGCTCGCCGACGTGGTGCGCTCGGCCGAGCCCGGCTACCAAAGCCAGGGACTGCAGACCGTTCGCGCCTACCGCGTGGCGATCGACGATGTCGAGGGAGCCGAGATCGGCACGGCACAGTTCGACGATGCGCATCTGCATCCGATGCAGCGCAATGGCCTGAGTATCGATCTGACGACCCGCGCCGACCGCGCGACCGGGCGCGACAATCAGTTGCTGCTCTTCTATCGCATCACCAACACGTCGCAGCAGCCGCTCGAGGGTCTGCACGCCGCGCTGTATCTCGACTGGGATATCGGACTCGGCGGCGCATCGAACCAGACGCGGCTCGACCCGGAGAACCGTCTCGGCTACACGTACAACGTCCGATCGGCCGGCCTGCCGTACACCGGAGCCATGCTCGTTGGCGAGCAGCCGATGAACTTCATGGCCGCCGACAATGGCGGCGATCCGATCGCGGACGGATTTTACCAGGAGGAGAAATGGCAGGCGATCTCGAGCGGCATTCGCCGCGACGAGTCGTCGGTCGGCGACTGCTCGACGATCATCGGCGCCGGCCCGATCACGCTCGGCGCCGGCGAGGATACGACGATCGTCTTCTCGCTCATGGCCGGCGACGACCTCGCAGCGCTGCGCTCGGCTGCGACCGAGGCCCGAGCCGTGCTCACGCGCCTGGGCATGCCGTTCGGCGGACCGCTCGTGCTGCCGACGACGCTCGAGCTCTACGAGCCAATCCCCAACCCCTTCGCGGGCAGCACGCGCATCGAGTTCAGTCTTGCCGCCGAGGGCGCCGTGACGCTCGACGTCTTCACGGCCATCGGCGAGCGCGTCGCGACCCTCGCCGAGGGCACATATCCGCGCGGCGTCCACGCGATCGAGTTCGTGCCGGAGTCCTCCGCCGACGAGCAGGTCTACTTCGTCCGCCTCGTCGTCGACGGCGAGGCGTTGGTTCGCAAGCTCGTACGGCTGCGGGAGTCCCAGTAGGGCCGTCGCTGGCCGGCCTGGTGATTTCCACCTGCATTTCGCTGGCGTGGCGGCATCCGTAGCTTGGGCACCCACTACGATGTCTAGTGTCCTTCGCCGTCGTTCATCCCACTCTCTCCGCGAAATCGCGGATGACCGCAGCTCCTAGCGTATGAAGCAGTCTCTACGTCGTTCCCCCGCCGCATTCCTGGCCGCCGCGCTCGCGACGTCGCTGCTGGCTCCGTCGATCGCATCGGCCCAGAGCGTCGAGCTCAAGTCCCCGTATGACCCCGTCGCCGCTCGGGCGGTCGAGGGCCGTGTCGTGGTCAAGCTCACGCGTGACGCCGCAGGACTCGGCACGGCCGCGGCCGGCATGCTCGCATCGGCGCGTCCTGACCTGGGGATCTTCAGGAGCTCGGCGTGGATCCGGCCGT